>DATBHZ010000018.1:0-22974 GCA_036557185.1 Acidimicrobiia bacterium | reverse complement strand
AGCCTTGGTAAGGTTCTTCGCGTTGCATCGAATTAAGCCACATGCTCCGCCGCTTGTGCGGGCCCCCGTCAATTCCTTTGAGTTTTAGCCTTGCGGCCGTACTCCCCAGGCGGGGCACTTAATGCGTTAGCTGCGGCACGGAACCCGTCGATAGAGCCCCACACCTAGTGCCCAACGTTTACGGCGTGGACTACCAGGGTATCTAATCCTGTTTGCTCCCCACGCTTTCGCTCCTCAGCGTCAGTACCGGCCCAGAGTGCCGCCTTCGCTACGGGTGTTCCTCCCGATATCTGCGCATTTCACCGCTACACCGGGAATTCCACACTCCTCTACCGGACTCCAGTCACGACAGTATCGGGTGGCGCCTCCAGGTTGAGCCTGGAGATTTCACACCCGACTTATCGAACCGCCTACGAGCTCTTTACGCCCAATAAATCCGGACAACGCTCGCCCCCTACGTATTACCGCGGCTGCTGGCACGTAGTTGGCCGGGGCTTCTTCTGCAGGTACCGTCATCATCGTCCCTGCTGAAAGCGGTTTACAACCCGAAGGCCTTCATCCCGCACGCGGCATCGCTGCGTCAGGCTTTCGCCCATTGCGCAAGATTCCCCACTGCTGCCTCCCGTAGGAGTCTGGGCCGTGTCTCAGTCCCAGTGTGGCTGGACATCCTCTCAGACCAGCTACCCGTCGTCGCCTTGGTAGGCCGTTACCCCACCAACAAGCTGATAGGCCGCGAGCCCATCCCGAAGCGGAATCCATTTCTTCACCTCGCCATGCGACATGGTGAAGGCATCCGGTATTAGCACCGGTTTCCCGGTGTTATCCCGGTCTTCGGGGCAGGTTGCTCACGTGTTACGCACCCGTTCGCCACTTTCCACCCGGGCAAGCCCGGGCTTCACGTTCGACTTGCATGTGTTAAGCGTGCCGCCAGCGTTCGTCCTGAGCCAGGATCAAACTCTCCGTCGAGATCGCGACCGGGCGGCTCCGAGGAGCAGCCGAGTCGTTGATCTGGATGCTGAGAGCCGCCGGGCGGGAGAACTGATCCCCGTCCGGCAACTGGCAGGTGGCGCGCCGCGAGGCGCTCCACCGGCATTGCATTGACGTTGAACGTCTCCGCTCCACGCAACGACCGGAGGTCGTGGCACGGCGCGTGACGCCCGCACTGACTTTTGTGCATTCACTGTTCCGTTTTCAAGGAGCCGCAGCCCGACCTTCCTGCGCGGACACCGCCTCGTGCAGGCACGGCACGGCCATCCGGAAGTCGGGCGACGCCCTTCGCGGCCGGCGCTCCCCGCCCGAGTGGGCAAAGAGCGACATTCGAGAGCCTCGAGCGGGGCGTCCGTGTCAAGATCACCGCCTGCAAGCCGTCCCGACGAGCGCGTTGCTCGCTCTGACGGACCCGCGGCGGGCCGCCCATCGTAGGCAATCCGTCCCGGTACGTCAAGCGCAGCGGGACCCGGCGCCGCCTCCGGCAGATCCTCGGCGCCTATGCTGCCGCGCCGTGGGGAGCAAGGGAAGGAAGCCGAGGAAGCCGTCGCACTCGCAGCACCTGCCCAAGGTGGGAACAGCCGCTGAGAACACCCGGCTGCAGCACGAGGAGCGCTCGGCCGTCGCCGACGTGATGGGTCTCGGGAACGCCTCGAGCGCCACCAAGGCGGCCGTCATGATCATCGGCGGGATCATCTTCGCGTTGGCGATCCTCGCGTTCGTCCTCGTGCTCAGCACCTAGGGCTCGATGACCGCGGTCGAGACCGCCCCCGGAACCGCTCCGCCCGCCGCCGGAAGCCTCACGACACGCACGGTCCTCCAGTGGGGCGTCCTCGCCGCGCCGGTCGTGCTGCTGCTCGTGATGGCCTGGACGCACCGCTGGACCTACGAGGACGGGTTCATCAACTTCCGGATCGTCCGGCAGATCCAGGCAGGCCACGGCCCCGTGTTCAACACGGGGGAACGGGTCGAGGCGTACACGAGCGCGCTCTGGATCGCCGCCCTGTGGCTGGGTGACCTCCTCACCCCACTGCGGCTCGAGTGGGTGGCCGTGATCCTCGGGATCGCCGGGACGGTCTCGGGGCTGGCGCTCTCGACGGCAGGGAGCATGCGCCTCGCCCGTCTCACCGCTCCCGGGTCGTTCCTCGCTCCGGCCGGAGCCGCGGTCGTCGCCGTGCTCGCTCCCATGTGGGTCTTCGCGACCAGCGGGCTCGAGGGCGGGCTCGTGTTCTTCTGGATCGGAGCGTGCGCCTGGGTGCTCGCCCGATGGGCGACGTCGGACCGGCGGTTCCCACTCTGGGGCGCCGTCGTCGTCGGTCTCGGCGTGCTCGTACGGCCCGAGCTCTCGCTCATGACGCTCGCGTTCGCAGCGGCATTCTTCGTGGGCGACTGGTCCGCGACCGCCTGGAGGCGACGCTTCGCCCTGCTCGGCGCCCTGGTCGCGATTCCCATCGCCTACCAGATCTTCCGGATGGGCTACTTCGCCACGCTCCTCCCCAACACGGCGTACGCGAAGGACGCCTCGGGCAGCCGCTGGAATCTCGGTGTCGACTACGCGCGCGACTTCGCCAACACCTACGCCCTGTGGATCCCGCTCGTGTTGCTCGCCCTCGGCGGCTATGTCCCGCTCGTCCGCCGGCTCTCCGGGGAGCACCGCCGGGCGATGCTCGTCGTGATCGCGTTCCTCGTGGCTGCGACGCTCGACGCGCTCTACATCACGCGCATCGGCGGCGACTACATCCCGGCTCGGCTGCTGCTCCCCGCCATCTTCGCGTTCTGCGCGCCGGTCGCCGTCGTCGCCTGGCGGCTGCGCGACGCCGTGGCGCTCGCGGTGCTCCCGTGGGCGGTCGTGTGCGCGCTCGCGCTCCGACCCAGCTCGCCGTACTACACGACGATCGGAGTCACGGCCCGCAACGTCGTGACCCTCGAGGACACCGGCTTCACCCGCGACAGCCCGAAGCTCGCGTGGTTCCAGGCGCCTGGCATCTACTACGGACAGAGTCGCCTCGACGCCTCGCCCGGACCGGACGCCACACCGAGCACCGTGTTCGCGGGGGGCATCGGGATCGTCGGGTACGCGCTGGGCACAAACGTCAACATCATGGATTCGCTCGGGCTCGCCGACCCCGTGACCGCCCACTTCGCGCTCACCTCCCGGGGCCGGCCCGGTCACGAGAAGCCCGAGCCGCCGCCCTGGGTCGCGGCGCGCATCACCGCACCCGGTTCGAACCTGCCGGCGCGGGACTTCCCGAACTTCACCCTCATCAGGTTGCTGCTCCCGCCCTCGACGGGGGCGAAGTTCCAACAGCAGGTGGCCGACGCACGCAAGTCGATCGACTGCGGAGAGCTGCGAGAGCTGCGAGATTCGTACCGGCAGCACCTGACCCTCGGCCGCTTCTTCGACAACATCGGCCGGAGCTTCCGGCTCTCGGGCGTCTCCGTGCCTCCCGACCCCGCGAAGGCCGTCGCGAAGTTCTGCCGCTAGGTCACCACCACGCGCGCCCACTGACGCTTGCCGACCTGGAGGGTGCGTCCGTCGACGGCAGCGGCGTCGACCTCCAGCTCCGGATCGTCCACGCGCGCGCCGTCGACCTGCACGGCACCCTGCTCGATCATGCGCCGGCCGTCCTTGTTCGACTTCACGAGCCCGGCGGCATGCAACGCGCTCGCGAGGCGCATCGGGAAGTCGCCCGCGGGAATCGAGCGCTGCGGGATCTCGGACGGCGCGTCGTGGCGCTTGAACACGCGGTCGAACTCGGATTCGGCTGCAGCGCCCGCACCCTCTCCGCCGTACAGGTCGACGACGGTGCGGGCGAGGAGACGCTTGGCCCCCACGGCGGGGAGTGACCCGGAGCGCAACGCATCGAGCGTCTCGTCGACCCGGTCGGGATGCCAGCCTGTCGTCAGCCGGAAGTACTTCGGCATGAGTTCGTCGGGAATGCTCATCAGCTTCCCGAACTGCTCGTTGGCGGGCTCGGCGATCCCGACGTAGTTCCCGAGCGACTTCGACATCTTGTTGACGCCGTCCAGCCCCTCGAGGAGTGGCGTCGTCATCACCACCTGAGGCTCCTGCCCGGCGTCGGACTGCAGGTGCCGTCCCATCAGGTTGTTGAAGAGCTGGTCGGTGCCCCCCAGCTCCACATCGGCCGACACCTCGACCGAATCCGTCCCCTGGAGCAACGGATACAGCAGCTCGGACAGGGAGATCGCCTGACCGTCCCGGAACCTGCGCGCGAAGTCGTCACGCTCCATGATCCGAGCGACCGTCGTGCTCGCCGTGAGCCGCAGCACGTCGACCATGTCGAGCCGGGCGAGCCAATCGGCGTTGCGGCGTACCTCGATGCGCTCCGGCGAGAAGTCGAGGATGCGGCGTACCTGATCGATGTAGGTGGCGGCGTGCTCGTCCACCTCGGCCGCGCTGAGTGGCGGCCTGGTCACCGATCGACCGGAGGGGTCGCCCACACGTGCCGTGAAGTCCCCGATGATCAGGACGGCGACGTGGCCGAAGTCCTGGAACTGGCGGAGCTTGCGCAGCACGACGGCGAAGCCGAGATGGATGTCGGAGGCGGTGGGGTCGATTCCGAGCTTGACCCGGAGGGCCTTGCCCCGTTCGAGCTTTCTGCGCAGATCGGCCTCGCTGATGCAGTCGACGGTGCCGTCCGTGAGGACGCGGAGCTGCTCGTCGACCGGAGCCACAGCGAGAACGTAGCAGCGAACATTTCTCACCCATCCGTCAATCTTGGAGGGCTTCTGGACGACAATGATCCGTGGTGCGCTCCTCCGAAGCCCTGCACACCGGCTCGTTCGTCGCGCGCCGTCGGCGCCGACAGGCTGCGGCCACCACGGTCCTGCTCCTCGCCATCGTGGGTACGGCGTGCAGCTACACCTCCCAGCTCCCGCTCCCCCGTCATCAGCCCGTGTCGTCGGAGATCCTGTGGGACAACGGCACGGTCCTCACCACGGTTCACGCCCAGGAGAACCGCGACCCGGTGACGCTGCGGCAGATGGCGCCGACGCTCCCGACCGCCGTGATCGCGATCGAGGACGAGCGCTTCTACGACCATCCGGGCGTCGATGCCCGGGGCGTCCTGCGGGCCCTCACGCACGACGTCTCCAACGGCGACACCTCGCAGGGCGGGTCGACGATCACGCAGCAGTACGTGCGCGCGGTCATGCTCGGCCACGAGAAGAACCTCGAGCGCAAGCTTCGTGAGGCCGTCATGGCGGTCCAGCTCGAGCAGCGCTACTCGAAGCAGACCATCCTCGAGCAGTACCTGAACATCGTCTACTTCGGGGAAGGCGCGTACGGGGTCGAAGCAGCGGCCGAGCAGTATTTCGCCAAGCACGCACACGACCTCGATCTCGCTCAGAGCGCGCTGCTCGCGGGGGTCATCCGCTCACCGACGGACTACGACCCCGACAAGTACCCCGCGCGTGCGCTCGCCCGCCGCAACGAGGTGCTCGACAAGCTCGCCCAGCTCAAGCGCGAGCCCGCGAGCGCGATCGCGCGCGCACGCGCCGAGCCGCTCGGCGTCCTGCCTCCGAGACCCGACCCGCGCACAGACGCGCCGCACTTCATCGACGAGGTCCGGCGCTTCATCGAGAGCCGCCCGGAGTTCGGCGCGACACCCGACGCGCGTCAGCGCTCGTTCTACGAGGGCGGCCTGCGGATCAAGACGACGCTCGACCCGAACCTCCAGGCGCTGGCCGTCCAGTCGATCGGGCGCATCCTCGAGGACCCGGCCACCGACCCGTCGGGCGCCCTGGTCGCGATGGACCCGAAGACCGGCGAGGTCAAGGCCTACGTCGGCGGCGAGCACTACTACGACAAGGTGCCGGGCGCGAAGGTCGACCTCGCGGGAGGTGGCTGCAACAAGCTCATCGACGGCAAGACCTGCCGTCAGGCCGGAAGCACCTTCAAGGCGTTCGTGCTCGCTGCCGCGCTCCAGGCGGGCATCCCGCTGTCGCGCACGTACAACGCTCCCCCTTCGCTCACGATCAACGTTCCCGGCCAGCCTCCCTGGCTCGTCAACAACTACGACGGCAAGGGCGAGGGACGGATGAACCTCGTCGACGCCACGGTCAATTCCGTCAACACCGTGTACGCGCAGCTCATCATGGACCTGGGTCCGCAGCTCGGGGTCAGCATGGCTCGACAGCTGGGCGTGCAGTCGCCGCTCTCCGCCGTCCCGTCTGCCGTGCTCGGCAGCAACCCCACCACGCCGCTCGAAATGGCATCCGGTTACTCGTCGTTCGCCGGTGACGGAATGCACGCGCCTCCCGTGATCGTCTCGCAGGTCACGACGAGCGACGGCACCGTGCTGTACCAAGCGCCCGAGCGACGGACAAGGGTGCTCAGCGCGAACATCGCGCGGACCGTCAACGGAGTGCTCCAGCAGGTGGTGACCCGAGGTACGGGCATCAACGCGCGCATTGGCCGAGCCGTCGCCGGCAAGACGGGCACCAGCGACAACTGGGCCGACGCCTGGTTCGTCGGCTACACGCCGGAGCTCGTGACGGCGGTGTGGGTCGGCTTCCCCGGCGGCGAGATCTCGATGCGCCCGGATGCCGAGGGACACACGCGCATCACCGTGCAGGGCGGCTCCTGGCCCGCGGAGATCTGGCAGCAGTTCGAGGGACCGGCGCTCGCCGAGATCCCGCCGAGCACCTTCCCGCTTCCGGGAGTCGCGACACCGGACGGAGGTGTCGCGCCGAGCACCACGACAATGCCCCCGGCCCCCACCGGCGCGGTGCCCTCCGTGCAGGGGCTCGACGTCGCGGACGCGACGGCAGCACTCGTCGGCGCCGGCTACCGCGTGAGCTTGGACGAGGTGTCGAGCCGATCGGTGCCGAGCGGCGTCGTGATCTCACAGGACCCGCCGGCGGGGAGCCACATCGGCGTCGGCGGCACGGTCACCGTCCAGGTGTCGACGGGCGCCCCGGCGCAGGTCACCGTGCCGAACGTGCTGGGAGCGCTCACCGACGTGGCCGCGGGCGCGCTGCGCGGCACGGGCCTCGACATCGACGTGATCCCGCAATCCGAGCCACCGCCCGTCGACCCCTCGAACAGCGGCCGGATCTGGAAGCAGTCCCCCATCTCCGGCTCGCGGGTCGATGCGGGCTCCACGATCACCGTATGGGTGGACCCGTAGCTCGGAGCTCGCTCGCCCGATCAGCTCTCAACGTTGTCGGGGGCACTCCACGCGGACAGCGTCATCCGGTTGCGGAGGTACCTGCACTCGCCACAAGACCGAAGCATGGACGAGGTTGCTGAGAAACCGCCCAGGCGTCAACGGTTTCCGAGCAGCGTCGAACAGCTTGGCGATGTCGCCGCACTCGAGTGCCCTCCGAGCATGGCTCACACTCGCGGCAAACGGCTCGTCCAGGACGCCGGTGGTGTTCCTTTCGGGGGCGAGCAGCTGTGGTGAGACGAGAACCTGCGGCACTTCCGATCCAGGGACGGTGAGACGAGCGACGATCCACCCGGGTGGCAGCACCTTCTCGTGCCCGGGAAAACCACGGTGCTCGAGCTCGAGATGCGAGCCCATCGGGTCTGCGAGCCCGAGAGCGTCGAGCACGTACACGTGTGTACCGAGCTTGTATCCGAGCGCACCGATCCCGTAGGCCGCGACCGAAGGACTCTTGCCGCTCGCCGGAGTGCCGGGAAGCTTCGTCTCGAGGTAATACGCGTGCCGTCCGTCGAACCACTCGAGGCGTCCGCCGTAGAAGGCGGAGAGCGTGATGGCGTTCCGCCGGACGCCGATCCCGGCGGGCGCGCCGTCCGGGCTTCGAAAGACGCTGAGAGACAGCGCGGCCCAGGGGACGAGCAGCAGCGCCGCCACCTTCGCTCGTCCCCAGGGAACTACCGCGACGGGCGCCATCACCATGAACACGCCCGGTGCGAGAAGCCGAAAGTGCATGAAGTCGCCGCCGACGCTGATGACGAACAAGAGGAGCAACAACCCGCCGACGATGAACAACGCGACGAGCGCACCCATCCGCCTTGTGGGCTCGACGGCGAGGCGCCGAGCAAGTGGCGCATAGACGGCGCCCGCGATGATCAGGCACGGTACCCACAGCCAATATGGCTGCACACTGTGCTGAAAGTAGGTCCATCCGGATGACCAATACGGGCTTCCGGTCGCTTCTTTGGTGAGTGCAGTGTTCGGCGTCAGCTCGCCGTAGTAACCCATCCGGAAGAGCTCGTACAGGACCGGCGCCGCCAACGCGGTGGCAGCGAGGCCGATTCGGCGACCCCACGAGCGTGCTCGCCATTCGAACGTGAGCACGAGCAGCAACAGCAGAGCGCTGACGAGCGTCGTCTCCGGCCGCACGAGGGGTCCGAGGCCGATCAGAACGGCAGCGGCCCAACCGAGGGGAGTCGCACCGCGCGCCCAACGCGCGAGCACCCACAGGCAAGCGCAGAGGCATGCGAGCACGAGCCCGTTCTCCAGACCCGTCGACGCTGTCAACCACATGGGCGGGAGCACCGCAAGGACGAGCACCCCGATCGGGAGCCACATCTCGCCCGCGCGGCGCGGGCCGGTGATGATGGACGAGCCCGCGCACCCCGCAATGACTCCCAGAAGCGTGCACGCGATACCCCCGGCGACCGCGATCCACTCGAGCGGGAGCGGCGTCAGATAGTCCCCGGCTACGAGCATCCACAGCCAGAGCGGGCTCGTCGCCGCCTCGACACGCTCGCCGGCGTTGAAGACCGGGCCATGCCCCGCTTGGATTTGTCTGACGATCCGCAAGTCGATGAACGCGTCGTCGATCATCCACCGGTACAGCCACGCACCGATGAGCAGCACGAGCAGTGCGATGCTGACGATGACCCATGCGCGTAGGCGCTGCGCGTCGTCTTCGGGCGGGATCGCGCTCGCTGGCGGTGCCTGAGCGCCGGATGAGGTTGCGATCCCCGTGACTCGGCCCCCCGCCGGTTCGACAGGCACATGAGCGTACAGGCGTGTTGGAGCTCAGTGACCCGCAGGGACCTCTCTCGAGACCGATGTGCCCGCCGACGTCTTGTGGGCGCGGCCGGTGCGGTGCGACCAGCGGATCGCAGGCCTCTCGACGAGCCAGTAGCTCGCGGTCGCGCAGGCGAGCGTCAGCGGGAGCACGAGCACGAGCCAGCTCGCGACGCTCGACGGGAAGGTGCCGGCCTTGCCCCAGCTCACGCCCTGCGCGACCCAGATCGCGTGCCACAGATAGATGCCGTAGGAGACCAACCCCAGCGCCGCCAGCGGTTTGCTCGCGAGGAGTGCACGCACCGCACCGCGGCGCTGGTCACCCAGTGCCGCGGGGAGGACGAACAGCCCCGCCACGAGCCCGAACGTCACGTGGCTCCCCAGACCCTTCAGGAGCGCAGGCGTCGACAACAGGGTGGGCGGCACGGCGAAGCGCGTCCCGACCCAGTACAGCTCGGCGGCAAGCAACCAGCAGACGACGGGCCATCGTGCGAGTGCCTGAATCGGCCATGGCAGAGCACGGCCTGTCGTCACCCACACGCTGAACACCGCGAGCAGCATGCCGACCGCGAACCAATCCAGGTAGCAGATGAGCCAGTACTGCACATCGGGGAGTGCGAACCAGGTCCCCGGGCTCGGCGAGGCGCCGCCGTAGAGCCCAAGCCTCCAGATCCACGTGGCGATGCTCAGCGCGCTGAGCGCCACGAGGGCGACGATCTCGACGGAGAGCTTTCCCCGATCGGACACGCGCCTCGAGGCGCGAGCGATCAGATACGCGATCAGCGGGAGCGCGAGGTAGAAGCTGATCTCGATCACCAGCGTCCATTCGATGGAGACCCCGAGCTCCGAGCCCGCGGAGCCGGCCCGGTAGTTCTGCAACAGCGGGAAGGCCGTCGCGATGTCCGTGAAGCTGTGTGTCGACTGAATCCCGAGGAGCAACGCCACGACCAGCGCCGCCCAGTACGCGGGATAGATGCGGGCGAAGCGCCGTTTCCAGAAGGGGCCCAGCCGCGGTGCCGGCTTCTCTCCGAGATGTGACAACGCGTACGGGCGGTACAGGAGGAACCCGGAGATCACGAAGAACACGGCCACGCCGAACGTGCCCAGGAACCGCACGATGGCCGGCTGATAGAGGGGTGAGCCGAACCGGTCGGAGGCGACCAGCCCCGCGGCGCCCTGGATGTGGTACACGACCACGGACGATGCGGCGATGGCGCGCAGACCGTCGAAACAGCGGAACCGCTGATGCGACGGAAGTCCGTCGACCAGCGGCGTGACCGGCTCGTCCGTCTGCGGTCCGGCGGCGGGCTCCGGTCCTGCGGTGATGGTCACCGCTCCTCCGGAGCGGCACGGAAGCTCGTCCAGGTCGCGCCGGCGTGGCCGCCGTCCACAACCAGACCCGATCCGTGCTCGTGCTGGAGCGCCGGGTCGTCAATGGTCCGACGCAAGATGCCATTGAGGAACACCTCGATGCGCGAGCCGTGCATCCGGACGTCGATCGTGCTCCCGGATCCGGCACCGACCGCAGGCAGGTGCGCCACGCCTAAGCGCCGTCCGTTGACCGTGCGCTCGATCGCCCATGTGGCATAGGCGGGCACGGCCTCGATCCACCAACAGTTCTGCGCATCGCGGCATCGGAACGCAGCACCCGCTCCCTGCGCGACCTTCCCGAACGACGCCTCGACGGTGCCGTTCGAGAATCCCGCATCGAGCGTGGCGAGCTGGAGCCGTCCAACGGTCGGCCTCACATCGGCCGATCCGAGATGGGCGCTCCACAGACCCGCGATGCTCACCCATCGTTGCCCTGTCGGCGCCCGCCCGAGATCCCCACTCGTCGCTCGCGAAAAATCATCGTCCACCGCCGGGGCTCTGTGTGACAGCAGGCCCGGCTGGGGTCCCGACCGGACGGCGTATTGCGGCTTGGGTTGGTCGACGTGCGCCGACACGAAGACACCGGTCGCTGCGAGGAGCGCGATCACCACGGCGAGCAGCACAGGGCCACGCAACCTCCGGCGATACGCGGGCTGCATTCCGGCCGACCCGGCCTGCCTCTGCGCGTCGCGCACCACAGTGCCCCCAGCGGGCGCGCCCGACACGGCGGAAAGTATATGGAGGTGGGGCTTCTCCAACCCCGCGAGGTGCGCGAACTGCGCTAGGCGCGCGCTGAGAAGCTGACGGGGAGACGGTCGAGGCCGCGCAGGACGATGCGGCCGTTCCAGGGCGGGTGCTCCTCGACCAGCTCGAGGTCGGGAAAGCGCCGGGCGATCGCACCGAAGACCGCACGCCCCTCGACGCGCGCCAGCGCGGCGCCGAGGCAATGGTGCACGCCGCTGCCGAACGACACGTGCTGCGCGGCACCCGCGCGACGGAGGTCGAGCTCGTCGGCAGTCGGTCCCCAGTGGGCCGGGTCGTGGTTCGCGGCGGCGAGGCCCGTCATGATGAACGTGCCCGCCTCGATCGTCCGACCGTCGATCGCCAACGGCTCGAGCGCGATCCGCCGCGAGAACTGCACGGGACTGTCGTAGCGCAACAACTCCTCCACGGCGTTCTGATCGAGGCTCGCGTCGTCCTCCAGCATCTCGAAGCTCGCGCGGTTGCGCAGGAGCGCGAGCGTCCCGTTGCCGATCAGGTTGACGGTGGTCTCGTGCCCTGCGATGTACAAGAGGAGCACCTGATCGAGCAGCTCGGTCTCGTCGAGCACCTGCCCGTCGTCCTCGGCCGCGAGAAGCGCCGTCAACAGATCATCACGCGGCTCGCGGCGCTTCCACGCGATGACCTCACGGATGTAGTCGGTCATCGCGTCCGCCGCGTTGATCGCAGCGACCAGCTCCTCGTCGGTGATGATCGGGTCCAGCGTCTTGACCACGGCGTGCGACCATGCGCGCAGCTCCACCCGACGTTCGGTCGGCATGCCGAGCATCTCGGAGATCACCGTGAACGGCAGCGGGAACGCGAGGTCGGCGATCACGTCCATCTCGCCGCGTTCGGCCACGCGGTCGAGAGCTTCGGCTACGAGCCGCTCGGCGAGCGGACGGAGGTCCTCGACGACCTTCGGTGTGAACGCCTTCGAGACGATCCGACGCAGCCTGTCGTGATCGGGTGGATCGAGGTTCAGGATCGCCCGACCGCCGCCACTCCGGTCACCGAGCAGCTCGGCCTGATGCTCCGTCATCGGCAGCGGTGTCGCATTGCGGTCCTCGACGCTGAGCGACGGGTCGCGCAGGACCTTGAGCACGTCGTCGTATCGGGTGAGGAGCCATGCGCCGATCGGGCTCTGGTGCACCGGATCCTGATCGCGGAGTGCGGCGTACTGCGGATACGGGTCGTCGAAGAAGCCCGGCTCGAACGGGTTGAACATCACCGCCGTCACATCGCGACGCTACCGCGCTCGTGAAGGCCGATCGACCGTCGAGGGCGTGCCCTACGCGTCGCCGAGCCAGCGCTCCTGGTCCTGGAGGAGCTTGCGCGCCGCGTCGAGCTGGACCGCGACCGGTGCGGGTCCGCCCCCGCCGGGGGTGGTCCTGCGCGCCACCGCGGCGCCGGGCACCAGCAGCGCGAGCGCGTCCTCGCCGAAGTTCGGGTCCGCTTGCACCAGCTCGTCGAGCGGGATGTGACGTTCGATCGACTGCCGCACGAGCGCTCCCACGACCGCGTGCGCGTCACGGAACGGCATGCCGGCATCGACCAGGTACTCCGCCAGATCCGTGGCCGCCGAGGTCGGGGCGTCGGCTGCTTCGCGCATGCGCGCCGTGTCGAACTCGGCGGTGTCGAGGAGACCGGCGAGGGCCGCGCACGACCGCGTCAGGGTGTCGACGGCGTCGAAGAGTGGCTCCTTGTCTTCCTGGAGGTCGCGGTTGTACGCGAGCGGGAGCCCTTTGAGCGTCGCGAGGAAGCCGGTGAGGTTCCCGATCAGCCTCCCCGCCTTGCCGCGTGCGAGCTCGGCGACGTCCGGGTTCTTCTTCTGCGGCAACATCGACGAACCGGTTGCGAACGCCTCGGGGAGCACGAGGAAGTGCCACTCGTCGGTCGCCCACAGCACGATCTCTTCGCCGAGCCGCGAGAGGTGCACCTGCGCGAGCGCCCCGGCGAAGAGCGCCTCGGCGACGAAGTCACGGTCCGACACAGCGTCGAGCGAGTTCTTGAAGCGACTCGTGAAGCCGAGCGCCGTGGCCGTGTGGTCAGGATCCAGGGGAAGGCTCGATCCTGCGAGCGCGCCGGCGCCCAGGGGCGACACATTGGCGCGGCGCAGAACGGCCTGCCACCGTTCGACGTCGCGTGCCAGTGCCCAGACGTGTGCCAGCAGGTGATGCGCCAGCAGCACGGGTTGCGCTCGCTGCAGATGGGTGTACCCGGGGAGATACGCGTCGTCGCCGCACGTGTCGGCCCGCCGGACGAGGACCGTCTGGAGGGCGTGCAGTGCCGCGACGACCTTCACCGACTCGGCGCGCACCCAGAGGCGTAGATCGAGCGCCACCTGATCGTTGCGGCTGCGACCCGTGTGCAGCTTCGCTCCGGCCGGACCGGCGAGCTCGGTGACGCGGCGCTCCACCGCAGTGTGGATGTCCTCGTCCGCAGCCGCGAAGACGAAGGACCCCGCGTCGAGCTCGGACTGCACCTGGTCGAGCGCGGTGCACACGGCATCGCGCTCGTCGGCGCCGAGCAGACCCGCGGCGGTGAGCATGTCGACGTGCGCGCGCGAGCCGGCGATGTCGGCGCTCGCCAGCCGGCGGTCGAACGAGAGGCTCTCGCTCAGCGCGAGGAGCGCGTCGTCCGGCGCCTCCGTGAAGCGACCGTGCCAGAGCGGCTTCGAGCCGTCGTCCTCGCTCACTTCACTCCCGCTCCTGCGCCTTCGGCGCGGGCCGCGCGGGCCACGCGCCCTGCTCGGCGGGATACCCGCCTCGCGAACGGGCGCTCATCTGTCGCGGGGGTCGGGCGGCACGGCCGGCTCCTCGACGCGTTGGCGCTTCGACCACGTCTCGAGCGAGAGGCCCCACAAGCGGACGAAACCTGCCGCATCCTCGTGCCGGAACGCATCGTCGGCTTCGTACGTCGCGAGGGCGTAGTCGTACAGGCCCCGTTCTGCACGACGCCCGACGACGTCGCATCTCCCCCCTTCGAGGCGCAGCCGCACCTCGCCCGTGACGTGGCGCTGTGTCGATCCCACGAACGCGTCGAGCGCCTCGCGCAACGGCGAGTACCAGAGCCCGTCGTACACGGTCTCCGCGTAGCGGGGCTCCAGATGGCTCTTCTCGCGCATCACGTCGCGCTCGAGCGTGATCGACTCGAGGTCGGCGTGCGCAATGAGCAGCGCGAGCATCCCCGGGCACTCGTAGATCTCACGGCTCTTGATGCCCACGCGGCGGTTCTCGACCATGTCGATCCGGCCGAACCCGTACGCGCCGACGATGTCGTCGAGCTCGGGCAGCATCACGTGCAACGGGACCGGTATGCCGTCGAGCGAGACCGGAACACCCCGTTGGAAGCCGATGACGACCTCTCGAGGCTCTGCCGGCGCATCGGCCACGGCGCGCGTCCGCTCGTAGATGTCTTCAGGTGGCGCGTTCCACGGGTCCTCGATCGCTCCGCACTCGATCGCCCGCCCGACGATGTTCTCGTCGACGGAGTACGGCTTGTCCTCACTCGCAGTGATGGGGATGTCGTGCCGTGCCGCGTATTCGATCGAGTCGCGCCGCGTGAAGCCCCACAGCCTGACCGGGGCGAGCACCTCGAGGTCCGGCGCGAGGGTCCGGAGGCTGACCTCGAAGCGCACCTGGTCGTTCCCCTTGCCGGTGCAGCCATGGGCGACGGCGTCGGCGCCGAACTCTCTCGCAGCTGCAACCAGGTGACGCGCGATCACGGGCCGGCTGAGCGACGAGACGAGCGGATACTTGCCCTCGTACAGCGCGTTCGCCGCGATCGCGTTCGCCACGTAGCGGTTCGCGTACTCCTCACGAGCGTCGACGACCCGCGCCTCGATCGCCCCCGCGGCGAGCGCACGCTCGCGGAGCGCGTCCCAGTAGGGCTCGTCCGCGCCGGGCACCTGCCCGACGTCGACGGCGAGCGCGACGACCTCTGCCCCCCACTCCTCCTGGATCCACCGCACGGCGACCGAGGTGTCGAGCCCTCCGGAGTAGGCCAGCACGACGCGCCGGACGTTGGGCTTCTCCTGTCGATGCCCTGAGGCCTGGTGGACGTCGGACGGCATGGTCATCCCTCGATCGGATTCAGAGCCCGGCGAGCTCGCCGAGCCGCGCCGCGACCTTGGCGCCGCCTGCTCCCTCTGCGCAGACCACGAGGAGCGTGTCGTCGCCCGCGACGGTTCCCATCACGTCGGGAAAGCCCGAGCGATCGAGCGCGGAGCCGATGACGTGCGCCGAGCCCGGTGGCGTGCGCAGCACGACCAGGTTGCCGGAGTGCGCGACCTCGACGACGAACTCGCTCATGACGCGGCGCAGGTGCTCGTCGGGCGCGGCGGCTCCCTTCGAGTGCTCCGGGACTGCGTAGGCCATCGCGCCGCCCGGGATCCGGACCTTCACGGCGCCGAGCTCCTCGAGGTCGCGGCTGACCGTTGCCTGGGTGGCGACGATGCCCTCCGCGCTGAGCATCTCGACGAGCTGGCCCTGGCTCGAGATCACCTGCTCCTCGAGGAGCCGCGTGATGCGGTGCTGCCGTTGCGGCTTGCCGAGCGTGACCATCAGACGGTCTCCGCGACGAGGAACGCGAACAGGGCGCGCGCCGCGTGCATCCTGTTCTCGGCCTGCTGCCACACGACGCTCCGAGGGCCCTCGAGGACCGACGCGCTCACCTCTTCGCCGCGGTGAGCCGGGAGGCAGTGCATGAATTTCGCGTCCGGCCCCGCTGCGGCCATGAGCTCGTCGTCGACCTGCCATCCGTCGAACGCGATCTTGCGGATCTCCGCCTCGTCTTCGTCGCCCATCGAGGTCCAGACGTCGGCGTACACCGCGTCGCAACCTTTCACGGCTTCGACCGGGTCGGCGACGAGCTCGATCACGCCTCCGAGGTTGCGCGCGCGCTCGAGGATGTCGAGGTCGAGCTCGTATCCGGAGGGCGACGACACGATGAGGTCCAGACCCGTGAGCGCTGCGCCGAACGCGAGCGACGCGACGACGTTGTTGCCGTCGCCGACGTACGCGAGCCGCCTCCCCTCGATGCTCCCGAACAGCTCGCGCAGCGTCAGGAGGTCCGCGAGGGCCTGGCACGGATGCGCACGGTCGGAGAGCAGGTTGACCACCGGCACATCGACCGCTGTCGCCATGCGCTCGAGGATGGCGTGATCGAAGACGCGGACGGCGATGAGTGAGCTGTAGCAGGCAAGCGTGCGCGCGACGTCCTCGGCGGTCTCACGAGTGTCGATGCCGATCTCGTCCGGCCGAATCGCGATCGGGTGACCCCCGAGCGATACCACGGCCATCTCGGACGAGTTACGGGTGCGTGCGGACGGCTTCTCGAACACGAGCGCCACGCCGCAGCCGTCCAGGACGCGCTGTGCGCCGGCAGGGTTTGCCTTCCATTCCGCGGCGCGGTCGAGCAGCTGCGCGAGCTCGGGATGCGTCAGGTCGGCGACCTCCAGGAAGTGCCGGGTCATGATGCGAGCACCTCCTCGACGATCGCGACGGCCTGCTCGATCTCGTCGTCGGTCACGAGGAGCGGCGGCGCGAGACGCAATGCGGTCGGCGTGACAGCGTTCACGACCAAGCCGCGATCAAGGCAGGCCAGCATGACCGCACGCGAGTCGCTGGCGGGCCGAAGCTCGGCCCCGAGGAGGAGCCCGGCGCCCCTTACGGCCTCGATGCCGTCGACCGCTCCGAGCCGCTTCGCGAGGTCCTCGCCCTTCTCGTGGGCGCGCCGTACGAGATCGTCGCGCTGCATGATCTCGAGCGTCTTGAGCGCGGCCGCGGCCGCGAGCGGCTGGCCGCCGAACGTGCTCCCGTGATCGCCGGCCTGCAGCGCGTCGGCGACGTCTCGCCGTGCCCAGCACGCACCGATCGGGATCCCGTTGCCGAGCGCCTTGGCCATCGTCACGACGTCCGGACGCACGTCCCCGCCGTGCTCGAACCCGAACCAGCGCCCGGTGCGGGCGAGACCTGTCTGCACCTCGTCGACGAGCAGCAAGACCTCGCGCTCGTCGCACAGGGCGCGTACCGCTTCGAGGTAACCGGGAGGCGCAGGCTCGACCCCGCCCTCGCCCTGGATCGGCTCCAGCATGACCGCACAGGCGCGCCCGTCGAGCGCCGCGGCGAGCGCGTCCAGATCGCCGAACGCGACCTGCCGGAAGCCCTCCGGCAGCGGCTGGAACGTCTCCTGCTTCTGCGGCTGGCCCGTCGCCGCGAGCGTGGTGAGCGTGCGGCCGTGGAACGAGTTGTAGGCAGAGACGACGTGGAAACGCTCGCGACCGCCGTTGGCCTGCCCGTAGCGGCGGGCCACCTTGATGGCGCACTCGTTCGCTTCGGCGCCCGAGTTCGTGAAGAACACTTTGCCGGGAGCGCCCGTCGCCTCCGTGAGCAGCCCGTCGATCACCGCGGCGAGCTGCGGCTGGCGCTCGTTGTAATACAGGTTCGAGACGTGTACGAGGGTGGACGCCTGCGTCGCGATCGCCTCGGCAACCTCCGGGTTCGCGTGACCGAGCGACACCACGGCCAGGCCGGCGAGGAAGTCGAGGTACTCCTTGCCGTCGGTGTCCCACAGCTTCGTGCCGTCGCCGCGCACGAACGCGATAGGCAGACGCGCATACGTCTGCATCACGTGCTCCGCATCGAGCGCTACCAGCTGTTCAAACGACACGTCGCTCATCTTTCCCGCTCCTGGCCCTTCGGGCCGGACCGCTCGGGCCACGCTCGCTGCTCGGCGGGATACCCGCCTCGCGGACGCTCGCTCATCCGCTCACCATCGTTCCGATGCCTTCTCGCGTGAAGAACTCCAACAGCAGCGCGTGCGGGAGACGGCCGTCGAGGATGTGGGCGCGTTCGACGCCGTTGCGCAGCGCGTGCACGCACGACTGGAGCTTCGGCACCATACCGTCGGTCGCGGTACCGGCGTCAACGAGCGCTGCGAGCCCCGATGCATCGATGCGCGAGATCAGCGACGACTCGTCGGGATAGTCGGCGTACACCCCGGCAACGTCGGTCAGGTACACGAGCTTGGTCGCGCCGAGCGCCTCGGCGATCGCGCCGGCGACGGTGTCGGCGTTCACGTTGTACGCCTGGCCCGTCTCGTCCATCCCGATCGTCGCAACGACCGGGATGAGCTCCTCACGCAGCAGCCGCTCGAGGATCGACGGATCGATGTGGCGAATGTCGCCGACGAAGCCGAGGCGCTCGTCGCGCGGACCGACACGGATCAGGCCCGCGTCCTCGCCAGACAGCCCGACGGCAAACGAGCCGTGCCGGTTCAGCGCCGAGACCACATCGCGGTTCACCTTGCCCACCAATGCCATGCGCGCGATGTCGACGGTCTCCGCGTCGGTCACGCGCAAGCCGTCGAGGAACTCGGGCTCCTTGCCGAGACGCTGCATCAGCGCGCTGATCTGCGGCCCTCCCCCATGCACCACCACCGGGTTCATGCCCACGAGTCGCATGAGGACGACGTCCTGCGCGAACAGATCGGCGAGCTCCGGATCCTCCATCGCGTGGCCGCCGTACTTGATGACGACGATGCGGCCGCTGAACTCCTGGATGTAGGGAAGCGCCTCCGCGAGGATGTGTGCCTTCTCGCCCGCGGTTGCGCGTCGGATGTCGGTGCTCACGACGTGCCCCGGTTCTCGTCGATGTACGCGTGCGAGAGATCGGTGAACAACATCGTCGCGGTGGCGCTGCCCAGGTGCAGGTCGCACTCGATGTGGATCTCGCGGCCCTGCATCTCCGCAGCGAGCGCCGTCGCATCGTGCGGTGCTGCGACGCCGTGGCGGCAGTTCGTCACCCCGTTGTACGAGATGTCCACGGCCTCGGGATCGAGCTCCGCGCCGCTCACCCCGAGCTCGGACAACACGCGACCCCAGTAGGGATCGCCCCCGTTGAGCGAGCACTGGACGAGCTGCGAGCCCGCGACCGAGCGCGCCGCACGGCGTGCGTCCTCGCTCGACGCCGCGCCGCGCACCGTGACGCGAGCGAGCTTCGTCGCACCTTCCGCGTCGCGGGCCATCTGCTCCGCGAGCGAGGCGCACACCTCCGTGAGCGCGTCGGTGAGCGCCGCCGTCCCGGGACCGCCGACGTCCGCCCCCGACGCGCCACCTGCCAGGACGAGCACGGTGTCGTTGGTGCTCTGACACGCGTCGACGCACAGCTGGTTGAAGCTCTCGTCGACGGCGCGGCCCAGCGCAACACCGAGATCGTCAGGGCCGACAACCGCATCGGTCGTGAGCACGGCAAGCATCGTCGCCATGGCGGGCGCGAGCATGGCGGCGCCCTTGGCCATCCCGCCGACGGTCGCCGTGGTCCCCCTGATCGTGGCCACCGCCTCCTTGCGCACGGTGTCCGTCGTGAGGATCGCTCCGGCTGCAGCCTCGGCACCGTTGAGATCGGCGGCGAGCTTCGGGATGCCGCTCTCCAGGGCGCCTATCGGGAGCTCGTAGCCGATCAGGCCGGTCGAGCAGACGAGCACGTCCGCTGTCGCGCACCCGATGCCCTCGGCTGTCAGTGCGGCCATCCGAAGCGCGTCGGCCCGACCGCGGTCGCCGGTCGCGGCGTTCGCGTTGCCCGAGCTGAGCACCACGGCAGCCGCGCGCCCGTCACCGAGGTGACGGCGGCTCACCTGGACGGGCGCGGCGCACGCGCGGTTGGAGGTGAAGACACCCGCTGCGGGCACCGCGGCGCGGTCCGCTGTCGTCACGATGGCGAGGTCGGGCGCGCCGTCGGGCTTGATGCCGCTGGCCAGACCTCCTGCTTCGAAGCCGCGCGCGGCGGTGACGCTCACGGCCACATCCCGGCGCTCGTGAGCCCGGTCCCCTCGGGGAGGCCGAGGAGCAGGTTGGCGCTCTGGATCGCCTGACCCGACGCGCCCTTGCCCAGGTTGTCGATCGCACCCGTCGCCAGGATCGATCCGGTCCGCTCGTCGTAACGGACGCTGACGTGGCACGCATTGCCGCCGAGCGTGGCCTTCGTGGGCGACGGGTCGTCGTGCACCGAGACGAACGCCTCGCCCGCGTAGTAGTCGCGATACGTCTGGAGGAGACGGGCCGTGCTCAGCCCGTCGACGGCGGGTCGCGTGTGACAGGACGCGTGGATGCCACGCACCATCGGGACGAGGTGCGGAGTGAACAGCACCGTTACGGGACCCGACCCGACGTGCGTCAGCGCCAGCTCGATCTCGGCAGTGTGGCGGTGCGTGAGGAGGCCGTACGCGCTGACGCTCTCGTCGACCTCCGAGAAGTGCGAGCCGAGCTTGAGCCCGCGGCCGGCCCCCGACACTCCCGACATCGCGTCGACGATCACGCCTGTCGGCTGGGCGAGGCCTTCGGCGTACAGCGGCGCCAGCGCGAGCGCCGCGGCCGTCGGATAGCACCCGGGCGCGGCGACGTGATCGGCGCGCGCGATCTCGGGTCGGAACAGCTCCACCATCCCGAATGCGAACTCGCCGATGAGCTCGGGTGCCGTGTGCGCAGTGCCGTACCACCGCTCGTACACCTCGGCCGGCAGCCGGAAGTCGGCGCCGAGGTCGACGATGTGGCCGACCTGCTCGACGAGCGCCGGCGCGATCTGCTGGGACTCGCCGTGCGGCAACGCGAGGAAGACGAGGTCGAGCCCCGCGAGGCCGCGCACGTCGAGGGAATGCAGCTCGAGCGACGGGTAGGCCGATGCGAGCGACGGGTAGACGGAGGCGACCGTGCTGCCCGCATGGGAAGCAGCCGTCGCCGCCACGACCTCGATCTCGGGGTGCGCGGCAAGCAGCCGGAGCAGCTCGGCCCCCGTATACCCTGACGCGCCGGCGACTCCGGCCCGATACGCCATGGTGAATATTATCCATCCTTCTGCATATCGATGCAAGGGCTTTCGTGCCTGACCGGGGAGAGCCGTTCGGCGGCGCCGTGGCCGGAACGAAGCTCGGGCCGGAGCGCTTCTCCGTCAGCGAGGCCGCGAACGACCGGTACTGGGCCGGAGCCGGAATCGACCACCCGCTCCGCCGTGCAGGCGCGCTCTACCCGCCCATGGCGGCGAACCTGTCGATCCTGACGCTGCAGACCGTCGCTCCCCGACCGCTGCTCCAGACGGCGCAGGTCCTGACCTGCCACACGAGCGCACCCGCACCGTGCGACCTCGTCGTCGAGGGCACCGTGACCCGGAGGTTCACGAAGCGGGACCGCGCCTACATCGAGGTGTCGCTCGACATCACCACCGACGACGGCAGCGCGCTCTGGACCTCGGTCGCGACCTTCTGCGAGCCGTCGTGAGCCGGCGCCGGTCATTCGAGCTGACGGACGACCTGCTCCGCATGTATTCGCGGCGCGGCAACTTCCACTCGGATCCCGAGGCCGCCGCCGAGCTGGGCTACCGCAAGCTCGTGGCGCAGGGCATGCAGGTCGCGGCTCCGGCGTACGGCCTGCTGCTCGACGCGTGGGGCGAGGAGTTCCTCGCGCACGGATCCGTCGAGCTGAAGTTCGTCGGGATGGTCACGGGTGGTGAGAGAGTCAAGGCGGAGGTCACGCTGACGGAGGCTCCGGAAGAGCGCGCCCAGCTGGAGGTCACGAGCACCACGACAGGGCGCACGGCCGTTGTGGGCAGCGCGCACCGCCGCAACCCCCACGCAGACCGATGACCCGACGCCCCGGCGTCATCTGCTTCGCTGCGCAGGACTGGTGGTACCACAACCGCGCCCATTCCGAAGTCCAGCTCATGCTGCGGATCGCGCGCACACAGCCCGTCCTGCTCGTCAACAGCATCGGCATGCGCACGCCGCGACCGGGGCGCACCTCACAGGCCGGTCGGCGCATCGTCCGGAAGGTCGGAAGCATCGCGCGCGGTCTGCGGCGGCCCGTCGACGGGCTGCCGAACTTCCATGTCCTGAGCCCCGTCACCGTTCCCATGCTCGGCAACGACTTGGTGCGCGCCGCGAACACCGCGTCGGTCCGGACCCAGGTCGAGCTGGCGGCTCGATCGATCGGGATCGAGGACCCGGCGATCTTCGTCACGATCCCCACCGCTTGGGACGTCATCCAGGGGATGCACCGCCGGACGCTCCTGTACAACCGCGCCGACAAGCACTCGGCGTTCGGCGACATCGACCGGCCCGCGATCGAAGCGCTCGAGCGCGACCTGCTTCGCACGTCGGATCACGTGCTCTATGTGAGCCACGCGCTGCTCGATGCCGAGCGAGCGCTCACCGGCGACCGGGCTGTGTTCCTGGATCACGGCGTCGACCTCGAGCACTTCCGGCCGAGACCGCCGACCGAGGAGCCCGACGACCTTGCCCCCATCCCCCATCCGCGCATCGGGTTCTTCGGCGGGATCAACGACTACACGGTGGACGTGCCGCTCCTCGAGCGCACAGCCCGCGAGATCCCGGACGCGCAGCTCGTGCTCATCGGCGACTCGACCGTGCCGATGAACGGGCTCGAGTCGCTCCCGAACGTGCACTGGCTGGGCTTCCGGCCGTACGAGCGGATCCCCGCGTACGCATCGGGCTTCGACGTTGCGCTGATGCCGTGGTGCGACAGCGAGTGGATCGCCGCGTGCAACCCGGTCAAGATGAAGGAGTACCTCGCGCTCGGGCTCCCTGTCGTGAGCACCGAGTTCCCCGAGGTGCACCGCTACGACAAGGTTCTCACCGTCGCGCGCGACGCCGACGACTTCGTCAGCGCGGTGCGCGGGCGCCTCGCTGACCGTGGTCCGGGCACGCCTGCCGACCGCCGAGCGGCCGTGGCGGGCGATGCGTGGGACCGCCGTGCCGACGAGGTGCTCTCGCTCATGCGCCTTCGGTAGCAAGAGCGACCGTCAGGGAGGCGGGTATCCCGCCGAGCAGGGAGCGTGGCCCGAGCGGCCCGCGCCGAAGGCGCGAGAGCGGGAAG
>DATBHZ010000017.1:0-12968 GCA_036557185.1 Acidimicrobiia bacterium | reverse complement strand
ACCTCGAACTCGCTGACGAGCTCCAGGAAGCCGCCGTCGGTGATGTCCTTCATCTCGCGAGGGTTCACGAGCCACCACACCGGGACCGTGCCGTTGTGCTCCTCCACCGGTGCGACGTCTTCGATGGACCGGACGTCCATGTGGCCGTACCTCCCGATTCAGCGGGTGCGCCTAGGCTGACGCCCCCGTCAGCGTAGATCGGCCCGTGTGGCGCGGGGAAGAGGTGGACGGTGGTGACGAAGCCGACGGTGCGAGCGATCACGGCGGAGCCCTTCACCGAATCGTCGTGGTCTGCGTTCGGATGGGTCCCCGCCGAGGACACCGACCCGCGCGACAGCTCGTTGCGCTACGAGTTCGCGCTCGGCGACCCTCATGTGAACGTGATCGCCCACACCTACGACGAGATCGAGCACGGCGACAGCGGGCCGATCTGTGACTGCTTCTACCGGCACGACACGCACAACCAGACGTTGATGCCCCTCAACGTCGATTCCGTGCTCGCCGTCGCTCCCGCTGATGTCGACTTCGCCGACCGCGACGACCTGGACGCCGTGCGTGCCTTCCTGCTGCGTCCGCTCGATCGGCTCACGCTCGCGCGCGGCACCTGGCACTGGGGACCGTTCCCGGTCGAGCACGATCCGGTACGACTCTTCAACGTGCAGGGCAAGCGCTACGCCGAGGACAACACTCGGGTGGATCTCGGGGAGCGGATCGGCGTCGTGTTCGAGGTCGTGCCCTGAGCGCAGCCGCGAGTCATGTTCTGAGCGTGCTCGCTGCCGCTTCCGGCGACGCGCTCTCGTTCGTGCAGGCGGTGATCCTCGGCCTCGTCGAAGGGCTCACCGAGTTCCTGCCGATCAGCTCGACCGGTCACTTGCTGGTGACCGCCCGTATCCTGGACGTCGGCCAGCACGGTGCCGCGAAGGACGCCGTGAAGTCCTACGAGATCGCGATCCAGTCCGGAGCGATCCTCGCCGTGCTGGGCCTGTACCGGCATCGGCTCGCCACCATGGTCGAAGGAGCGGTGGGACGGAGCGCCGACGGCCGGCGGGTGCTCGTCGGCGTGCTCATCGCGTTCGTGCCGGCGGCCATCGTCGGCTTGGTCGCGGAGAAGATCATCAAAGACGTGCTGTTCGGCGTCTGGCCCGTCGTGGCAGCGTGGGTGGTCGGCGGTGTGCTCATCCTCGTGCTGTCGCGCAACGGCATGCTGGCACCGAAGGGCGGTCTGTCGCTGGAGCGGCTCACGCCGCGCCACGCTCTGATCATCGGCGCGGCGCAGGTGCTGGCACTCTGGCCGGGAACGAGCCGGAGCCTCGTCACGATCGCCGCGGCACTGTTGATCGGTTTCTCGATGTCGGCAGCGGTCGAGTTCAGCTTCCTGCTGGGGTTCGTCACGCTCGGCGCCGCGACCGCGTACCAGATCCTCCAGGACGGCAAGACGATGATCGATGCCTTCGGGTGGTTCACGCCGCTCGTGGGCCTCGTGGTCGCGTTGCTGGCGGCCGCTGCGTCCATCAAGTGGATGGTGGGCTACCTCGAGCGCCACGACCTGTCGATCTTCGGCTGGTACCGCATCGCGATCGCCGCGCTCGTCACGCTGCTCGTCGTCACGAACACGATCTGATCGAGCACGATCCGGCGGCTACGGCGTGTTGATGCAGGTGCACAGCGCCAGCGCGCCGCCTTGCAGCCCGGGACCGGTCCCCGGATTGTCGACCTGGAGCTGATGACCACCGGACGGCGCGTTCGCGTCGATGGTGAGGACGGCCGTCATCTTGGTGTCGCTGACCCGCGTGACGGTGCCGAGCGTCGCCCAACCCGTGGGATCGGCGACCGTCGCGTTCGTTGCGAACGCCGATCCCGTGATCGTGACCGTCACCGTCTGTCCCGGCGTGGCGTTGGCGGGCGCCGCCGAGGTGATGTGCGGGAGATCGACCGCTCGGTCGTAGATGTCGATCAGGTTGTTCGTATCGGTCGTCGTGTCGAATTGACCGAGCGTGCTCCAGAACCCGTACTTGCCGTCGCCGCTGATGGCCGCGTCGGCGCTGGCGACCGGGAGCTGATTGCCCAGCATGTCGGTGCTCACGAGGTAGGTCTTGCCGAGCGTCATGTCGCGCACGAGCAGGTCGTTGAGCGAGCCGTTCGTGTCCGTGCCGGTCGGGTTGCCGCTGCTGAGGTACGCGATGCGTGACCCGTCACGGCTGATGGCCGGGCCGAAGGAGTTGGCGTCGATGACACCTCCGGTCGGTGTGACGCTGACGCGCGTCGTGGTCAGGGCGGTGCGGTCACGCACGTAGACGTTCACGAACCCGGTGGTGTCCGGGAGCAGATCGAGGTCGTCCGCGTTGGAGTCGAACGCAACGAACCGGCCGTCGGCACTGATGGACGGGTCGTCCCCGCCGCCGCCCTCGCCGTCAGTGTTGCCGCCCACCGGTCGGCTGACCCAAGTGAAGCTGCGCGAGGTGCGCGGACGCGTGTACACGTCGTCGCTACCGTTTTCGTCGTTGGCGATGTTGATCCCCGTGTCGGTGTCGAACACCACGGTGCTGCCGTCGGCACTGATCTCTCCGGACCACGCGCCCGAGTCGGTGGGCGTGCCGTCGCCGTAGGTGCTCATGAGCGTCGTTGCACCCGTCTGGTTGTCGTGCAGGTAGATGTCCGAGGAGACGTTGCCGTCGAGCGGGCTCAGATCGTCGGAGTCGGACGTGAAGATCACATAGCGGCCGTCGTCCGAGATCGACGGGTTGTAGCTGTCGTCGGTGACCTCGGTCCCTGCGCTCGTGAGGCTGATGCGCGTGGTCGTGTTCGTCTGTGTGTCGCGCACGAAGACGTCGCCGGCATCGTTGGTGTCGTTCGGGACGAGGTTGTCGCTGAACGAGTCGAACGCCACGTAGCGACCGTTGCCCGAGATCGCGGGATCGCCTGCGAACTGGTCCCCGGGTTGACCTTGGTTGTTGACACTGACCATGGTGCGAGCCCCGGTCTGCGTGTCGAGGACGTACACCTCCGAGACGGCGCCCGGAGCAGAGGTGTCGGTCCCCGCGGCGTAGGCGACGAACCTGCCGTCGGCGCTGGCGGCTGCCGTGCCCACCGCTCCGCTGAGCTGGGGAGTGAGGTTGGCTGGGATCGCGCCGGTCGGTGAGCTGACCTGCTTGATGAAGGCACAGCCGCTGGCTGCGATCACGATGGCGGCGAGCGGCGCCATCAGCGTCAAGAGCCGGCGCGGCGCGCGTGCAGACCTGCCCTTCTGCGGTCCCGTCCTCATGCCCCCAAGTCCCTTCCGAACGTGGCCCCCCGCTGAGACGTGGGAGCTTATGCCGGAGGCTCAGGGGTCGCCATGCGCCTCGCGCGTGTAGTGGTCGTCGCCGAGATTGCGCTCGCGCGTGCCCGGTGCGCTGGAACGCCACTCTCTCCGCCGAATCCTAAGATCGTCCTGTGTCGTCCGGCGTCGAGCATGCGCCCGCTTTCACGCACCGGGCCGTGCTGTACTCGTCGGACTCGGAGTTCATGGCACGGGTCGGTTCCTTCGTGATCGAAGGGGTCGAGGCAGGCGAACCCGTGCTCGTCGCGTTGTCGCAGCGCGGGCTCGAGCTGCTCAGCGGCGCGCTCGGGGACCGTGCGCGCAACGTCTCGATGGTCGACATGCGCACCGCGGGCAAGAATCCCGCGCGGATCATCCAGCTCTGGGCGGAATTCCTCGCTCGCTGTGGCGCCAGTGCGCCGGTCCGTGGTGTCGGCGAGCCGGTCTGGGAGGGACGGTCGGCCGCCGAGCTGGTGGAGTGCGAGATCCACGAGAGCTTGCTCAACACGGCGTTCGCAGGGCGTGACAGCTTCACCTTGCTGTGTCCGTACGACGCCGCTTCGCTGCCCGAGCCGGTGCTCGAGGGCGCCGAGGCGGTCCACCCGCAGCACGTGGGACGCGACGGCGTGGTCCACAGCCATCTCGAGCGATCCTTGGACCCTTTCGCTCAACTCCTCGAACCGGCGCCTCGGGGAGAGGTCTCGCGTTTCGAGACCGGCGACCTCCACGACGTGCGCGGGGCAGCCCTTGCTCTCGCGGATGCAAGAGGCGCAAACGTGCGACTGCGCGACGACTTCGCGCTGGCCGTGAGCGAAGTGGCGACGAACAGCCTTCGGCACGGCGACGCGGAGGGAACGTTCCAGCTCTGGTGCGACGACGGCGCGCTGAACTGCGAAGTCCGCGGCAACGGGGTGATCACGGATCCGATGATCGGCCGTTGCCGGCCGGGCCCGGGCTCGGAGTCGGGATACGGCCTGTGGTTGGTGAACCAGGTCTGCGACCTCCTCCAGATCCGCTCCAACGCGCGTGGCTCGATCGTCCGTCTGAGCATCTCCTGACGCTGGGCGTCCTTGCTCCTCGAGAGGAGCTCTCCGCCTGTTTGGGACCGGCGCTCGGGTGGGTACCCGCGTGGACATGCATGTACTGATCGCGACCGATGGATCCGACAGCTCGCTGAACGCGGCGGCTCACGCGCGCAGCATTCTGGGCGACGCGGAGTGGACGCTGGTCTGTGTCATCCCGCCGATGGAGTCACCCGAGGCGGACGCCGGCGGCATCGAGGGCCCCGTGCTCGATCCGCAAGAGGTCGTCGACATGCACCGCTCCGGTGTCGTCGAGGCGGACGCGGCGTTGGCCGCGACCGCGCGCGCCCTCGGTCCGACTCCGGTCGAGCAGCGCGTCGAAGAGGGGTCCGCGGGTACCACCATCTGTTCGCTCGCCAGCAAGCTGGACGCGGATGTGGTCGTGGTCGGCTCGCACGGCAAGAGCGCCCTGACGGAGACGTTGCTCGGCTCGGTCGGAACCTACGTTGTCCATCACTGTGAACAGCCGGTGCTCGTCGTGCCCCCGCGCGAATGAGTCGAAGGGACTGCACGACCGATCTGCCGGGTCGATCGAGGACCGATTGTTCGTTCAGCCGCTGAGCGTGCCCGCCGATGTAGTCGATTATGACCAGGCGTGTGAGCGGCTTCCGGCTGTTCATCGTGTACGTGGCGGCCAGCGCGGTCCCACTCGCGCTGCTCGGCATCGGCCTGGGCCATCTCTACAAGTCGCAGATGGACCGGCGGTCGCTCGACCAGGCCCAGAGTGAGGCGAGCGCGATCACGAACGCCGGCATCCAGCCGGTGGTCGCCGGACGAGACCTCTCGAAGCCCCTGACACCGGCCGAGCGCGCCGCGCTGTTGCGCGCAACCCGCCCACTCATCGAGTCCGGCAACGTACTCCGGCTCCGGCTCCGTGATCGCAGCGGAGCTGTCGTGTTCGACGCCTCGCGTCCGAGTGAGACGCCGCGGAGTGACCCGGACGAAGAGGTCTCGGATGCCGTTCGGGGTCAGACGGTCCGCAGGCTGACTCGCGTCAATCGCGACGAGGTGGACGCCGACAGCAAGGTGGGTGCCCGCGCAGTCGAGGTCTACATCCCCGTCCACGAGAGTGGTCGGAGCAATCAGGTCCTCGGCGTGCTGGAGGTGTACCTGCCGTACGCGCCGATCGCCCAGTCGTTCGCCGCGTCGAACGGGTCGATGATGGCCCTGATCGGTTTGGGCCTGCTCTTGGTGTGGCTGGCGCTGAGCGTGATCAGCGCATCGGTCACCAACCGCCTCCGGAGGAGCGCCGCGGACAACGAGTACCAGGCGATGCACGATGTGTTGACCGGGCTTCCGAACCGCGCGCTGTTCGCCGACCGGGCGGAGCACGCGCTCGCCGCAGCCCGACGCTCGGGCGAACCCGTCGGTATCGCGATCCTCGATCTCGACAGGTTCAAGGAAGTGAACGACACGCTCGGCCATCACAACGGCGATACCTACTTGCGCCACATCGCGGTCGCCGTTGGCGACGCGCTGCGTCCGGGCGACACGCTTGCGCGGCTCGGAGGCGACGAGTTCGGGTTGGTGCTGCCGGGAGTCGATGCAACGACGGCTCGGAGCGTGCTCGATCGTGTGCAACGGGTGCTCGCGATGGATGTCGACATCGACGGCGTGCCCGTCACGACCGAGGCCAGCATCGGGATCGCCTTCTGGCCGACCGACGGGACCGAGATCAGCGAGCTCCTGCAGTTCGCCGATCTCGCGATGTACGCGGCGAAGGAGACACGGAGCGCGCTCGTCGAGTACACGGACGAGCTCGCCCAGTACAGCCCTGCACGCCTCGCTCTCATCAGCGAGCTGCGACACGCGATCAGCTCCGACGAGCTCGTCCTCCACTATCAGCCGAAGCTCGATCTCCGCGAGAACCGGATCGTCAGCGTGGAGGCGCTCCTGCGCTGGCAGCACCCGACGCGGGGTCTGCTCTACCCCGCCGAGTTTCTCGACGTCGCGGAGTCCACAGGTCTCATCGATCCGCTCACCGAGTGGGTGCTCGACCACGGGATCGCCCAAGTGGCGCGCTGGCACGAGGACGGTCTCATGCTGGGCATCGCCGTCAACGTCAGCGCACGGAACCTCCGTGACGACACACTGCCCGACACCATTCTCGAGCGGCTCTCGGCGCACGGCGTCGATCCGGAATGGCTGCGCGTCGAGATCACCGAGACAGCGCTGATCGCAGACCCGACGCGTGCGGGTGAGGTGTTGCAGCAGCTCCGCCGCCGCGGCGTGTGCATCTCGCTCGACGACTTCGGCCGTGGCTACACGTCGCTCTCACAGCTCGGCGACCTCCCGCTCGCGGAGCTCAAGATCGACGGCAGCTTCGTCGGGCGCATGCTCACCAGCGCGAGCGACCGCACCATCGTCAACACCGTGATCGAGCTCGGGCACAACTTCGGGCTCGAGGTGGTGGCGGAAGGCGCGGAGACGGCCGACATCCTCACGGCGCTCACCGAGCTGGGTTGCGACACCGCGCAGGGTTGGGCGCTCACTCCTGCGCTCGCCGCCGACGAGCTGCCGACCTGGATCGAGAACTACGGCCGAGCGGCTCCCGTCGGCATCTGACGCCGAGGTCTACGCAGGCTGCAGCTCGCGCATCAACGCTCCAGCTCGTTACGCGGCCAGTCACCCAGGTCGGCTGCCGCCTCGTAGGTGGTTTGGAAGAAGGAGAGCAGGAGCGCGTCGGGGTCGGGCGCGGTGCGAACGTCCGTGTACGACAGGACGAACTCGCCGAGCTCGCTGTCGTAGGAAGCCGAAGCCGGCTCGACGGCGGCATCCGAGAAGCCTGCGGGCTCGGGGTACACGTACGCATAGAAGAACCCCTCGCCCGTCCCTCCTGGCCAGAAGCCGCAGCTGCTGACCTCGTGGCTGTACGCCAGCTCCTGCACCCAGTCGGGGCAGTTCGGGACCCCGCCGCCGTGGACGGGAGCGCGGCGGCCCGAGAACCGCGAGACCGCGAGATCCTCGGCACCCCAGAAGAAGTGGACCGGACTGGCCTTCCCGATGAACCGGCCGCGGAACTCCGACATCACGCGGTGTGCTGCGAGGAGCGCTCGCCAGAACCGCCGGGCGGCGTCGGCGTCGTATGCATGGTGGGTGACGTCGTCCAGGAACGGGATGGCGTCGGCAATCTCGACGGGACGGGCGAAGATCGACACGTCCACGCCGAGCGCCGACACGGACTCGACGGTCGCTCGATAGAAGTCCGCGACCGTTCGGGGTGCGAGCTCGACGGTTCGCATCTCCCCGTTCGTGGTGCGCAGCACGAGGACGTCGTCCAGGAAGTCGAACTCGATCTCGAGGCCGAGGTCGCCTGCGTGCATGAGCGAGGTGGTCAGCCCCCGGGCCGAGACGTACAGGACGACTTGCCACCAGTGGTTGACCATCGGTTCCAGCGCGAGACGGATCTTGCCGACGATCTGTGTCCACATGTGCAGCGTGTCGCGCGTGTCCTCCCACTCCGTGAGTGTGAGCACGGGCCAGGCCTGTGATGTGTCCGTCGTCATGCCATCCTCGATCGTCGGACCTGTCGCTGCTCCTGATCCGGTATAACCGCTCTGGGACCATGCCGTGGCGGGGCGGTGCGAAGCTGTTGCCGGAGGGACGACGCCGACGAACCGGGAGGTCCGCAGTGACCGAGATCACCGACGACTACATGCTCGAGATGCGTGGGAGGTCGAAGGCCTACACGTTGGCCGTGCTCGAACGTGGTCCGAGCTACGGCTCGCCGGGGGCGGACGCGATCATCTGGGAGCACGGACGGCGCAACCACGCGTTGCGGGCCGATGGCGCGCTCCCGATCGTCTGCCCGATCGTCGACGACACCGATTGGTGCGGCATCGGGATCTTCGAGCGATCGGAAGAGGAGACCGCCCGGATCATGGACGAGGATCCCGGCGTCGCAGCGGGGGTGTTCACCTACCGCCTGCACCCGATCATGAGCTTCCCGGGTGATTCGCTGCCCTGAGCGGGTTCGGAGGCCACGCTGATGCTCGGGGAAATACGCTGCCCCGCACCGAGGTGGGAGACCGGAGGATCGATGACCGAGCCCGTGAAGGTCGCCGCGGTGCAATCGACGCCCGTCCTGCTCGACCGCGACGCGACCGTCGAGAAGGTCTGCACGCTCGCCGAGAGGGCTGCGGCAGACGGCGCCCGTCTCGTCGCGTTTCCGGAGGCGTTCGTGCCCGGGTACCCGGATTGGGTGTGGCGCACGAGAGCCTGGGACCACAACGCCACCGAGCTGTACGCCCGTCTGCTCGATCAAGCGGTGGTCGTCGGGTCGCCCGCGACCGACACGCTCGCCGACGCCGCGCGTCGACTGGGGATCTGGCTGTCGGTCGGCGTCGACGAGCGCGACGAGCGCGGTTCGACGCTCTACAACTCGTTGTTGCACTTCGGCCCGGACGGCACTCTTGCCGCGCGCCATCGCAAGCTCATGCCGACGGGAGCGGAGCGGCTGGTCTGGGGGACCGGCGACGGCTCGAGCCTCGATGTCGTCGAGACGACCTTCGGTCGCCTCGGCGGGCTGATCTGCTGGGAGAACTACATGCCGCTCGCGCGTGCGGCGCTGTTCGCGCAGGGCATCGACGTGTACCTCGCGCCGACGTGGGACAACTCCGACACGTGGGTGCCGACGCTGCGGCACATCGCCAAGGAAGGCAGGACCTACGTCATTGGGGTCACTGCGTGCATCCGCGCCTCGGACGTGCCGGCCGATCTTCCCGGCCGGTCCGAGCTGTACGGCGATCCCGACGGATGGCTCTCGCGTGGCAACAGCACGATCGTCGGTCCGGAAGGTGACGTGCTGGCCGGACCCCTGATCGGCGAGGAGGGCATCGTCTGCGCCGAGATCGACGCGAGCAGAGCACGTGTCTCACGCCAGCAGTTCGACGCGGTCGGGCACTACAACCGAAGCGACGTCTTGCGCCTCACCGTCGACACGACGCCGAAGGCAGCCGTCTCTTTCGCCGAGGCGTCCGAGGCGCCCCGACCCTCCGAACGGAGCTCGTGAGCGGGCCGAGTCGGTCGCGAGCCGCTCGCCTCACAGTTGCGCTTGCTCAAGCGGTCAGTTGCGCATCCGGATTCGCAGGTTCGGGTTCGCGGCCGAAGAACTCGATTAGCCCGAGCAGCGCCAACGTGATGACGCCCACCCAGATGACGGTGACCGGCGTCGGGTGGTGCCAGCGGAACAGGACGAGGAACGCGATCGCCGCAACGACGATGCGAAGGACCTTCTTCCGCCGGACGACGAGCGCGTTGGGAGCGAGCCAGTCCCAACCGGCCTTCTCGCTCTCGGCCCCGAGCCAATTCGCGCACCAGCGCATCGAGGAGCGGAACCAGACCGCGAATCGGGAGGGCCCTGCGAAGAGCACGGCTATCAGGACGATTGCACTGAAGGTGAGGACCGCTCGCACTGATGTGTGCAGGAACCGGACGAGCGTGTCGTACATCGCGGCCGCGGCGTCGTATGGAAACTGATTGTTGGTCGCGGCGTTCAGGTACACGCCGCGGGCGACCGCGAGGAACAGCGCGAGCATCAGCGCTCCCACCGTGAACGCGACGGCGGCGAGAACGAAGCCGCGGCGTCGACTACGCGACAGGTAGATCGCTCCGCCAAACGCGGCGAGCACCAGGAACGGTAGGACGAACGCCGCGGCGTTGAGGACGCCGACCGCTTGGCGCGCCTTGTACAGATCCGTCGACTGGAAGATGGTGACCTTCCCGCCGATCTTGTCGGTGGGGATCTTCGAGAAGAGGTTGATGCCGCTCGACTGAAGCTTCGTGCTCACGAGCGTTGCCACCGACGAAAGGTTGATCTGGACAGCGCCCTTGCTCGTCACCGTGACGCCCGACGTGTGGTTCCCGGTGAGCACGTCGACGAGTTGTGCGTGGGCGAGCCGGTTTGCATCGACCCAGAGCTGCTGGAACTGATGGGTCGCGAGGATGCGAAGGGTGGCTTCGTGCACGAAGCCCTTGAGCGCGCTGGTCAGCGGCCCTGCCAGCACCTCCGCCCTTTCCGGAAGCGCCTCGTGCACGTACTGGCTGATGTTCACCTGCTTGAAGAGCGCGCCAGTGATGTCGTCGGCGACGTAGGCCTGGATCGCCGGGTTCGAGCTCAGCGGTTTCACACTCTGCACGTAGCGACCGGTGTCCGTGATCTCGCTCTTGAGGTACAGGGCGGCGATCGTGATCGGAGTCAGGAGCATGCCGATCACGAGCAGGAGCGCCACCCATCCCCGGTGCGAGCGCGCGCCGCGCTTCGCAAGCTTCTTGGCGCGCCGCGGCCGTGCCGCGGCCAACGCGGCGTTCTCGGCTTCGAGCTCCGAGATCCGCTGGTGCTGAGCCTCCAGCTCGGCCTCGAGCGATTCGTCCGGGTGCCCTTCGCCGGGAGTCGGCTCATGGCTCGGGGGCTCAGTCACGGGATCCGTCCTTCCCCGGCGCTTTCATGCCCAGCGCGGCCCAGAGGGCACGCGTGAGTCACACGCCTGTCAGTGTGAGGAGACGTACGAACGGCCGGCACTCGCGCAACATGTGTTCACGAGCTACTGCTACGCACTGACAACGATCCTCTCAAGGTTTTGACTCAGTGTCACCCCCAGGCGCGGCGTCGGTGCCCAGCAGATGCCGGTGGAACGATTGCTGCGGCTCGGCCTTGGCAAGGTTGCCTAGGCTCCGCTCTGTGACGATGACGACACCTCAGCGCACACGCGAGTACCGGAACCATCACCTCGACAGCACGCGGTGGGACCGGTTCCAACCGCGCGACGACGACATCGTCGTGACGACCGCATACAAGGCGGGCACGACATGGACGCAACGCATGCTGGCCGCGATGGTGCTGGGACTGGAGCCCGACGACCGCGGTCTGATGGAGATCTCTCCGTGGATCGACGCGCGTTTTCAGGGTCCCATCGAGCCGGTGATCGAGTCCCTCGACGCGCAGACGCATCGACGTTTCGTGAAGAGCCACCTCGCGGCCGACGGCATTCGATTCCTTCCTGACGCGAGGTACGTGGTCGTCGGACGCGACACCCGCGATGTCTTCATGTCGCTGTGGAACCACTACAGCGCGTACACCGACTTCGCATACGCACTCTTCAACGATCCCGAGCGGCCAGGCGCGGAGTTCCCGCGATGCCCGGAGGATCCGCGCGACCTGTGGCCGCGCTGGATCAGCGAAGGATGGTTCGACTGGGAGCCCGACGGCTGGCCGTTCTGGTCGCATCACCATCACCTCTCCACCTGGTGGCAGTGGAGGGACCTGCCGAACGTGCACTTCATGCACTACGGAGACATGTCCGCAGATACCGAGGGGGAGATGCGCCGACTCGCCGAGTTCTGCAGGATCGCTGTACCCGAAGAGCATTGGCCGGCGATCGTCGACGCCGTGCAGATCGACGCGATGCGCGCCGAGGCGAAGTCGCAGAGCGATGAGGATCCGGCTGCCATGATCTTCGAGGGCGGCATCGAGCGGTTCCTGTTCAAGGGCACGAACGGCCGGTGGCGTAGCGTCCTCACCGACGACGACCTCGCGCTCTACGACGAGGCCGCGTCGACGCTCGATCCGGGATTGCGGGCCTGGCTCGAGGGCGGCAGGGCAGCGTCCGCACTCTGAGCGTCTCGGAGCTGGCTATCGGCCACGGCACCGATGTCTGCAACACTGCAGGTGAGCAAAGAGATCTGCGCTCGTAGCTCAACGGATAGAGCATCTGACTACGGATCAGAAGGTTGGGGGTTCGAATCCCTCCGAGCGCGCGAACCGCAAGGCAGGGTGTCGGTCGGAGCAGAGCGCGTCTTGGTGGGCGGCTCAGGCGGTTGCTTCCGTCCCTTGTGGGCTGCGCTGCCAGAGGTGGATGCTCACGACGACAATCCACACGCACCACACCAGGAAGGCCACCAGACCGAGCACGCCAACCCAGTTGCGGTCGGTCACGACGCCGATGGTCGAGACCAAGAACAGCAGTGCTGTCAGCCAGCCGATGACGTTCGCCCACAACGGAAACAGCCGCGCTCGATAAGACAGAGACGTGACGGCTGCGACATGGGTGACGATGCCGAATCCCGCAGCCGCCAGCGCCACCAGCGCCATGATGTAGAAGAACTTCACCGTCGCGACACTGAGCGCAGCCAGCTGTAGAGCGACCGTCGAGTTGATAACACCCGAGATCAGCGCCAGCGGTGCTGCCACACCAAGACCGATGAGAGCGACGGCCGCCATGCGGGCACTGCCGCCTTCGGCGTCGACCATGGTCCGCCACAACGAGCCGAACCACCAGAACAACCCGATCAGCCCGAGTCCCAACAAGAGTGTCCCGATCTCGATCGCGCGGTGGTGGTCATGGAAGTACTTCGCGATCTTCAACGCCGAGTCGGTTGTTTTGGGCGGCGATCCGGGCAAGAACGCACCGATCACGTTGAGTACCACGAACCAGATACCGCCGAGCGCCGCGTAGCGGGCCCATCTCGCCTCGTCCATCGGTGCCCCCCGACAACATCACATTACGGACACCGCGCATGATCCCATGCCGTCGAGACGAATCGGTGGAAATCACCACCGCCCTACCGCCACCCTTTCAGAGCTACGCAGC
>DATBHZ010000016.1:0-6496 GCA_036557185.1 Acidimicrobiia bacterium | reverse complement strand
AGGCTCGGCGTGAGCTCGCCGGTCTCGACCGACAGGTCGTGATCGAGGATCGTGAACTTCTTGATCTGCTCGACCCTGGCGTAATTGGAGTTGGCGCGGTCGAGCTCTGCCTGGATCATCTCGTGCACCTTGTCGTGCTCCGACAGGGACCCCATGTCCTCGGGAAGGCCCTGCTCCTTCGCCCACGGGACGATCTCCTCGGGGTCGAGCGTGATCATCGCAACCGGGAATGGCTTGCGGTCTCCGTACATCACCGCCTGGGAGATGAACGGAGACTGCTTGAGGTCGTTCTCGATGTTGGCGGGGGTGAGGTTCTTGCCGCCCGCGGTGATGATGATGTCCTTCTTGCGGCCGGTGATCTTCAGATAGCCGTCGTCGTCGAGCTCGCCGAGGTCGCCGGTGCGGAGCCATCCGTCGGTCATCGTCTCCTCGGTCGCCTCGGGGTTGCGCCAGTACTCGCGGAAGATGTGCGGACCCTTGCAGAGGATCTCGCCGTCCTCGGCGATCTTGATCTCCACGCCCGGGAGCGCGCGGCCGACGGTGCCGAACTTGAAGTGATCGAGCGTCCCGACCGTGTTCACGCCGGTCGTCTCGGTCATGCCCCAGCCCTCGAGCACCGGGACGCCGGAGGCGTAGAAGAACTCGAGGATCTCGGGCGCGATCGGCGCGGCGCCGCTGACCGCCTGGCGAACCTGTCCACCGAACAGGCCCCGGACGCGCTGGAAGATGTGCTCGTCGGCCTGCTCGAACTGCTCTGCCAGCTCCGCGGGCACTTCGTCGCCGCGGTGGCGACGCATACGCACCTCGACGCCCAGCTTGACCGCCTTGCGGAATCGCTCCTGCTCCTCCTCGCTTTCGCTGGCGACCATCTTCATCGCTGCCCCGTAGAGCTTCTCGAAGATCCGGGGCACCGACGGGACGTACGTGGGCTTGGTCTCGATGATCTCGGCGAGGATCTCCTTCGTGTTGCCGCCGAAGTAGATCAGCGTCGTGCCCTCGTCGATCGTGGCCAGCATCGTGATCAGCGCGAACACATGGGCCAGCGGCAGGTACAGGTAGCTGACGTCGCCGGGCTCCACGAACTCGAGCTCCTCGACCATCTGGCACACGGCCATTGCGTTGGCGTGGGTCAGTACGACCCCTTTTGGCGCGCCGGTCGTTCCGGAGGTGTAGACGATCGTGTAGGCGTCTTCGGGGTTGACCTGCTCCTGGCGGGCCGCAAGCTCTCCCCGGTCGCGCTCGCGACCCCGCGCGCGCAGCTCGTCGAGCGACAGCTCGCCGCCGCCCTCGTCGATCCCGATCAAGTGCTCGAGGTCTCCGAGCTCGTCGCGCACCTCCTCGATCTTCGTGCGCTGGCCGTCGTTCTCGCAGAAGATCGCGCGGGCACCCGAGTTGCCCGCCACCCATTTGCACTCCGACGGGGAGTTGGTCGGATACACCGGCACCGCCACCGCCCCGGCCGCCGAGGTCCCAAGGCTCGCCAGCGTCCACTCCAGCCGCGTCTCGGCCAGGATGCAAACCCGGTCTCCCACCTCGATTCCCAGGTCGACGAGGCCGAGCGCGATCTCGTCGACCGCCTCGCCCATCTCGGCGTAGCTCATCTCGCTCCAGTCGCCGTCCCGCTTGAACCGGGCCGCCGTGTGCGAACCGAACCGTTCTGCCGCGGAGCCGGGCAGCGACGCCACGGTTGACGCGATCGTCGTCGGTGTCGTATCCGCCATGCCTGTCCTCCTCGTGAACCTCGGTGCGCTTAGTGGGGCGTTACCCGCCGGTCACACTCTCGCATCTTCGGCGGGGTTGTGTGGCGCTCGGGAGCTCGTTTGAGGCCGCTTGCCCCGGGGCAGCCAATCTGTGTAAACCGCGAAGGGAGCTCGGACCATGAGCGACGAACGCAACGAGCAGACGCGCGACCGGGACCCGCATCACGCCCTCAACAACCCCGTGGACGAGCCCGACCCGACTGAATGGCCCGACCCCTACGAGCGCCGCGAAGATCCGCTGGATCCGCCCGACCCCGACGGGCAGCCGTTCGGCGAGGAGCCCCACGTCCCTCCGGGAAGCCGCAGCACCAGTCAACCGCATTCCAAGGACGACATCGAGGCGCCGTACGTCGAAGGCCCGAAGCGCGACAAGCTCGACGAGTAGGAGCGGGCTACTCGAACCCCAGCCAGTCGCGCGCGGTCTGGCCGTCCGGGACGGCGGCGACCCAGAGGTTGGTGTAGCGCGAACCGTCCTGGCTGGCGAGGTACTTGGCCGACGTCACCCATTCCTGGCCCGCCAGGTCGAAGTAGGACACCCACACGTCGAAGCTCGTCAGCCCCCCGAGACCCCATGCCCTGACCTCCACGGGCGTGGTCCTGGAGACCGCCAGACCGGAGGCGGCTCCGGTGTGCTTGGCCTCACCCCAAGCAGCCGAGACGCCGCCGTTCTCGTCGCGTGGGGTGACGTACAGGTGCAGGTCGAGCGCGGGCCCGGCGCCGATGTTCTCGATCGGCACGAGCAGTTCCCCGTGGCCCTGATAGACCGGCATCTGCATCGTGCTGTGGATCGGCACCACCACGGGGCGATGCGATTGCCCTGCCTGGTCGCGCCATCGGTCGACCTCGCGCTGCGCTACGTGGAGCGCGCGGATGACGACGACGAGCAGCGCGACCGTCAACAGAGCGAGGATCAACGCGACCAGCGCGGTCGGGTCGACGTTGCCGGTGAACTGGAGTGCGTAAGGCACGGCGATCATCAACGGATGACGCCCCCGCCCTTTGTCATCGGCGGAAGCCTACGGGGATTCGGGTAGGCGCGGGACGCGATCTACGATGGCGGGCGATGGTCAAGCGGCCCAGACCCCTCGATCCGGACGAGATCGAGTCGCTGCTCGCACTCGACGTCCCGGCGCGCCTGGCGACGCTCGATCTCCATGGGTTCCCGCATGTGACTCCGCTGTGGTTCATCTGGGCCGACGGGGCGTTCCACATGACCAGCATCGCGGATCGTCCGCACCTCCAGCGACTTGCCCGCAATCCGCGAGCCGGCGTGCTGATCGACGCCGAGGACGTCGAGCGCGACGACGGCCAGCGGCCCAACCGTCAGGTGCGGGCGATCGGCGAAGCCGAGTTGTTCGCGGACACCGGCGCGCAGTGGACGTCGCGGATCACCGAGAAGTATGTGCGTGGCCCCGGCGCCGCGGCGAGCATCGCCTCGCGTGCGGCCGACGAGCGCGTGGTCGTACGGCTGCGTCCCGTGCGGGTCCTAGCCGTCGCGAGCGTCTGAGGGCGACGCGGCCGGACGCCCGTCTCCCATCAACCTGGCCCCCTCCGGGCTGCAGGTGAGGTCTGCGGGCGCGTGCAGGCCCGGCGGTGGAGCTTGCACATGCGTTTCGCCCCACTCGACGCCGTGGCGGGGCGGTTTTGGGCAAAACCCGCGTGGGACGCTGGTTTTGCCCAAAAGCGGTCGGCAGCCGGGTCGGGTTGGGGCGATATGCAGGTAGCGGAGCCGGCCAAGCCGTGCTGCGGTCAGAAAGCTCGCGCGCCCGCGAAGGCGCAGCCGGAGCCGTGAGTCTTCGGCGGCCGGAGCGTTGGTTCTTGGTAGGTGCAGTGTGGGAGGCTATGTCCGTGACCTCGTCCTCCGCTCGGGTGAATTGGGTCTATCTGAACCGGTATGCATATCTGGGCGTTCGGGATCGGCGGGTTGTCGCGGTCGCATACTGGACGCCCGAGACGCTGGGCGAAGAGTTCAGCGACGACGACCCGGACGGGCTCAGCGAGCCGGTGATCGTCGAAGCCGGCTACTTCCTGGTGAGAGTCGACGATGGCCAGGGGACCGGCTTCGCGACCGGGCCGGAGCCAACCGGCGAGTGGCCCGACGGGCTGCTGACCGAGGCGGAGCGCACCCTCCTTGAATGGGAGGTCTGAGGGCTGGCGCGCCGGACGACGTGGAGCTTGCGGTGCTGCTTCAATCGATCTCGATATCCAGGAATGAACGACCGTCAGGGGTACGGCGATGAAAGCTTTCTACGCGGGGGACCGACGAGGGCAGTTCGTCACGATCGGACTGTTCGCCGGCATATTGCTCATCGTGATCCTCGGGATCGTGCTGCATAGCCCGACGATCGGACTTGTGGGTGTCCTGGCCGCGTGCGCGTCGGTCATATGGTTGGCGCGTCGGCGAAGCGACCGCCAGCGCAGGTAGATCGGCCGTCTCGTCTGGGTGGCGACAGCCGTCCGGGGCCTTCTAGCGCGCCCGGCAGGATTTGAACCTGCGACCTTTCGCTCCGGAGGCGAACGCTCTATCCCCTGAGCTACGGGCGCGTGGCGTTCCGTCTCGATCCCGGAACGACCCCCGGAGCTTATCGTGGACATCGCAGTCATCTCCGACACCCACATGCCGAAGGGCGGCCGCCGGCTCCCCGAAGCGTGCGTGGCAAGGCTGCAAACCGCCGACCTGATAATTCACGCCGGCGACCTCATCACCCTCGAGGTGTTCAACGACCTCCGCCGTTACGCGCCCGTCAAAGCCGTGCACGGCAACGTCGACGACGCAGCGGTCCGAGCGGCGCTGCCCGCGACCGTGACGGTCCGCGCGGGGGGTGTTCGGATCGCGATCGTGCACGACGCGGGTCCCGCCCGTGGCCGGCTCTCCCGGCTGCGATCGCGGTTTCCCGACGTCGACGCCGTGATCTTCGGGCACTCGCACATGCCTCTTCACGAGCGCGCCGACGACGGCTTTCAGATCTTCAACCCGGGCAGTCCAACGGAGCGCCGACAAGCACCTGCTCGCACGATGGGAATGGCCCGAGCGTGCGCCGGCAAGCTGACGTTCGAGCTTGTGACGCTCGGCTGACAGACTGGGCCCGTGGACCTCTCGGCGTTCTTCGTCGGCACCGCCGGCTCGATCCCCACGCCCCGGCGCGGCCTGCCTGCAGTGCTCGTGCGCCGTGGCGGTGACCGCATCCTGTTCGACTGCGGCGAGGGCACCCAGCGACAGCTCGTGAAGTCGGTTGGGCTGACCGAGCTGACGGAGGTGTTCATCACGCACTTCCACGCCGACCACTGGCTCGGCCTCCCGGGCCTGCTCAAGACGTTCGACCTGCGCGCCCGCGAGCGGCCGCTTGCGGTGCACGGCCCGGCGGGGGTCCGCGAGCTGGTGACGATGGCGCTGCGCATCGCCGGGAGGGTCCGCTTTCCGCTTGAGCTGATCGAGCTCGAGCCCGGCGCCGAGCTCGAGCGCGACGGTTACAGGATCGCTCCGGTGCCCGTCGCGCACCGCACGCCCGCGTTCGGTTACGTCGTCTATGAGGACGAGCGCCCGGGGCAGTTCGATCCGGCCACGGCCGAGCGGCTCGGCATCCAGCCCGGTCCGGAGTTCGGACGCCTGCAGCGGGGCGAGACGATCAGGGGCGTGGCGCCCGAGCAGGTGATGGGACCGCCCCGGCCGGGCCGCAAGCTCGTGATCTCGGGCGACACCCGCCCGTGCGAGGTGCTCGCGATCGCGTCGCACGGCGCCGACCTGCTGATCCACGAGGCCACGTTCGCCGAGGAGGAGCGCGATCGCGCCGCGGAGACAGGTCACTCAACCGCCTCGCAAGCCGCCATGCTGGCCGCGCAGGCCGAGGTCACGATGCTCGCGCTGACTCACTTCTCGACGCGGTACTCGCCGGCCGTGCTGCGCGACGAGGCTCGCGCGATCTTCAAGTCCACGGTGCTCCCGCGCGACTTCGACACGATCGAGATCCCGTTCGCCGAGCGCGGCGAGCCCGAGCTGATCCGCTGGGATGAGCGACGCGTCCCGCAAGAGGACGCCGCTCATGCGCTCGCGGACGCCCAACAGTGAGCGACTCGGCGAGCTCGCTCGATCGCGTCGATACCGAGCGGTTGATCGGCGAGCGTCCGAGCACTGAGCGCGTGGACGAGCTGTGCGTGCTGATGCTGCATCCCGACGTGCTGCGCACGACGTGGTTTGGAGAGGAGCCGGCCACCCGCTCGCACATCGTCGACAAGCTGAACGGCGACATCGAGCACTGGGATCGCTACGGCTTTGGGCCGTGGCTGCTGTACGACCGCGCAACCGGCGAGTTGGTCGGCCGGGGTGGGCTCAAGCACACGATCGCGACCGGCATCGACGAGGTTGAGATCGGATGGAGCATCCATCCCGACCGTTGGGGCGAGGGCCTGGCGACCGAGCTGGCGCGGGCGTCGGTCCGGACCGCGTTCGAGGAGCTCGACCTCGATGAGGTGATCGCCTACACCGCGACCGACAACGTCGCGTCTTGGCGCGTGATGGAGAAGGCGGGCATGGAGTTCGACCGCGAGATCGTCGCCGTCGGGCTCCCGCATGTGCTCTACCGCGCGCGGCGCGACCCGGGAGCCGGCTCGGAACGCGTCCACAGCCCGGCTTGATCCGCCGCCCCCGCTGTTACCCTCCATCGAGTCGGCCCCTTTAACCCGGTCCCGTGAGGCCAGGAAGGAGCGCGTAGTAATGAGCAGGGTGGTCCTCGACCACG
>DATBHZ010000015.1:0-3865 GCA_036557185.1 Acidimicrobiia bacterium | reverse complement strand
ACCGCTACTACGGCTATTGGACGCGGTTGATGTCGACGGATGAGATACAGAGAGCCTTCAGGCCCGAGCTGCTGTCCGAACTCGACCTCGAACGCCCGCGGCGCGTGTTCGACGAGGTCATCGCCCCATCGGAGGACCTGCCCCCGCTCGACCGCATCCTCTACTTCGAGTCGAAGACCTTCCTGCACGGACTCTTGCTCATTGAGGATAAGCTGAGCATGGCCCACAGCCTCGAGTCACGGGTTCCGTTCCTCGACAACGAACTGGTCGACTTGATGCTCACGGTCCCGTCCGACATCAAGCTCCGGGGCAACCGGTCAAAGGACCTGTTTCGTATGGCGATGGCGAAAAGGCTCCCTGATAAGGTCGTTCGCCGGAAAAAGACCGGTTTTACGCCGCCCCAAGCGACGTGGTTCCAGGGGAGCCAAGCGGACTACATCGCCGGGGTATTGGTATCGGAGCGAGCCCTGGATCGGGGGTTGTTCCGCGAGGAGTTCGTCCGCGAGGTCATGCAATCGCATCGCCAGGGGAGTCGTGATCGCCGTCTCCTCATATGGACTCTGTTGTGCATGGAGTGGTGGCATCGGATATTCATCGATGGGGAGCATTCGCTGTGAGCAGGTTTGCCAAGGGGCAGGACATTCGGGTCGGGCTCGTGGGAGTGGGCTACTGGGGCTCGAAGCTGGCGCGAAACATCTATGACGTGCGTGGCAGCTCGCTCGCGGCAATCTGCGATGAGCTGCCCGGGCGCATGGAGAGCTTCGTCGAGCGCTACCAGGGCTCGCGCGGCGTATCCACGATCGAGGAGCTCGTTGCGTCGCCGGACATAGACGCGGTGGTGCTGGCCACGCCGGCCGCAAAGCACGCCGAGCACGCGCAGCTGGCGCTCGAGCACGGCAAGCACGTGCTCGTCGAGAAGCCGCTCGCGCTGTCGGCCCGGGAGTGCGACGCGCTCTGCGCGCTCGCATCCAGCCGGAACCTCACGCTGATGGTCGGCCACACCTTCGTCTACAGCGAGCCGGTGCGCATGCTCCGCGGGCTGCTCCAAAGCGGCGAGCTCGGCGACATCCTCTACATCTACGGGCAGCGCGTGAATCTCGGCGTGATCCGCGAGGACCTGAACGCGCTCTGGAACTTCGCCCCGCACGACATCTCGATCCTGCTCTACCTGCTCGACGAGACGCCCGTGCGCGTGAGCGCGCGACAGTTCAATTTGCTCAACCGCAGCCTGGAGGACGTGGCGTTCATCGTGCTCGAGTTCCCCAGCGGGGTCGTGGGCCACATCCACGACTCGTGGCTCGACCCGCGCAAGGTGCGGCAGTTCACGGTGGTCGGCTCGAGCAAGATGGCCGTCTACGACGACACCGAGGTCGAAATGCCGATCCTCATCTACGACAAGGGAGTCGTGCCGACCGCGGACACCGGCGAGGCGATCGACTTCGCCGATCTGCGCCGCGACGAGGGCTACGGAGACTTCAAGCTCGAGCTGCGGGCTGGCGACGTCCGCGCGCCGCGGGTGCCTTCTCGCGAGCCGCTGCGGGTGGAGATCGAGCACTTCATCGAGTGCGTGCGCGAGGGACAGCGCCCGATGACGGACGGGGCGCATGGGCGCCGCGTGGTGTCGGTGCTCGAGGCCGCCCACCGCTCCGCCAATGAGGGCGGACGCTCCGTCGAGGTGGAGCTCGAGTCGCCGGTCGCTGGATGATCCCGCTGCTGGACATCCAGGCCCAGCACGCTTCGATCCAGGCGGAGCTCGATGAGGCGATGGCGGCGGTGATGCGACACGGCCGCTTCGTCGGCGGACCCGAGCTCGCCGAGTTCGAGCAGGCCTTCGCCGGCTACTGCGACGCGAGCGAGTGCGTGGGCTGTTCCAGCGGAACGAGCGCGATCGCCCTTGCGCTGCGCGCCGGGGGGATCGGTCCCGGTGACGAGGTGATCACGAGCGCTTTCACCTTCATCGCCACGGTCGAGCCGATCGTCGAGGTGGGCGCCGAGCCCGTGCTCACGGACGTCGATCCGGACACGGGGTTGATGCGCGTCGAGGACTGTGAGGCGGCGCTCACGCCGCGCAGCGCGGCGATCTTGCTGGTGCACCTCTACGGCCAGCCCGTGGACATGACGGCCTTCCGCGAGCTCGCGGACCGCCACGGCCTCAAGCTGATCGAGGATGCGGCGCAGGCTCATGGAGCCGACTGGGACGGCGGCCGGGTGGGGTCGCTCGGGGACGCGGCTGCCTTCAGCTTCTTCCCCGGCAAGAACCTCGGCGCCCTCGGGGACGGCGGTGCCCTCACCACGAGCGACCCCGAGCTGGCGCGGCGCGCCCGCTCGCTGCGAGACCACGGCCGGGTGGACAAGTACCGCCACGACGAGCTGGGGACGAACGCTCGCCTCGACACGCTTCAGGCCGCGGTACTCATGACAAAGCTTCGTCATCTCGATGACTGGAACGAGGCACGCCGCCGGCACGCCCACGCCTACGACGCCGCCTTCGAGACGCTAGAGGGAGTCGAGCCGATGCGCGTGGACGCCGCAGCTCGCTCGGTCTACCACCAGTACGTGGTGCGGGTGGCGGACCGCGACGCCGCCGTCGAGGCGCTGCGTCGCAACGGCATCGCGGCGGGCGTGCACTATCCGATCCCGCTGCACCGTCAGCCGGCGCTCGCCGATCGCCACGGAGAGCTCAACCTGCCAGGTGCGGAGACGCTGGCCGACGAGGTGTTGTCGCTGCCCGTCTATCCGGAACTCAGCGACGGTCAGCGCGACGAGGTGGTGGCGGCACTCTCCGCGCACGCGCTCGACACCGAGGCGCGGCTCGCCAGGAGCGCGTAGTGAAGGCGCTCGTGACCGGCGGGGCGGGTCTGATCGGCTCGCATGTGGCCGACCAGTTGATGGCTGCGGGAGCAGAGGTGCGGATCCTCGACAACCTCGATCCGCAGACTCATCCGGGCGGGCGGCCGAGCTGGATCCCCGCGGACGCCGAGTTCGTGGAAGGCGACGTCCGCGACGCCGACACGCTTGCACGCTGTCTCGACGGCGTCGACGAGGTTTTTCACCAAGCCGCATTCGGCGGCTTCACGAGCGAGATCTCGACCTACTACGACGTCAACTCGACGGGCACGGCGCTGATCTTCGAGGTGATCGCGGAGCGCGGGCTGGACGTGCGCAAGGTGGTGGCCGCGTCCTCCCAGGCGATCTACGGCGAGGGCCTGTACGAGTGCGACGAGCACGCCGCCGTGCAGCCGGGGATGAGAACCCTCGAGCAGTTCCGCGAGCGACAGTGGGCGCCACGCTGCCCGAGCTGCGACCGGGAGCTCAGACCGCTGCTCACGCCGGAGGGCGCCGGGTGGAACGGCGAGACGCCGTACGCCGTGAGCAAGCTTGCCGAGGAACGTACGGTTATCGGCATGGGCAAGCGCCTCGGTATCCCGACGGTGGCGCTCCGCTACGCGGTCACCTTCGGTCCGCGGCAGTCCGTGTTCAACCCCTACACCGGCATCGTCTCGATCTTCTCGACGCTCCTGCTCAACGAGCTGCGCCCGACGGTCTACGAGGACGGGCTGCAGACGCGTGACTACATCTACGTCGGGGACATCGCGCGCGCCAACCTCCACGTGATGCGGGACGACCGGGCGGACGGGCGCGTGTTCAACGTGGGGCGCGGTGAGCCCGTGACCGTGATCGAGCTGATCGAGAAGCTTGCGGCTGCCTACGGGCTCGAGGCGGCGTACGACGTACCCGGCGACTTCCGCCCCGGAGACGTCCGCCACCTCGTCCACGACGCCTCCGCGATCCGCGAGCTGGGCTGGGCGCCCCAGGCGTCGCTCGAGGACGGCTTCGCCCAGGTGGTCGAGTGGATCTCCAGCCT
>DATBHZ010000014.1:0-9793 GCA_036557185.1 Acidimicrobiia bacterium | reverse complement strand
GGCTCGGCGCTCGGCCGCGCTTCGGGCGCGGCGGTGAGGTCGAACGCGTCCACCGTTCCGCTTCGACCGTCGGTGCGGACGACGACGGCGAGGTCGGCCACGGGCGCGAACGCGACCGGCCCGAGCCGCTCGCGTGCGTCGTGAGCCCAGGCAACACACGCGATGCGCTCGCCCTGGACGAGCTGCTCGACGGTCGCCGCGTCACCGGCGCTCCGGAACGCCTCGATCGCGAGGACTGTCGAGAGGAACGGGACGGGCGCGGCGTGGCGGCCGATCTCCTCCAACAGCACCGCGAGCTCGACCGCTCCGAGCCCGAGACCGCCCTCGCTCTCCGGGAGCGCGACCCCGAGCCAACCCTGCTCGACCATCCCGGCCCAGAGCGCCTCGTCCCACCGAGCGTCCGACCCCGCAACCGCGCGGACACGGATGGCCGGCGACATCCCGTCGAGGAGCTCGCGTGCTCCGTCGCGCAACGCGACCTGATCGTCGGAGAGATCGAAGTCCACGGGCTCACGTTATGCGAGAGCGCCGAAGCGTCACGATGCCCGCCCGGAGCACGTAGATTCGCGAGAGCAGCGACAACGGAGGAATCGGCCGTGACCGACGACAAGCCTGCGTACTTCCGGCACGGCGAGACGGAGATCGAGCTCCCGGTCGTACGGGGCACCGAGAACGAGCTCGGCGCCGACATCTCCAAGCTCCGCTCGCAGACCGGCTTCATCACCCTCGACTACGGATACGTGAACACCGGCGCGTGCGAGTCCGCGATCACCTACATCGACGGGGACGCCGGGATCCTCCGGTACCGCGGCATCCCGATCGAATCGCTCGTCGAGCGCGAGGCGCCGTCGTACCTCGAGACGGCCTACCTGCTCATCTACGGAGAGCTCCCGAACCACGCGCAGCTCGACGACTTCCGGTTCGGCATCCGCCGCCACACCCTCCTCCACGAGGACGTCAAGCGGTTCTTCGACGGGTTCCCGAAGGACGCGCACCCGATGGCGATCCTCTCGAGCGTCGTGAGCGCGCTGTCGACGTTCTACCAGGACAGCGACGACCCGCATGATCCTGCGCAAGTGCAGTTGTCGATCTTGCGGCTCATGGCGAAGATCCCGACGATCGCCGCGTACTCCCACAAGAAGTCGATCGGTCAGCCGTTCCTCTACCCGGACAACGAGCTGGACCTGATCGAGAACTTCCTCACGATGATGTTCGCCGTTCCGTCGGAGCGGTACGAGGTCTCGCCGACCGTGGTGCGCGCGCTCAAGGAGCTGCTGATCCTGCACGCCGACCACGAGCAGAACTGCTCGACGTCGACCGTGCGGATGGTCGGATCGAGCGACGCCAATCTCTTCGCGTCGATCGCGGCCGGCATCAACGCTCTCTGGGGACCGCTGCACGGCGGCGCGAACCAAGCGGTCATCGAGATGCTCGAGCGCATTCGCGCCGACGGCGGCGACATGGCGAAGTACGTGGCCATGGCCAAGGACCCGAACAGCGATTTCCGGCTCTCCGGATTCGGCCACCGCGTCTACAAGAACTACGACCCGAGAGCGCGCATCCTCAAGAGCACCGCCGACACGCTCATCTCGGAGCTGCACCGTCGCGACGACCTCCTCGATCTCGCGCTGGCGCTCGAAGACGTCGCGCTCAGTGACGAGTTCTTCATCGAGCGCAAGCTCTACCCGAACGTGGACTTCTACTCGGGTCTGATCTACCGGGCGATGGGCTTCCCGACCGAGATGTTCCCCGTCCTGTTCGCGATGGGCCGCCTCCCCGGCTGGATCGCGCACTGGAAGGAGATGAACGAGAGCCCGAAGACGAAGATCGGCCGGCCGCGCCAGATCTACACCGGCCCGACCGAGCGCGCATACGTCCCGATCCACCAACGGCCCTAGGTCTTTGAGGCGCGGGCCGTAGGATCCCGCAGCTGTGGACCTGACCGCGACGCCCGACGAGGACGCGCTCCGAAACGAGTGCCGATCGTGGCTGCGCGCCAACCTGCCGTGGGAGTACGGCAAAGGTCTGCCGCCTCGCTTCGACGCGCTGGAGGACGAGGTGGCGTTCGGCCGTGAGTGGCAGTCGAAGCTCGCCGCGGCCCGGTGGGTGGGCGTCGCCTGGCCGGAGCAGTACGGCGGGCGCGATGCGGGCCCGGTCGGCCACTACATCGTCACCGAGGAGCTGGCGCGCGCCCGCGCGCCGGAGCTCGTCGGGCGCATCGGGATCAACCTCGTCGGGCCCACGTTGCTGGCCCACGGCACCGACGCGCAGAAGGAGCGCTGGCTCCCCAAGATCCTCAACGCCGAGGAGATCTGGTGCCAGCTGTTCAGCGAGCCCGGGGCCGGTTCGGACCTGGCCTCGCTCACGACGCGCGCGACCGAGGTCGACGGCGGATGGAGGGTCAACGGGCAGAAGGTGTGGACGAGCTACGCGCAGTTCGCGGACTGGGGCGTGTGCCTCGCGCGCACCGATCCCGAAGCCCCCAAGAATCGCGGTATCTCCTACCTCGTGATCGACATGCACGCCGAGGGAGTCGAGGTTCGGCCGCTGCGGCAGATCACCGACGAGTCCGAGTTCAACGAGGTGTTCTTCACCGACGTGTTCGTCCCCTCGGACCGCATCGTCGGTCCCGAGAACGAAGGCTGGCGCGTCGCGAACTCGACGCTCACGCACGAGCGCGGCGTCAACCCGCGCCAGCTCGTGATCCACTCGCAGCTCGTCGACGAGCTGCTGCGCCTGGCGGCCGAGCAAGGAGCGTTCGACGACCGCCGTCTCCGGCAGCGCCTTGCCGAGGCGTTCGTCGAGGTGCAGATCTTCCGCCTGCACAACTGGCGCTCGATCTCGCGCACCGCCAAGGGAGCAGAGCCCGGTCCGGTCGGCAGCATCAACAAGCTGTGGTGGAGCGAGATGAGCAAGCGGCTGCACGACACCGTGATGGCAGTGCTCGGCGACCCAGCTCCTCTCTGGCGCGGTGCGGCGCACAACCCGGGCGACGGGACATGGCAACGCTCCTGGCTGTACTACCAGGCATCCTCGATCTGGGCGGGGACGAACGAGATCCAGAGAAACGTCGTCGGCGAACGAACGCTGGGCCTGCCGCGCGAGCCGAAGCCCACCTGAGCACGCGTCCGGGCTAGCGCGGCGCGGCCGCGAGGCGCGCGACCGGCGCCAGTGCCTGCCACACGGAGCGCGCCTGAGCCGGTGTGAGCTCCGTCGCGGTCGAGCGTAATGGTTGCGGGTCGACCGCCGCGACCGGCTCCGGCTCGCGGCAGAAGGTGTCGGGGAGCTCCGTGACTCGCACCCCGGGATGCGTCTGCGCGTACCGGAGCACCACGCCGTTGAGCCATGCGACGCGGTGAGGCTCCGCGGCCAACTCGGCGACCCCCGTCAGGTCCTGGTGCCCCAGGAGCACGCACGGCACCGTGGCGAGCACCAGGGCTGCGCCGCCGGAGGTCAAGGCCTGCCGCGCGGCGTCGAGGTTCGCGGTGAGGCTGCGTTCGAGCTCGGCGGAGCCGACGACCGCGACGCTCCCGCCGAGCCACCGATCGAAGCGCTCGTCCGCGCCGAGGAGCAGCATGGCCACGTCCGGCCGGTAGCTCGAGACCGCAGCCTGGAATCGTGCCTCCCACTGCGCACACTCGGGCCGAGCGGCGAGCAGCGCCTTGTCGACCACCGCACGTCCGTCACTGATGCCGCAGCCGGGTACTCCATACGTGACGCCGCGAATGCCGTCGACGTCGAAGGGTCCGCCGCTGGCCTGGCCGAGCGAGTACGCCGAGGTGTCACCGATCGCGAGCACCTTGACCGCGCCACGGGGTGTGGTGCGCGAGTACGTCCGCAGCTGACGCTGCAATGACGCGGGCAGCTGCGCGGCGTCGGCGGTCGGTGTCGCCGAGGTCGCCTGGACGCCGGGCAGCACGAGCGCGAGCACGGCGACCGCCGCCACAGCGGCCGCGGCGAGCTGTGCCGGCGGGCGCGTGAGCGCGCCGCGCCGCACGGGCATCTCGACGAGGCGGTACGAGAGGAAGGCCACAACCCCGACCACCGCGAGACGAAGGAGCGCGAGCGGGATCCCGCGGATCCCGACGTTCGCCTCCGAGATCCAGAGGAAGATCGGCACGTGATACAGGTACAGGCCGTAGGACACGAGCCCGATCGCGACCAGCGGCGGGAGCGCGAGGACACGCCGAACCACCACGCCCTCGGGTTCCATCGACGCGGCGATGATGACGGCGACAGCGAGCGCGACGAGCACGAGGCCGCCGTGGTACAGCCACGCGTCACTCGTACGCGCGCGCAGGAACAGCACGCCGATGAAGGCCGCGCAGGCGAGCCCCGCGACGTCCAGCACTCGGGCACGGCGGCGACTCGGTGCGCGCGGCTTCCAGAGCATGAACACCGCGAGAGCCGCGCCCACGAGCAGCTCCTGCGCGCGAGTGTCGGTGCCCATGTACGCGCGGTTGAAGTGGGCAGCGCTCGGTGTCAGCACGATCATGAGCAAGGCGGACGCGCACGCGCCCACGACGCAGACGGTGAACATTGCGCGGAGGTTGGTCCGCGTCCTCCACAGGACGAACCCGACGACCAGCGGCCAGACCAGGTAGAACTGCTCCTCGATCGAGAGCGACCAGGTGTGGCTCAGGTCCGTGAACGCCGGGTGGTAGGCGAGCCACCAGTTCTGGAAGTAGAAGAGCGTCGATAGCACTTGCTGACGGATCGCCACGTGCGCGGTCGCGGGCGCGATGAATCGTGCGTAGAACGCGATGGCCAGCAGCAGGATCAGGAGCGCCGGCAACAGCCGCCGCGCACGGCGGGCCCAGAAGCTCGGGAAGCCGATCCGATCCGTCCGCTGCCGCTCGATGACCAGCAGCGACGTGATGAGGAACCCGGAGAGTACGAAGAACACGTCGACCCCGAGGAAGCCGCCGGAGACCCGGCCGAAGGTCGACAGGTGATACGCCATCACCCCGAGCACTGCGAACGCGCGGAGGCCGTCGAGCGCCGGCTGGTACGCGAGCCGGCTCGGAGTCTTCGTCCTCTCTTCCCCCAACGCCCGCCCCTCGCATCAAGACCGCGGGGCCACGGTACTGCTCACGGCTCGCAGGGATGGACCGGGGGTAGATTCCATACGCGTGCGCCGTGGCGGCGCGCGCCGCGTCGAGGAGCGCTCGCCGACATGCAGCTCGAGACGGTTCGATACCAGGTCGACGGACCCGTGGCGACAATCACGCTTGCTCGCCCGGAGGCTGCCAACGCGCAGAGCTCGCGCATGATCGAAGAGCTCGACGCGTGCTTCGACGAGGCCCAGAACGACGACGGCGTGCGCGTGGTCGTGCTCGCGGCCGACGGCAAGCACTTCTCGGCCGGTCACGACCTCAAGGAGATCCTGGCGGGCGAGGAGACCTGGGCCGCGAAGCGAGCGACGCCGGAGGGAAAGCTCGAGCACGAGCAGATCATGTACTGGGACAAGCTCGTGCGCATCCGCGACTTCCCCAAGATCACGATCGCGGCCGTCCAGGGAGCGTGCTCCGCCGCCGGCCTGATGCTCGCGTGCATGTGCGACATGATCGTCGCGTCGGACGATGCGCGGTTCTCGAACCCGGTGCTGCGCATGAGCGGCGTCGGCGTCGAGCTGCTGATCGAGCCCTGGGAGCTCGGCGCGCGCAAGGCGAAGGAGTTCCTCTTCTGCGCCGAGACGCTGACCGGAGCCGAGGCCGCGCAGCTCGGGCTCGCGAACAAGGTCGTGCCGCGTCAGCAGCTCGCCGAAGCGGCCCGGGAGATGGCCGAGAAGGCAGCGCTGGTACCGCCGATCACCGCGCGGGCGGTGAAGGACACGATCAATCACACGCTCGACGTGCAGGGGCAGCGCGAGAGCTGGCGATACCACTTCATGGTGCACCAGTTCGTGAGCAACACGGCGGAGGCACTCGACCGCAGCGAGGCGCGCAAGGCGGGCGGCATGGACGCAGTGCGCTCGGAGCAATCGGGCGACAAGGCCTGATGGCGGGACCTCTCGAAGGGTTGAGAGTCCTCGACCTCGGCACGCGCATCGCGGCGCCGTTCTGCGCCGGCCTGCTCGGCGAGCAAGGCGCCGAGGTGATCAAGATCGAGCAGCCCGGCACGGGCGACTTCATGCGAGAGATCGGTCCGTTCACCGACGACGGGTACTCCCTGTTCTGGGCCGTCGAAGGGCGCGGACGCAAGAGCGTCACGCTCAACCTCCGCACGGAGGAGGGCCAGGATCTGTTCCGCAGGCTCGCGGACACGGCCGACGTCGTGTGCGAGAACTTCCGGCCTGGCACGCTGGAGAAGTGGCACATCGCACCGGATGACCTGAACCCGCGAATCGTCACCGTGCGCATCAGCACCTTCGGCCAGGACGGCCCGTACTCGCCACGGCCGGGGCTCGACCGGCTCGGCATCGGGTACGGAGGGCTCCTCCACCTCACCGGGTACCCGGATCGCCCGCCCGTCCGCGTCGGCGTGACGATCTCGGACTATCTCACCGGTGTGTTCGCGGCACAAGCAGCCACCGCGGCGCTCTACGCCCGCGACGCGCGGCGCGAAGGCCGTGGAGCCGTGATCGACGCGGCGCTCTACGGCGCGTCGCTGCGCATCCTCGAATGGACCCTCGCGGCATACGACAAGCTCGGCACGGTGCGTACGCGTGAGGGCAACCGGCTCGCGAACAGCGCCCCACTCGACAACTACCCCACGGCCGACGGGAAGTTCGTGTGCATCGTGGCCGGCTCCGACGCGAACTTCTCGCGCCTGTGCAAGGCGATGGACCGTCCCGAGCTCCTCGACGACCCGAAGTACGCAAAGCTCGCCGACCGCGCCGCGCACAACGACGAGATCAACGGCGTGGTCGCCGCGTGGACCACGTCGCTCCCCGCGGACGAGATCGAGGCAGCGTGCGTGCAGCACGACGTCCCGGTCGCGACCGCGTACACGGCCGCCGACATGTTCGCCGACCCCCACTTCGCCGCCCGCGGCGACTTGATCGAGATCGAGGACCCGGTCATCGGCACCCTGCGCCAGCAAGCGCCCTTCCCGCGATTCGTCGGCGAGGCGGCGGCAACACCTGCGGGCGCGCCCGTCCTCGGTGCGGACACCGACCAGGTCCTGAGCAACGTGCTCGGACTCGACAGCCGCGAGATCGAACGGCTCCGCGCGGACGGGACCGTGTGATGCCCGTCCCGGTGCACGAGGGTCTCTTCACTGTCAACCCGCCGCGCTTGCTGGGTGCGCGCTGCGGTGCTTGCGGCCATCACCACTTCCCGCGCCTGGAGCAGTGCCCGTACTGCGGATCGGACGACGTCTCGAACGTCGAGCTCTCCGACACCGGCACGTTGTGGGGATGGACCGCGGTCACCGCCGCGCCACCTGGCTACGCGGGCGCCGCGCCGTACGGGTTCGGCATCGTGGAGCTCCCCGAGGGCCTGCGTGTGATCACGCGGCTCACCGCCCCGGTCGACGGCTACGCGTACGGCCAGCCCATGCAGCTGCGCGTCGTCGAGCTCGAAGCGAGCAGCGACGGCGACACCGACACGCTGCTCACCTGGGAGTTCGGCCCTCAGACCGAGGAGCACACCCGATGAGCGGTGTCGAGATCGCGGGCGTCGGCATCCACCCGTTCGGCCGGTTCGAGGGCAAGACCGTCACCGAGATGGGCGTGCACGCGGTTCGGGAAGCCCTGAAGGATGCCGACGTGCCGCGCGGCGGGTTCCAAGCCGTCTTCTGCGGCACCGCCTACTCGGGCGTCGCGGCCGGGCACAAGGTGCTCGGCGCGCTCGCGCAGACGGGCATGCCGATCATCGACGTCGAGGCCGGGTGTGCGAGCGGCGGCGCGGCGCTCGAGCTCGCAGCAGGCGCGATTCGTGCCGGGCAGTTCGACACCGTGCTCGTGCTCGGCATGGAGAAGATGCCCAAGGGCATCATCCGCTCGAGCTTCTTCGAGCCGTGGCGCGAGCAAGCGGGGCTCGCGGCGACGCCTGCCTACTTCGCCTTGCGCGCGCAGCGGCTCATGCGCGAGTCAGGCATCACCAAGCGCGACCTCGCGGAGCTCGTCGTGAAGAACCGCGCCCACGGCGTCGCCAATCCCAACGCTATGTTCCGGAAGCCGACCTCGGTCGACGAGGTGCTCGGCTCGCGCGTCGTGTGCGAACCGCTCCACCTCTTCATGCTGTGCTCCCCCAACGAGGGTGCTGCCGCCGTGGTCGTGCGGAAGGCGGCGGGCAACGGAACGGGGCGCGTGATGCTCGAGTCGTCCGTGCTGCGCTCCCATCTGCCGGGCAGCGTGCTCGGCGAGGCGACGCCGCTGGCCGGCATCGACGACACCCACATCACCCCGCCGTCGAGGCTCGCCGTCGACGACGCCTACGCCGAGGCGGGTGTCGGCCCGGACGAGCTCGACCTCGTCGAGTGTCAGGACACGGACGCGGCGCGCGAGCTCCTCGGATGGGAGGAGCTGCGATTGTGCGAGCCCGGCGAGCAGCCCAAGGTGCTCGCCGACGGGAGCGCCGCGCTGGGTGGCGCGCGTCCGGTCAACGTGTCGGGAGGGCTCCTCTCGAAAGGCGAGCCGCTCGGCGCGTCGGGTCTCGGTCAAGTCGTCGAGCTCGTGCTCCAGATCCGGGGCGACGCGGGTGCACGCCAGGTCGAGGGAGCGCGGGTCGGCATGGCGCACACCGTCGGCCGCGGCGCGAACGCATCCGTCACGATCGTGAAGCGCTAGCCGCGCAGGAACCAACCGCGGGGATCCCACCCGCGCAACCTCAGCACCTCGTCCATCGTCGGAGCCGCGAGCCAGCGTACCTCCGGCGCGACTGTGAGATCCCAGCCACATCCGGCGCGCGCGGCGTCGATCCGCTCGTCCAAGGTCCCTTCGCCTTCGGGCACGGCGGTCAGCACGAGCTCGCCGTCAGCATCGAGCTTCTCCAGCGTCCCGAGATCGGTGACGAGCGCGCGCACCGTGCGTCCGGGTGAGGTGACGTAGCTGCACTGGTCCGGCGTGCGTTGCTTGGAGAGCGTCGCCACGACGATGCACTCGTCGGCCACGCTCGCGACGTCATTGCCGCCGCCGGAGCCGACGAGGAACGGGCCGTCTGCGATCTGCGTCGAGTTGATGTTGCCGTGCTTGTCGATCTGGGCGCCGCCCAGGCAGCCGATGGTGCGCGTGCCGGGCCCCCCGACGAGCGTGCCGAGCACCATCGCCGCGTCGCCGAGCATCGTCGCCGACGGGAAGTTGCGGTGGTTCAGGACGAAGGGGTCGCCGTCGGTGGGCGCGTAGTCCCACAGCCCGATCTCGGCGGTGAGCGTGACCCCGCAGCCCCGCTCCTTCGCCAGTGCGACGCCGAGCCATGCGGCGAGGTTCGCCACGCCGGCGCCGGCCAGCACCGCGTGCGCGTCGATGGCCGCGATCCGATCGGCGAGATGACGCGCCCCGAAGGTCGCGGCCACCTCCCACGGGTTGGCGGGGGTGAACCGGTCGACGGGGAACGCGGCAACGTCGTCGCGCCACGAGCCCGGCTGCGCCTTGCGGCGCAGAGCATCGACCCGCTCACTGCCGAGACGCTCGAGGTACTCCGCCTGGTCGGCCGGCGCGAGGATCCACCGGTTGATCCACGCGTCGTACTCGGCCTCGCTGCCACGGGTCGCCGCGCGCGCGGCTACCCAGAACTCGTAGTCCTCCCCGTACCCCTCGACCGGGAGCCCGCCGGCGAACAGCCCGCCGGGATGCGCGCCCATCGGCGCCTCGACAACCGCGAGCACGTGATGCGCCGGGATCCTGACG
>DATBHZ010000013.1:0-7073 GCA_036557185.1 Acidimicrobiia bacterium | reverse complement strand
TCGATCGCGGCGACGATCGACGAGCTTCCCGCCTCGCGCGCGGTCCATCCCTGCGCGCTCGTGAGCGCCGGCACCATCAACCAGACGAGCACGAGAACGCCGAGCGCGCCGATCAACGCGCCGAACACCCTGTCGACCTCGCGAGCCGTACCGCGCATGCGGAGCCGGTCGTGCACGAAACCACCGACCGTGAGGCCGATCGCCTGGCCGAGCAGCGCGGCGCCGAACACGAACGCCAGGACGGCGAACAGCCGGCCGTGCGGCGACGCGTTGGCGAGCAGGGTCGTCAGCTTCGGGATGAAGTGCACCGCGAGCAGCAGGGCGACGACGAGACCGATCCACGCCGCGCCACGGGCGAGGAGGCCGAGGCGGTAGCCACCGATCGCCGCTGCGACCGCGCCGACGACGATCGCCACATCGAGGACGTTCACTGGGAGCTAGTCCGCGGGTGCCAGCAGGCGCGCGTGGGTGAGGAAGCCGGTGTGCGCCACCATCCGGTGGTCGGGGCGCACCGATTGCCCATCGACGTGCCAGCCGCGTTGCATCACCTCGAGCGTCTCGATCATCCCGAACGACGAGGACGCCAGCTCCTCGCCCAAGCGGGCGACCTGTCCGATCGTGGGCAGGTACGAGAGCAGGATGCCGCCGGGCTTGAGCGCACCTTCCGCGTGCTTGACCACCTGCCAGGGCTCGGGGAGGTCGAGGAGGATCCGATCGAGGTCGTTGGCGTCGATGCCGGCGTACGCGTCGCGCACCTCGATGTCGAGCGGGACCTCAGCACCGAGGAACCCCTCGACGTTGCGGCGTGCGCGGTCTGCGAAGTCCTGCCGGATCTCGTAGCCGAGGACGTGTCCGCCCGCGCCGACCGCGCGTAGGAGCGTCATCGTCAGGGCTCCGGAGCCGACGCCCGACTCCAGGACGCTCGCCCCGGGAAACACGTCGGCGAGCATGAGGATCGGCCCGAGATCCTTCGGATAGATCACCTGCGCGCCACGGGGCATCTTGAGCACGTACTCCGAGAGCGTCGGTCGCACCGCGACGAGCCGTGCGCCCATCGTCGTGCGGACCGCCACGCCCTCTTCGGCTCCGATCAGCGCATCGTGGTCGAGGACGCCGGCGTGGCTGTGGAACGCGCCCCCCGCCTCGAGCGTCACGAGGTGGCGGCGCCTCTTCGCGTCGACGAGCAGGACGCGATCCCCCACGCTGAACGGCCGCGGCATGTCACGACACCGATCGCAGCGCGACCGGACTCTCCGCCGCGCGGGCGCGCAGCGAGCAGAACGAGCAGAGACCGCCGGTCGGCGTGGGCGCGCCGCAGGAGGTGCACGGCGCGAGCTCGGTCCGTTCCTCGTCGCTCACGCCCGAGAACGCGGGCGCGCCGCGCTCGTAGAAGCCGAACAGGAAGGCGGCCTTCGACCCGGGCGACCGGTCCTCGAGCGCGTTGAGGACCTCCTTGAGGCCCAGGTGGCGGTTGCCAACCGCCATCGGGCACTCCTCCACCTGGTACTCGATGCCGCTGAGCACGCAATAGGCAGCCATCTCGCGCTCACCGAGCCGCACGAGCGGCTTCACCTTCTTGACGAAACCGTCCGCCGCGGGGAGCACGGGGTATTGACGGCCGAGGTAGCTCGCTTCCCAGCGCATCACGTTGCCGAGCAGCACTGCCGCCTCGTCGTCGAGGTTGTGCCCGGTCGCGACGACGTCGTAGCCGTGCTCGAGCGCCGCGCTGTTGAACAGGTGGCGCTTCGACAGCCCACAAGCACCGCACGGCGCGCGTCTCGTTGCGCGAGCCGCGGACGGCACGTCGAACCCGTACATCTCGCGCACGTCGATCTCGTGGAGCAGCAGCGACCGGTCCGCAGCGAACGAGCGCGCGTAGCGACCGGACTCGTCGGAGTAGTTGCCGATCCCGAGCCCGAGGTAGAGGCCGTCCGCCTCGACGCCGAGCTGCAGGAGCAGGTCCCAGAGCGCGAGCGAGTCCTTGCCACCGGACACCGCCACCAGCACGCGATCGCTCTCGGCGATCATCTGGTGGGCGTCGACCGCACGCCGTACCTGCTCACGACAGTGATGGAGGAAGCACTCGCGGCAGAAGCCCGCGTTGTGGCGCCGGATGTCGATCACTGCCGGCGCCTTGCACCGTCGGCACTTCACAGGCGGTCTCTCCTGCCGTCGTCGCCCCAGCGCGCAGTGCTCACAGCGCGCCGCCCGATGTCACCGGCCGGATCTCGATGCGATCGTTGTCGGCCAATCGCGCGTCGCTGGTGACGACCGTGTCACCCTGGATGACGAGCACGCTCTCGGGGTTCAGCTCGAGACGCGCGAGCAACGCGTGCACGGTGGTCGGGCCCGGAATCTCGACCTCACGCCTCGGATTGCGGAGCAAGACCTTCATCCCGCTGCAAGGCTACCGGGCGCGTGTCACGCCCTTGATGAGGTAGGTCTCGCCGTCCTTGACGCGGAAGCTCACCAGCGGCTTCGGGCTCGTCCCGGCGAAGCGCTTCGCGATCCGGAAGGCGAACATCGCGATGCCGAAGTAGAGCCACGGCCGGCTTCCGTACGGGATGAACTTGCGGCGGAGGTAGTACTCGACGGACGGCGGGAGCTTCATACGCGACGGATCTCGACGATCGTGGAGAGCCGCTTGCCGCGCCGGCGTCCGAGCACGAACGCGATCAGCACCACGACCACCACCACCACGACACCGGCGGTGATGGCGAGGGAGCGCGCGTCGGCGATCTCGGAGTCGATCCCGCCCTGCAGCTCGCCGAACTTCTGCTCGAGGTCGTCCCGGGTGATGGGGCGGTCCTTCGGGACGGCACTTCCGCTCCTCGGTCCGATGTTCACGCGGCCACCTCCCGGGTGCGCTTGCGTCGTGTCCCCACCTTCCAGATCACGGCGCCGGCGATGAGCACCCCGGCGAGCACGATGAGGTAGTGCGACCAGTCGGGCAGCGTGGTCTCCTCCTGGAGCACGCGCAGGATGCTGACGGTCACGAACAGCCCGCCGAGCCCGAACAGGAGCGCTCCCGCGACACCGAGCGCGAGCACACGCCCGAGCTGTTGCAGGGGAACCGCGGTCTCCTGCCTGACGTACGCGAGCAGCAGCTCGTAGAGGTCGAATCCCGTCTGCGGCAACGACTGCGCGGGCTGACGGTGGCGGCGTTGCGTCGCCGCCTTTTGAGGCTGCGTGGGCTGGTCGCTCACGAGGTGCGCTCGGTGGGGCTGGCGGGTGCGGGCACGAGGACCTCCGTCGGCGGAGCATCAGGGTAACCCGCGATCTGGAGGGCGATGCGATCTCGTTGGTCGGCACCGGCGCCGGTCCCCGCTGCTCCACCGTTCAACAGCAGGGCGAAGTCGACGTGAGCGCGGAGATCGATGAAGCCGACAAGGCCTGTGACGCCGTCGAGCGTGCCGGTCTTGGCGCGCAGCACCCCGTCGAGGTCGGTACCCGTCAGGCGCTGGACGAGGGTCCCGGATCGTCCGGCCACAGGGAGACCTGCTGCGATCGAAGCGAACTGCGGTGTGCGCGCGAGCCCGATCGCGCCGAGCAGGAGAGCGCACGAGACGCGGTCGTCGCGTGAGAGCCCGGACCCGTCGACCATGACCCAGCCCTGTGTCGGAAGGCCCAACCCGGCGATGGTCCGGCGGATCACGGCCACCCCGTTGTCCGTCGTTCCATGCTCGCCCGAGTGGACCGCGATCTCCTTCACCAGCATCTCCGCCGTGAAGTTGTCGCTCGAGCCGAGCATCTCCGCAAGGACCGACGTCAACGGCGGTGAACGCACGGACGCGATCTGGAGCGCGCCCGAAGGCGCGACGCCACGGCTCGATGGCCCGACGACGACGCCGCGGGCGAGCAGCAGCCGCGCCAGCTGATCCGCCGTGCTCAGCGCAGGGTCGGTCGCCGCGGCGCCGTCACCGGCGGGCGCGCCGAAGCCGCGGTTCACGTCGAGAGCGCCGATCGCTCCGGTCTCGCGGTCGGTCACGTAATGAGCGGGCCAGTAGACCGAGAAACGCTGCTGGTCGTAGCGATGCTCGTCGGCGACGATCCCGCCGGGTATCGACCGCACCCCGCTCGCGACGATCGCGTCCGCCAGGCCGGCCAGCGACGTGGTTGCCTCGCCACGAGTCTCGGGATCCCGGGAAAGGGCCGCCGCGCGCTCGGGCGTGCTCAGCAACGGGTCGCCGCCCCCCACGAGATACAGCCGCTGGAGGGTCCCGTTGCGGGGCGGGCCGCTCGCGACGGCGCGCGTCGTGAACGTGCTCGTCGGACCGAGGACGTGCACCGCCGTCAACGCGGTGAGCAGCTTCTGCGTCGAGCCGGGGAGCTGGCCGCCGGCCGGGCCGACCGATGCCACCACCCCACCGGAGTCGGCGACCTCCACGCACGACGGGGTGCCCCCGATCGCGGCGGTGAGGTCGCTCTGGAGGCGCTGTGCGGCGACGGCCCGGCGGAACGGCTCCGCGACACGCAGCGGCGACCACAGCGCCGTCGCGAGCCGCGGAGCGCTCGTGGCCCCGGCTGCCGGCTCCGGGCCCGGGCGGAACGCGAACGCGAGCGCGGCCACGCCTGCGACGACGAGGACGCCGACCAGCATCCGGCGTGCCGCGTTGTGCTGCCGCGCGCGTCCCCGGCGCGCGCTCACCCGAGACCGCGGCGTTGCCGCCACCGTGCGTACCGGTAGAGGTGCCCGAGCGCCACCACCGCGCGGTTCGAGGATGCGTAGCAGAGGCGGCCGCTCGCACGGACGGCAGCTGGTCCCGGGTTGTCGGGAGCCGCGACGGCCAGCTCGGTGGCCGTCAGGATCGGCTTCGCCCAACGGTCCGAGATCTCCGCGGCGGCCTCGGCGAAGCGTGCGTCCTGACGCTCGTGATACGCGACGATCCGTTCGAGGCCGTGACCGGGGTAGAAGCCGCCGGCGCGCATGAGCGCCGCCTGGTTCGACTGGATGCCAAGGCCGAGGTACAGGATCGCGTCGACCGTCGGGTGCGCAGCGACGAGCTCCATGACTTTCGGGATGGTGTCGCGTGTCTCCCCGCCCGCGAGGTCGATCGGGTTGTTGCGGCTCCATCGCGGAGGGAGCTCCTCATCGATCGCCGCGAGAAGGTCCGGCGCGAGGGGCGCCAGCACGAGTTCGCGCGACGCAACGATCGCATCGGCGGTGACCACTCCCCAACCGCCCGCGGTCGTGAGGACGGCGACGTTGGGTCCGGCAGGAAGCGGTTGTGTTGCGAAGGTCGCCGCGGCCTCGAAGGCCTCCTCGACGGATGCCGCCCGAGTGGCGCCGGCTTGGCGGCACATGCCGTCGAACACGCGGTCGTCGGATGCAAGCGCGCCGGTATGGCTCGCCGCCGCGCGCTGCCCGCCTGCTGTGGCGCCGCCCTTCAGCAGCACGACCGGGCAACGACGCGCGACCGACAGGATACGCTCGAAGAAGGCCCGGCCGTCGGCGATGCCCTCCACGTAGGCCAGCGCCACGCCGGTCTCGGCGTCGTCTGCGTAGTAGTCGAGGTAGTCCGGCACAGTGACCATCGCGGCGTTGCCTGCGCTCACCGCCCGGCTGATGCCCACACCTGTCTGCACGGCGTAGTTGAGGAACGACGAGACGAAGTTCCCCGACTGGCTGGCAACTCCGATGCGCCCGGGCGGAGGATACGGGGCGACGATCTGTGCGCAGAGGTTCGACGGTGTCGACACGACGCCTTGCCCGTTCGGCCCGGCGAGCAGGATCCCGAGCTCCTCCGCGAGCTCGACCAGCTTCGCCTCCTCGGCACGGCCATCCTCACCGGCCTCGCCGTATCCCCCGCTCGTGACGAATGCCGCCGCGATGCCTCGCTGGGCGCACTCGCGCAGCAGCCCTTCGTTGGCCGCGGCGGGCGTGCACACGAACGCGAGGTCGAGAGGCGCGTCCGCGGGAAGCTCGCTGACCGTACGCGCCGTGGGCACGCCAAGGATCGATTCGCCCTCGCGGTTGGTCGCGAAGACGCGGCCTTCGAAGCCCTGGCTCAGGATGTTGTGCAGCGCGACGAACCCGAACTTGCCGGGATGGCTCGACGCACCGCACACGACAACGCCCCGCGGGTCGAACAGCCGCCGTAGCCCTGCGGGCGCGGGCATCAGTCGACCAGCTCGACGAGCGCGTCGACAGCGATCGGGCGGCCGTCCACGACCAAGAGCGGGTTGAGGTCGATCGAATCGATGCGCGGCTCGCTGCGCGCCGCGTCACTGAGCCCGAGCAGGATCCTCTCGAGCTCGCCGCGGTCCACTGCCGGCTCGCCGCGGAACGGCTCGAGCAGCTCCCGCATGGCGAGATCGTCGATCATCTCCTCCGCATCGGTCGGGGTGATCGGGACGAGGCGGAAGGCAACGTCTCCGAGAGCCTCGGCGAGCACGCCGCCGATGCCGACCATCACGCACGGCCCGAACTGCGGGTCCCGGTGCACGCCCGCGATCAGCTCGCGATTGGCTCGCAGCATCGGGGCGACGAGCAGCTCGACGTCGCCGTCGGACGGCTGGGCCGCGCCGAGGAGCTCGCCCGCGGCGATCTCGACCGCAGCACGATCGGCGAGCTGCAGCCGCACGAGCCCGCGCTCGGTCTTGTGCGCGATCCGGTCACCGCAGAGCTTGAGCACGACCGGGTAGCCGATCTGTTCGGCCGCCTCCACGGCGCCGTCAACCGTGGCGGCGGTGCGCTCGCCGGGCACCGGGACGCCGTGCGTTGCCAGGAGGGCCTTCGAGGCCGCTTCGGAGAGGGTTGGCACGGCGTCACGCTACAAGAGCGCCCTCGGTACCGAGCGTGCGCGGCGCCGCCCGGCCCTCACACGGAGCCCGCGCGGTCCTTCCAGAACTGGTCACGGAGCACTCGCTTGAGGAGCTTGCCCGCATCGGTCCGCGGGAGCTCGGCGCGCAGCTCGTACTGACGCGGACGTTTGTACCCCGCGACGCGCTCGTCGGTGAAGGCGCGTAGGTCCTCGAGGTCGAGCGTCTCCCCATCCTTCGCCTGCACGATGCAGTAGACGCTCTCACCCCACTCGTCGTCCGGGATCCCGAACACCGCGGCGTCGAGGACC
>DATBHZ010000012.1:0-1694 GCA_036557185.1 Acidimicrobiia bacterium | reverse complement strand
CGAGGTCAACGAGGAGTCCATCGCCGAGGTGCTCGCGCTCTGGACCGGCATCCCCGTCTACAAGCTCACCGAGGAGGAGACGGCGAAGCTCCTCCGCATGGAGGACGAGCTGCACAAGCGGATCGTCGGCCAGGAGGCCGCCGTCAAGGCGGTGTCGCAGGCCATCCGCCGTACGCGCGCCGGCCTCAAGGACCCGAAGCGGCCGTCGGGCTCGTTCATCTTCCTGGGGCCGTCGGGTGTCGGCAAGACCGAGCTCGCCAAGACGCTCGCGGAGTTCCTCTTCGGCGAGGAGAACGCGCTCATCCAGCTCGACATGTCGGAGTACATGGAGAAGCACACGGTGTCGCGGCTCGTCGGCTCGCCTCCTGGCTACGTCGGGTACGACGAGGGAGGCCAGCTCACCGAAGCCGTGCGCCGCAAGCCGTTCTCGGTGGTGCTCTTCGACGAGATCGAGAAGGCCCACCCCGACGTGTTCAACGCGCTGCTGCAGATCCTCGAGGACGGGCGGCTCACGGACGCGCAGGGCCGCACGGTCGACTTCAAGAACACCGTGATCATCATGACCTCGAACCTCGGCACCGCCGACCTGCGCAAGAACGCGCTCGGCTTTGGCAAGGCCGACTCCGCGGTCACGTACGAGGCCATGAAGACCAAGGTGAACGACGAGCTGAAGCGGCACTTCCGGCCCGAGTTCCTGAACCGCATCGACGACGTCATCGTCTTCAGCGAGCTCAGCAAGGAAGAGGTCACCGAGATCGTCGACCTGCTCATGAAGCGCGTCACGGCGCAGCTCGAGGGTCAGGGCCTCGGTCTGGAGCTCACGAAGGACGCCAAGATGCTGCTCGCCGAGAAGGGCTACGACCCGCAGCTCGGTGCGCGGCCGTTGCGCCGGGCGATCCAGCGACTCGTCGAGGACCCGCTCTCGGAGCGGATCCTGTGGAAGGAGTTCCACGCCGGCGAGACGGTGATCGTCGACGCGCTCGACGGTGAGGTCGTGTTCCGCGCGATCGAGGGCATCGAGCCCCCACCCGTCGAGCTCGCCGGCAGCGGCTCCGAGAGCTGACCGCACCGGCGCCTCACCGCGTCGCCTGAAAGACTCGGGAGCGTGCGTCGGACGGCGCTGCTCGCGCTCGTACTCGTCGTCCTGCTGAGCGCGTGTCGCGTCGACACCACGGTGACCGTGCGCGTGCACGACGACGGCAGCGGTGTCGTCACCGCGCGCGTCCACCTCGACGCCAGCGCCGTCCAGGCAGCGCAGGTGAACGGCGACAAGCTCGAGCAGGCAGTCCGCCTCGGCGACCTGCATGCCGCGGGCTGGACTTCGACCGGCTGGGTGCGTGATGCGCAGGGCGGCGCGACGCTCGCGATCTCCAAGCCCTTTGCGCGCGCACAGGACGCGGCGAGCGTTGTCGCGGAGCTGAACGGACCGGACGGGCCTCTCCGCGACGCGCGTGTGAGCTACAGCCCGGCGCGGTTGAGCAGCAAGTGGACCTTCTCGGCGCTCGGTGACCTGAAGAACATCCAGCCGGGGATCACGGCCGATCCCGAGCTCGTGCAGCGGCTCAGTGCCCAGCGCGTCGACGTCAACGCGATCGACCTCCAGGCCATCCGTGAGATCCGCGATTCCTTCCGGTTGGGCGTCGTCGCGGATCTTCCGCACGCCGCGCCGAAGACCTTCCCGGTCCCGACGGGGA
>DATBHZ010000011.1:0-1646 GCA_036557185.1 Acidimicrobiia bacterium | reverse complement strand
CGTGGCGACCGGAGTGCGAGACGCCCGCGGCCCACGCGCTCGAGCTCGATCGTGAACCTGCCGCCCCCGAGCCGCTTGCGCAGGACGAGCAGACGCGCCTCGAGGTTGTCCGCTCCGGCCGGCAGGCCGAGGCTCTCATCGAGGCGCAGCTCGCGGTTGGTGAATGTCGCGCGCTCAGCATCGGCGTGCTCGCGCAGCATCTTCCAGAGAATCCGGCCGGGCGCGCCCTTGACCACGTACGCGTCGTCGACGAACACACTGTCGTCGGCCTGGTAATACGTCACCGCCAGCGGCTCGCCCCGGCCGCTTGTGGCTGCCTGCGCCGGAGCGCCCGCCTCGGCTCCGGCGCTTCGGTCCCCGGACTCGGATCCGAGAGCGCTGAGTGCCGCCGCGACGTGCCGGCCGAAGATCCGCAACAGCCGTTCGTTGTGGGGGCCGAACTGCCCCACTCGCTCGCTCTCGAGATAGAGGACCCCGGTTACCTCGTTGCGGGTCGCGAGAGGGACGGCCGCGATGCTGCTTGCGTGCTCGAGCCCGGGCAGCGCGATCTCCGTCGCGTCCGAATCGGTGGCCTCGAGCCTTGACCGCACCGCTTCCTGCATGACGCGGCTGCGGGTCAGGTTCGGCACGCAGATCACCTGCCCGGTCGACGCCGCGGTGCCGATCACGCCCGACCCGACCGGCACCTCGGCGCCGGCCCCCGATCGGGGGTAGCCGTTGCTGGCGATCGCAAACAGCCGCTCCGCGATCGGGTCGCGCACGAGCAGGATCGACGGCGCGAAGTCGAACAGGTCCTCGAGCGCCTGGAGCGCCACGCGCGCCGCCTCCTCGTACTCGCCGCAGCCTGCGAGCTGCCGTGTGAACTCGTCGAGAGGGCCGAGCATGTCGCGGTCCGCGCGCGCTCTCGGTGCGTCGGCAGCCGGTCCGACCCGGGCGCACCGCACCACGCGATGGATGTCGACTCCGCGCAGGCGGAACACCGCGCTCATCCCGGTCTGCGATGCGATCGCCTCAAGATTCGCGCGCATCGCTTCGAACGTCGGCCCCTGGGTCTCCGTGTGAACGAACTCGAGGTCGAGCTCGTACTGCTCGAGCGTGTCCGGGTCGACGACGCGGACCTGCCCGACCGGGTTTGCGTCGAGATTCGCACGGGTCTTGTTGAAGAACTGCCGCGACAGGGCGACCCGCTCCGAGTCGACGTACTGCACGATCGACATGTAGGTGATGTTCGGGGTTCCGTCGGGCGAGCACGTCGCAAACGGCGACGGGATCACGCCCCGGAAGCAGGCGGTGATCGACTCGAGCGCGACGGGCTCGGTCACATCCGCGCTCCCGCATTCGGCCCGGGCGTCTGGTCGTAGACCTCGGCGACGGCGAAGCTCACGGAGGCCAGCCCGTCGTCGAGTAGCCGCAAGCCGCTGCGTGGCGGAAGCCCGACCTGCTCGGCCTCGGCTGAGAACGCTTCCGCGTGGTCGCGGACGTGCTTGCGCTGCCCGGCATCCGGCTCAGCGACCGCCAACACCCGACCCTTGAACTGCACCGTCCGGTACGTCGTGGGGAGGCTGCACGTGACCGCGATCACGCCGCCGGCCTCGAGGTTCGCGCGCATCCTCGAGCCTGCCGGAGCCTCGACACACAGGGTGACC
>DATBHZ010000010.1:0-5880 GCA_036557185.1 Acidimicrobiia bacterium | reverse complement strand
TGTGACGCCCGAAAACCCGCCTCTGAAGCCCCGCAGCGCCGCGAGCGGCGGGAAGCCGCCTCGGCCCGAGGATGTCCAGCGGGTCCTCGAGGGGATCGTCGACCCGGAGCTGCACGCCGGGATCATCGAGCTCGGCATGGTGCAGGGCGTCGAGATCGGCGACGACGGCTCGGTCACCGTCGGGATCGCCCTCACGACGCTCGGATGTCCGCTCCGCTCGGAGATCAAGCGCGACGTGCAATCGAAGGTCGCGTCCCTGCCGGGAGTCGAAAGCGTCGACGTCCAGTACGTCGAGATGACCGCCGAGCAGAAGTCGTACGCGATGCAGCGCGCACGGCTCAACGCACGCGACAACGCCCCGGAGACGATGGTCGCGGCAACCACACGTGTGCTCGCCGTGGCGAGCGGCAAGGGCGGCGTCGGCAAGAGCTCCGTCACGGTGAACCTGGCGGCCGCGCTCGCCGCCCGGGGTCTGCGAGTCGGCGTGCTCGACGCCGACATCTGGGGTTTCAGCGTGCCGCGCATGCTCGGCGTCGAGGGCAGGCTCGAAGGCGCCGACGGCAAGATCATCCCGAACGTTCGCAAGACGGAAGGCGGCGGAGAGCTCGAGGTCGTGTCGATGGGCTTCCTCGTCGACGACGAGGGCAGCGCGCTCATGTGGCGCGGGCTCATCCTCACCCGCGCGGTTGAGCAGTTCCTCACCGACGTGCGCTGGGGCGAGCTCGACTACCTGCTGGTGGACATGCCGCCCGGCACGGGTGACGTGCAGATGGGTCTGGCGCGCATGCTGCCGCAGGCGGAGATGCTCGTCGTGACGACTCCTGCACGCGCCGCGCAGAAGGTGGCGACGCGCGTCGCCGACATGGCGCGCCGTTCGTACATGAACGTGGTCGGGGTGGTCGAGAACATGAGCGAGTTCGTCGCGCCCGACGGCGAGCGGTTCGCGCTGTTCGGCACCGGCGGTGGCGCGACGCTCGCCGAAGAGATCGGCGCTCCGCTCCTCGCCTCGATCCCGCTCGAGCCGGAGGTCGGCGAAGGCGGCGACGCTGGCGCGCCCGTCGCATGGAGCGCTCCGGACAGCCCCGCGGGCCGGGCGTTCCACGAGCTGGCGCGCCAGGTTGCCGTCGAGGTCCTCCCACCCATCGAGATGGCCGGCTGCACCGCGCGCATCTTCGAAGCGGCAGAGGCGGCGCTCGCCGAGAAGGACGCCGCGCGCGCAGCGCCGACGCAGTAGCTGCGCGGCCGACGACGCAGTCGCTACGCGACTTGCACGGCAGTCGCTACGCGACTGTCCAGGTCGACTTGGCGTCGCGGCCGGTGACCTTGCCCTCGGTCTTCAGCTTGAGCAGGTGCGCGTGCACTTGGCGCCCCGCGACGTCGAGCAGGTCCTCCGGCGTCTCCTGGTAGAGCTCGTCGACGATCGACGGGATCTTCTCCGGGCCTCGCTTGAGGATCGCGACGATCTGGCGCTCACGCATCTTGCGGTGCGCGATGTAGTCCTCGAGCTTGGGCCGCGCTTCGTCGATCACGTCACCGTGACCGGGTGCGATCCGCGCGATCCGCATCTTCTTGAGCCGCTCCAGTGAGGCGAGGTACTGCGCCATGTCGCCGCCGCGCCGCGGGGAGACGACCGAGTACATGCCCTGGAGCACCGTGTCACCCGAGAACAACGTGCGTTCCTCGTCGAGGAAGAAGCACAGGTGGTTCGGCGCGTGGCCGGGCGTGTGCAGCACGTCGAGGTGGAACTCGGTGCCCTCGATCGTGGCGCCGTCGCCGATCGTGCGGTCGACCTTCACGTCGGGGTCACGCTTCGAGAAGGCGAGGACCTCCGCCCCGGTCGCTTTGGCGAGCCGCGCCGTGGCCGGGGCGTGATCGGGGTGGCTGTGCGTGAGCACGATCCATCGCACGCGCTCGCGCATCGAGGCGCCCACGATCGAGTCCACGTGCTTCTGGTCGTCGGGACCGGGGTCGATCACCGCGACCTCGTCGATCCCGACCAGGTAGGTGTTCGTTCCCGGGCCTGTCATCGCGCTCGCGTTCGAGGCGACGATGCGTCGCACGAGCGGTGACAGCGCGCTCGGCACCTCGGGCGTCATGTCGGGCATCAGGCCGCACCCTCGACACGGACGGCTTCGAGCAGCTCCTCGGCCGTCGCGAAGGTGTCGAGCGCCTCGAGGCTCCTCCGGGTGGGGAGGATGAGCTCGATCTCACCGCGGTCGGCCGCGGCGAGCGCGTCTGCAGGACGGACCCAGCGCGACGCGACCGTCTCGGTCCGATCGGGCGTGTACGCGTGCCCTTCCGGCGCGGCGGCCACGAAGAAGCGCGTGTCGTAGCGCCGTGGCGAGCCGAGGGGTGTGATCCAGTGCGAGAACGCGACCAGGGCACCCGCATCGAGCACCAGATCTTCCTGGAGCACGATGTCGGTGAACGTCCGCTCTCCAGCGTTGAGCGCATCGCGCAGCGGTGCCAGAACCTGGGGGTCCACCGCGCGGCCGGTGCTCCGGGAACGTGCGAGCAGGACGCCGGCCTCTTCGAAGGTCTCCCGAACGGCGGCAACCCAGTAGCCCAGACCGCCCGAAGGAAGCTCGAGCAGGGCGCTCGCCGAGGCGTCCGTGAGGTCGAGGCACCTCGCGGCGAGGAGCTCGCTGCGGTCCTCCGGGTCGAGGGCTCCCCCCGGGAACAGGTAGGCACCGGCGACCCACACGCTCTCGAGGTTGCGGCGCAACATGAAGACCTGGAGACCGGGATCGTCCCGCACCAGCATCACTGTCGCGGCCTCGCGCAGCGTTGCTACGGCATGCGCGGATGGTCGGGACACGGTACAAGTCTACCGGCGCGCGATATGCGTTCCGTTCGCCGAAGTGGCTCGAATCCTGCGCCTCGACGCGGCGCGAGGGTCAGCTCGAACGCACCAACAGGTCGCGTCGCTCGGTCTCGTTCAGGCCGCCCCAGATGCCGTGCAGCTCGTGTGTCGCGAGCGCTGCATCGAGGCAGTCCGTCCGTACCGGGCACGTCGCGCAGATCGACTTTGCAAGGGCCTCGCGCTGCTCGCGCTCTTCCTTCCGCTCACCGACCGCCGGCGGGAAGAACAACGCAGAGCTCGGTCCGCGACAAGCAGCTCGCTCGTGCCAGACCTGGGACACAGCATGCAGCAACTCTCCGCCCCCTCGGTGCTCGACCGGTCCAGGGAAGGCCGAACTTAGCCCTGGGCCCTTCGACCTACAAGGGGTGATTGCACCGTTTCGGAGCGCGCGCAGGTCGCGCGTTCCGTCACCATCACGGTGACGAAGAAAGGCTGGTCAGGACCCTTCGTCCGGGTCGGCGCTGTGACGCGAGCGCCGTTCCCGGTAGTCGCGGGCACCACCTTCCGGTGGCTCCACCTCGAGCACGAGACCGTCGACCTCGACGACCCGGATGGGCGCACCCGCGCGGATCGGCGTCGCACGATTCGTGCGCGCACGCCAGCGCGCTCCGTTGATGAACACGACACCGTCGGGATCGACGTCGACCGCGGCTTCGCCTTCCGCGCCGACCAGTCCTTCGCGGCCGACCGTCGGCGTCGAGAAGCGGGAGCGGACCGCGACGGGCATGGCCCAGATCATGAACAAGATCGTCAACCCGACGACGAGCACGAGCTCCCACCAGCGCACGTCGAGCTTGCTCGACCCTCCGTACAAGAACATCGAGCCGGCAACGAGCATGACCGAGGCGATCACCGTCCACGCGTACGCGCGCCCGGCTTGCACGTCGATCCCGAAACCCACCATGGAAAGAAGGATCAGGAGCAGCGCCCACCACGTGACCGGCAGGTGCGAGAACCCGACGAAGGCACCGATGACGGCGAGCGCCCCCACGCCGCCCGCGAGCCCGATGCTGATCGTGAAGAACTCGAAGAGGATCAGCGCGAGGCCGGCGACAAGGAGGAGGTAAGCGATCGCGGGGCTCGTGAGCGTGTGTACCGCCTCGTTCACGAGATCGAGCTTGCGGAACTGGACGAGCGGCGCCGGTTGGCGCCGCCGAGCGTTGCCCGTGCCGACCACCTTCGCCGTGGACAAGCGGACGGCGCCTGCTGCTGTGTGGAAGGTTCGCCCGTCGAGGTTGACGATGAAGTCACCGAGGGTCGCGCACCCGGGGACCTGCGGGCACACACGGTTGGTCGCGCCGGTCTTGACCGCCTCGTCCGACGAGAGCTTGTGCGTCACCACGGCGCGCGCACCCAAGGCGTCGCGGCCGTTGCTCTCGTTGAGCGCCATCATCTGATTCGTGAGCGCCGCCTGGCGCGTCGCGTGCGGCTGGTCGAGACGGAGCGGATCGGCCGGGCCGATGGTCGAGTCGTTCGACACCCCGACCACGGGCGCCGCCGCGGCGAGCAACGCAGCCGCGCCCTTCGCCTTGCCGCCTGCCGGGCCCACCCAGATCCCGACGACCACCTTCGACTTCCGGATGGCCTGCACGAGCGGCTGCGGGTCGATGTCGACTGCGCCTCCGCTCTTCATGGTGATGACGACAACGGACGCGTTGTGTCGGTTCGCGTCGCGGATCGTGTCGCGGATCAACGCGGCGTTCGGCGGATCCAACAGGCCGTTGATCTGGATGATCTCGATCCCGGCACCTTTGGCCTTCGCTGCCCCGGACGCCGGCGTCGCGAGGAACGCGGGCAGCACGAGCGCGACACCGAGTGCGAGCATGAGCAGCGCTCGTACAGGCTGGGGCCGCTTGGGCATTCGGTACTCCCGTACCATTCGGTCGATGGAGCTCTCCGAGTTCTGCTCCACCGCCCGCGTGGTGATCGTGGCCGGCAAGGGTGGGGTGGGCAAGACGACCGCGACCGCAACCCTTGCAGTCGCGGCTGCCCGCACCGGAATGAGCGTGCTGATCGTAGAGGTCGAGGGCAAATCGGGGCTCGCGGCGGCCTTCGACGGCGCGGGGCTCTCCTACGAGGAGTCGGAGCTGAGCGACGGTGTCCGGGCCAGGACCCTCACTCCGGACGAAGCGCTGCTCGACTGGCTCGAGAGCAACGGGATGCGCCGGATCTCCAAACGTCTCGTGCGCACGGGCGTGCTCGACGTGATCGCCACCGCCATACCCGGGATGAAGGACATCCTGGTGCTCGGGAAGGTCAAGCAGCTCGACCTCCTCCGTGCGGCCGACCTCATCATCGTCGACGCGCCGGCAGCAGGCCACGCTGTGACCTTCCTCACATCTGCCCACGGGTTGCTCGACGCCGTCAGTGTCGGACCGGTTCGCAAGCAGGCAGCCGATGTGGTCGCGCTGCTCTCGAACCCGGAACGCTGCCAGGTCCTGCTCGTCACCCTGCCCGAGGAGACCCCGGTCAACGAGCTCATCGACACGGCATATGCCATCGAGGACAAGGCAGGCGTCGCGCTCGGTCCCGTGATCGTCAATGGGTGTTACGACGACCTTCCCTACTGCGACGAGATGACCGCGGCCACCGTCCAGCACGACGCCGGTCTGCTCAATCTGCACATCGACGGCGCGGCAACGGACGACCTCGCGGATGCGGCCGCGTTCCGCGCCGAACGTTCCGCTATCCAGCGTCGGCAAGCCGATCGCCTGGCCGAGCGCCTCCCGCTCCCGCAGATCCGTCTCCCGTTCATCTTCACCGCGGACATCGGCAGAGCCGAGATCGACCGCCTCGCCGACGTGCTCACGAGCGGGGTGCTCGCACTGTGAGCGCGACCGGGCTCGTGGACGTCATCAGCAACGGCCACGTCGTGGTCTGTTGTGGAACGGGCGGCGTGGGCAAGACGACAACAGCTGCCGCGCTCGCGATCGAAGGCGCGCAACGCGGACGGTCGGCGGTCGTCGTCACGATCGACCCTGCGAAGCGACTCGCGAACGCCCTGGGGCTCGAGGAGC
>DATBHZ010000009.1:0-12765 GCA_036557185.1 Acidimicrobiia bacterium | reverse complement strand
CCACGCCCATCCGGAAGGATCCAGCCTACCGGCCACATAGGGTGCTCGCACCATGGGTCGCGGGGCCTCCGCCCGCCACGGCGCGCAGTTGTCGGCCCGCCGAGCCAGGTCGGAGCCGGCGCCGGGCCGGTCGGATTTCGTCGCGTTCTTTGCACGGCGCGTGTGCGATGCTGGCCCGGATCCTCGTGCCACCCGCGACCCGAGCCGCCCTCTTGTGATCGCCGACCAACTCGCAGCCGCTCTCAGGGACGCGATCTCCGCTGCCGGACTCTCCGAGCCGGCGCGCCCGATCGAGGTCGTTCCCACCAAGAGCCGCGAACACGGTGACTTCCAGTCAAACGTCGCAATGGTGCTCGCGAGCGGCGCCGGGGCGCCGCCCCGCGAGGTCGCCCAGCGGATCGCCGACCAGCTCGAACGCGCATCTGTCCCGTACCTGACGCGGGTCGAGGTCGCCGGGCCAGGCTTCCTCAACCTCTTTCTCGACCCCTCTTGGCTGCACGACGTGCTGCGCGAGGTGGTCCGTGACGTCGGCTCCTACGGGAAGGGAAGGGAGTACGAGGGCGTCGCGATCAACCTCGAGTTCGTCTCGGCCAACCCCACCGGACCCCTCCACGCGGGCGGGGGCCGCTGGGTGGCGGTCGGCGACGCCATCGCGAACCTGCTCGCGGCCCGGGGCGCCATGGTGCACCGTGAGTACTACCTCAACGACGCCGGATCGCAGCTCGACACCTTCGCCGCCTCCCTGCTCGCCCGGTACCACGGCACGGAGCTGCCCGAAGACGGCTACCACGGCGCGTACATCGCCGAGATGGCGAAGCGGATGCGCAAGGAGCTCGGCGACGCCGTCACCGACGAGGAGGCGCGCGAGTGGGGCTACCACGACGTCGTGCGCCAGCTCCGCGACGACCTCGGCCGCATCGGTGTGCACTTCGACACGTGGTTCTCGGAGCGCGTGCTCCACGCCCGCGGGGACGTGACGGCGGTGCTCGACTCGCTGCGCGCGAGCGGGCATACGTTCGAGAAGGATGGTGCCCTGTGGCTGGCGAGCGAGGCGATGGGCGACAGCCGCGATCGCGTGCTCGTCCGCAGTGACGGCACCACCACGTATCTCGCCAACGATCTCGCCTACCACCGCGACAAGTTCGCCCGCGGGTTCGACCACCTCATCGATATCTGGGGCGCCGACCACCACGGCCAGGTGCGGTCGCTGCAGGTCGGGCTGCGTTCGCTCGGCTTCGGCGACGACGACCGGCCCGAGCCCGAGATCATCCTCGGCCAGCTCGTGAAGCTCGAGCGCGGCGGTGAGCTCGTGCGGCTCTCGAAGCGCGCGGGTGACGTGATCACGCTCGCCGACATCCTCGACGAGGTCGATCCCGACGTCGCCCGCCTGACCTTCCTGCTCCAGAGCATCGACACCGCGCAGACGTTCGACCTCGACGTCGTGACTGCGCAGTCGATGGAGAACCCCGTGTACTACGTGCAGTACGCGCACGCCAGGATCGCGTCGATCGGGCGGAAGGCCGCCGACCTCCACGTCGCCCGCAAGCCCATCGACGCCGTCGACCTGTCGCCGCTCGTCCACGAGCGCGAGCTCGACCTCCTGCGCGCGCTGTCCGACTACCCCGACGTGGTCGTCCACGCGGCCCATCTGCGCGCTCCCCACCGTGTGACCACCTGGGTGCGCGACTTCGCCGGAAAGTTCCACGGCTTCTACCGCGACTGTCGGGTCATCAGCGACGACGTGCCGCTCACCCAGGCGCGGCTGTGGCTTGCCGAGGCGTGCCGGGTCGGGCTCGCGGACGCGCTCGCGCTGCTCGGCGTGCACGCGCCCGACATGATGGAGCGGCTCGACGACGGTCTGGACGGTGACACCGAGGGAGCGCCGGGATGAGCGACGCGCCGTTCGACCAGTCGCTCGTGCCGACCGCCCTGCTCGCGCTCGACCTCGAGGCCGTTGCCGCCCAGTTCGGTACCCCGCTCTTCGTCTACGACGAGGACCACCTGCGCGCGCGGTGCCGCGAGTACGCGGGCCAGTTCGGCGCGGAGAACGTGGCGTACGCGAGCAAGGCCTTCCTCTGCCTGGCCATGGCCCGTCTCGTTGCCGAAGAGGGCCTGAAGCTTGATGTAGCGACCGGAGGAGAGATGCACGTGGCGCTCGCGGCCGGGTTCCCGCCCGAGCGCCTCGTCTTCCACGGCAACAACAAGAGCGAGGACGAGATCACCGCGGCGCGCGAGGCGGGCGTCGCCACGATCGTGGCGGACTCGTTCGACGAGATCGAGCGTCTCGAGCGTCTCGGCTTCGGCGGACAGGTGCTCGTGCGGGCGACCCCAGGTGTCGAGGCGCACACGCACGAATACATCGAGACGGGCACCGAGCGATCGAAGTTCGGCTTCTCGGTGGCGACGGGCGCCGCGCTCGACGCCGTGCGCCGGGTCGTGGCCTCGGACGCGTTGGCGTTCGGCGGGATCCACTGCCACATCGGCTCGCAGGTGTACCGCCTCGACTCGTACGCGAAAGCTGCCGCGGTGGTCGCCGAGTTCGCCGACCGCTGCGAGCAGGACACGGGCGTCGCCGTGCCGCTGCTCAACCTCGGTGGCGGCCTCGGTGCGCGCTATCTCACGGGCGACCCGGTGATGGACCTCGCCGAGTACGCGCAAGTCGTGCACGAAGCCATCGGCGATCGGCGGGTGATGGTCGAGCCCGGCCGCTCGATCGCGGCCGCCGCGGCGATCACCGTCTACAGAGTGGGGACGGTCAAGACGATCGCGGGCGTCGGCACGTACGTCGCCGTCGACGGCGGCATGAGCGACAACCCGCGCCCCGTGCTGTACGGCGCCGGCTACGAGGCGTACCTGCCGTCGCGCATCGCCGAGCCGCGACCGCTCGTCACGACGGTCGTGGGCAAGCACTGCGAGCAGGGCGACATCATCGTGACGGACGCGCACCTGCCCGCCGACGTCCACCCCGGCGACCTGCTCGTCACCCCGGTCACGGGAGCGTACGGAGCGTCCATGGCGAGCAACTACAACAAGGTCCTGCGACCGGCCGTCGTCTTCGTCCGGGACGGGCGGGCTCGGGTCGTCGTGCGCCGGGAGACGCTCGACGATCTCGTCCGGCTCGACACCCTCTGATGTCCTGCAATCTTGTCCGTCTCGCGAGGAACGGACGCGACAAACTGTCATTCCTATGACCGAGGACGTCGTGCGGGTCGGGTTGCTCGGGTGCGGTCACGTGGGCAGCGCGCTCGTGCATCTCATCGCCGATCACGCCGACATGATCGAAGCGCGCGCAGGCGTGAGGCTCGAGGTCTCGCGCGTGGCCGTGCACAACCTGTCGCGCGAGCGCGACGTTCCGCTGCCGGCGAGCGCGTTCACCAACGACGGCGCCGCGGTCGTCGACGATCCGGACATCGACATCGTGGTCGAGGTCATCGGAGGGATCGAGCCTGCGCGGGAGCTGATCGTCGAGGCGCTGAAGGCCGGGAAGCCGGTGGTCAGCGCGAACAAGGAGCTCTTCGCGAACGTCGGCCGCGAGCTCTTCCAGACGGCCGAGGGCGCGGGCGTCGACATCCTCTTCGAGGCGTCGGTCGCAGGCGGCATCCCGCTGATCCGGCCCTTGCGCGAGTCGCTCGCGGGCGACCGCATCCGGCGCGTGATGGGCATCGTCAACGGAACGACGAACTACATCCTCACGCGCATGGCCGAGTCGGGTGCGTCGTTCCACGACGCGCTCGCCGAGGCGCAGACGCTCGGGTACGCGGAGCGCGATCCGACCGCGGATGTCGAGGGCTTCGACGCAGCCGCCAAGGCGGCGATCATCGCCAGCATCGCCTTCGGCGCGCGCGTCGTCGCCGGTGACGTCTACCGCGAAGGCATCAGCGAGCTCACCGACGCAGACATCGCGTCCGCGGAGCGTCTCGGCTACACGGTGAAGCTGCTCGCTGTTGCCGAGGAGCAGCCCGACGGTGTCGCGGTGCGCGTCCACCCGACGATGCTGCCCAATCGCCACCCGCTGTCGTCGGTGCGCGAGTCGTTCAACGCGTTGTTCATCGAAGCCGACGCGGTGGGGGAGCTGATGCTCTACGGGCGCGGCGCGGGCGGCAGCCCGACGGCCAGCGCCGTGCTCGGCGACCTGATCGACGCGGCGAAGAACCTGGTCAGCGGCGGGCGCGGCGCCACGATCGGCACGCTCGTGCGGCGACCGGTGCTCCCGATTGACGAGGTCGCGAGCCAGTTCTACCTGCAGCTCGAAGTGGCCGACCAGCCGGGCGTGCTCGCGGCGATCGCCGACAAGTTCGGCGCGCACGGCGTCTCGATCAAGTCCATGCAGCAGGTCGGCGCGCCCGAGGGCGACGAAGCCCGCCTGATCTTCATCACCCACCTCGCGCGTGAGGCCGACCTCCGAGCGACGGTGCACGCCCTGCGCGACGTCGACTCGGTGCACCGGGTCGGCTCGGTGTTGCGCGTCATGGGCGACGAGCAGTGACTGTCGAGGGCGCACGCTGGCCCGGCGTCATCGAGGCCTACCGCGAGCACCTGCCGATCGAGCCCGGCTCGCCCGTGATCACGTTGCTCGAGGGGAACACGCCGCTCGTGCACGCCGAGCGTCTCTCCGAGGAGCTCGGGCTCGACGTGCATCTCAAGGTCGAGGGGCTGAACCCGACCGGGTCCTTCAAGGACCGCGGCATGACCATGGCGATCAGCAAGGCCGTCGAATCGGGCGCGAAGGTCGTCGTCTGCGCCTCGACCGGCAACACCTCGGCGTCGGCGGCCGCCTACGCGGCTCGTGCCGGGCTCACGTGCGGTGTCGTGCTGCCCGAGGGGCACGTCGCGCTCGGCAAGCTCGCGCAGGCGCTCATCCACGGCGCCAAGGTCGTTCCCGTGCGCGGCAACTTCGACGAGGCCTTGACCGTCGTGCGCGAGCTCGGGTCGCTCGACGGTGTGGAGGTCGTCAACTCGATCAACCCGTTTCGCATCGAGGGCCAGAAGACGGCCGCGTTCGAGATCATCGACGTCCTCGGCGACGCGCCGCACGCGCACTGCATCCCCGTCGGCAACGCGGGCAACATCACCGCGTACTGGAAGGGCTACGAGCAGTACCGCGAGCTCGGGAGTTCGAAGCGCGCGCCGCGCATGCTCGGCTGGCAGGCGCTCGGCGCCGCGCCGATCGTGCTCGGCGAGCGCGTGATGCATCCCGAGACGATTGCGACCGCGATCCGGATCGGCAACCCGGCGAGCTGGGATGCCGCCGTCGCCGCGCGCGACGAGTCCGGCGGTGCCATCGAGGCCGTCACCGACGACGAGATCCTCGCCGCGTACCGCGAGCTCGCCGCGAGTGAGGGTGTGTTCGTCGAGCCCGCATCGGCCGCATCGGTCGCGGGCTTGCGCAAGGCGGCGGGACGAGGGCTCGTCGAGCGCGGCGAGACCGTGGTGTGCACGGTTACCGGCCACGGTCTCAAGGACCCGCAGCGGGTGATCGACCAGGTGACGATGGCAGAGAGCGTCGAGCCGACGCTCGAAGCTGTCGCGGCCGAGCTGGGTGCGTCCTGACTCGCCGCTGGTGGAGGGGGGACTCATGACAAGGACTGATGACGGGCGCCCGCTGGCGCTCGTGACGGGCGCCTCCGGAGGTATCGGGCGCGCGTTCGCGCTGGCGCTCGCCGAACGCGGTTACGACCTCGTGGTCGTGGCCCGCGACACCGCGCGGCTCGAAGCCGTCGCTACCGACGCGGCCGAGCGCTTCGAAGCGCAGGCCGAGATCCTCACGGCAGACCTCGCCGATGGCGAACAGCTCGCGCGCGTCGAGAAGCGCGTCCGAACACTCGACCGTCCGGTCGACCTGCTCGTCAACAACGCCGGGTTCGGCACCTACGGCACGTTCTGGGAGCTGCCAGTCGATAGGGGAGAGAACGAGATCCGTCTCAACGTGATCGCGTTGATGCGACTCGCCCATGCCGCTGCAGAACAGCTCGTCGAACGACGGACGGGTGGCATGATCAACGTCTCGTCGATCGCCGGCTACCAGCCGTCGCCGCGCATTGCCACGTACGGTGCGACGAAGGCGTTCGTGAGCAGCTTCTCGCAAGCCTTGCACGAGGAGCTCCGGCCCTTCGGCGTGCGCTGTCTCGTCCTAGCGCCCGGCTTCACGCGCACCGGGTTCCAGCAGCACGCCGGCGTCGACTCTTCGACCGTCCCGGACTTCTTCTGGCAGGAAGCCGCCGACGTGGTGGCGCACGCGCTCGCCGACTACGACCGGGGCCGCGCGGTGTGCATTCCAGGCGCGCTCAACACGGCGACGGCCGCGTTCTCCTCCGTCATGCCGGCGAGGATCACGCGGTCGATCGCCGCAAAGGTGAGCCGCAGCATCGAGTAAGCGCCTCAGACTGGCGGCGCAGCCGCCAGTTCAGGCCGGGTCTATCCGGTACACGCCGCCCTGCTGGGAGAGCACGTACAGCTCGCCGGCGCCGTCCTCGCCGAACGACACGACCTGCTGGACGTCGAGCGGGAAGTCGCGGCGCCCGACCACCTTCGCGTTCGCCTGGGTGAGCGCCTGGATGCCGGACCCGCAGTAGTCGCCGTAGAGGTACGCGCCGACGAGGTCCGGGATGCGCGTGCCGCGGTAGACGAACCCGCCGCTGATCGAGCACCTCGTGCTGCTGTGCGGGTACTCGTCGATCGGCATCGTCACGTTCGGGGCGTTGCCCGCGCGGTAGCGGTGCGTGCCCTCCCAGATGTTCCACCCGAAGTTGCGGCCCGCGGCGTTGCCTCCCTGGACGTAGTCGATCTCCTCCCAGCTGTTCTGCCCGACGTCCGCGATCCAGAGGTCGTTGGTGGTGCGGTCGAACGAGAACCGCCACGGGTTGCGCAGGCCGTATGCCCAGATCTCGGGGCGCCCGCCTCCGTGTGCGAACGGGTTGTCCGACGGGATCGTGTACGGCGGTCCGGACGACGGCGACGGGTCGATGTGGAGGATCTTGCCGAGCAAGGTGTCGACGGACTGGCCGTTGCCGCCGGGCGCGTGCCCGGGACCCTGGTCGCCCTCGCTCCCGCCGTCGCCCATCGCGACGTAGAGCGAGCCGTCGTTCGCGACGACGAGGTTGCCGCCGTTGTGGTTCGCCTGCGGCTGCGGGATCGCGAGGATCTCACGTCGCGACCCCGTCTCGACCGAACCGTCGGTCCGCACCGCGTACGAGACGACGCGCGTGTCGCCGTTCGTGTTGGTGTAGTCGAGATACATCGTCGAGCCGTCCGGCGAGAACGCGATCCCGAGCAGTCCTTGCTCGCCGCCGCTGCGCACCAAATCGCGAATGTCGAGCACCGGTGTGGGGATGAGCTGGTCGTCGCGGATCGCGCGCACCTGCCCGGCTTGCTCGGTCACGTACAGCGTGGGGTCACCGCTGCGGATGGCGAGCGCCGTCGGCTGGTCGACCGTGGCCAGCCGTGTGAGCATGATCCGCGCCTTGGCGAGATCGGGAGGCGGGACGGCGGCGAGCGTGGTCGACGTGGTCGAGCTCGTCGACGCGGTGGTCGCCGAGCCTGCGCTCTTCGAGGCGCTCGAGGAGCCCGACGAGCACGCCGCGAGGCACGTGATCGCGGACAACGTCAACACGGCGCGTCGGAGCACGAGCAGCAACGTAGCGACCCGGGCGGCCGGCGTGCCGTCGCCATACGCGCCGGGCCGACGCGCGCCCTGCGCCTAGTCTCGGCGCCGTGAAGCATGTGGTGCTCGTGCCCGACGGATGCGCCGATGAACCGGTCCCGGAGCTCGACGCGCGCACCCCGCTAGAGGCGGCCCGGATGCCGCATCTCGCCGAGCTGGCACGCCGCAGCGAGGTCGGTCGCGCCGACGTCATCCCCGACGGATTCCCGCCCGGCAGCGACGTCGGGAACCTGGCGATCCTCGGCTACGACCCCGCCCGCTACCACACGGGCCGCGCACCCATCGAGGCCGCCGCGATGGGCGTCGAGCTCGGCGAGGACGAGGTCGCGTACCGGTGCAACCTCGTCACCATCGACGAGCGCGGGACCATGGTCGACTTCGCCGCCGGCCACCTGCCCAGCGAGCAGAGCCATCCGATCATCGAGGCGCTCGACGCGGCGCTCGGCAACGGGCGCGAGGGCGTGCGGTTCCACGCGGGCGTCGAGTACCGGCACCTCGCAGTGGTGCCGGCCGACTGGGCCGACGCGCAGTGCGTGCCACCGCACGACCTCACCGGCAAGCTTGCCGTCTGGCCGACCGGACCAGCTGCGTCGAAGCTCCGCGCTCTCATGGACGCGTCACGACCCGTGGTCGGGGCCGCGGCGGCAGAGGTCGGTTCGATCGCGACGCAGATCTGGCTCTGGGGCCAGGGCACGCGACCGGTGCTCCCTCCGTTCGAGGAGCGCTTCGGGCTGCGCGGGCGGCTGACCTCGGCCGTCGACCTCGTGCGCGGCCTCGGCGTGCTCGCGGGCATCGAGGTGCTCGACGTCCCCGGCGCGACCGCGGGGTTCGACAACGACTACGGCGCGCAGCGCGACGCGTGCCTCGAATCGCTGCGCGATTCCGACTTCTTCCTGCTCCATGTCGAGGCGACCGACGAGGCCGGTCACCAACAGAACGTGGGCGAGAAGGTCGCCGCGCTCGAGGCCTGGGATCGCGACGTCATCGGCCCCCTCGCCGAGGCGCTCCGGGCTTTCGGCCGTCACCGGATCCTGCTCATGCCCGACCACGCGACGCCGCTACGGCTGGGGACGCACACGTCGGATCCGGTGCCCTACCTGCTGTTCGACAGCGAGGTTGACGGCCCGGGAGGCGTCTACACCGAGGCGGCGACGGCGGGTGCCGCGCCCGTCCCGGCGCACGGCCTGATGCAGCGGCTCACCACACCGCCTCGCTGAGATCTCGCTCCAGGTGGCGCCCGCGGGCGCCGACATGACATAGACTGTCGGGCAGCAACCCCACCCGATCCGTCAGGACGGTGCGAAGCCCGTTCTTCCGGTGGGTGGCTGTCTGCGCCGGCACCGACTCCCGAAACTCGTTCCGGGAGTTCCGCCCTCGTCTTGGCGTGGGGCCTCGACCCGGGCACCCCCTCTGCACGAGGCGTACTGCGTTGCGCCTCCCGGTCGCTTGATTTGGCTACGGACGACGTTCGATCCGGGCCCTTTTCTCAGTCAAGGAGCAAGCCATGGCACCCGAGCAGCAACTCGAGCGCTCGATGCTGGACGGCAAGGATCGCGAGGAGCTTCACGCGATCGCAGGCGCGATGGGCGTCAAAGGCGTCACGCGTCTGCGCAAGGCGGACCTCGTGGACGCGATCCTGAATGCCGCCACCGGAAGTGGTGGCAACGGCGCGGCGAGCGCGACCAAGGCGGCCAAGAGCGCATCCAACGGTGAGACCGACGAGAAGCCCAAGCGGGCCGTGCGCTCGAAGAAGGCCTCGGAGCTCGAGTCCGAGGGCAGCATCGACGCCCTGGCCGCCGAGGAGGACGCGCTCGCCTCGGCGGATGCGGACGCCGAGCCGGAGATCGCACCCCGCCCGGCGAGGCGCAACGCCCGTGGCGGCGCGAGCGAAGCGACCGCCGAGCAGACCGCGACCGGGGCCGACGGTGCGGACGCTCCGACGGCGAGAGACGGCTCGCAGGGCGGCAAGACCGACACCGCCGATCGTCAGACCGGTCCTCGGGTCGATCCGGAGGACGACCGCGCGTCGTATGGCGAGGGCAACCGGACCGGAGGCCGCCGGCGTCGCCGCCGGGGCCGAGACCGTGGCGGTTCCGGGCCGCAGGAAGGCGGCGAGCCACGCGAGCGCGAGTTCTCGGGTGAGCCCATCGCGGTCGAGGGCGTGCTCGACCTGCGCGACGAGGGATACGGGTTCCTGCGCACCACCGGCTACCTGGCCGGCCGCAACGACGTGTACGTCTCGGCGTCGCAGGTCCGTCGCTTCTCCCTGCGCAAGGGCGACTACGTCCACGGCGAGACCCGCCCGCCCGCGAGCAACGAGAAGTACCCGGCGCTGCTGCGCGTCGACCAGGTCAACGGGATGACGTCGGACGAGGCGAAGGGCAGGGCGCGCTTCGAGGACCTCACGCCGCTCTTTCCCGACGAGCGTCTCCGCCTTGAGCTCGACGAGGACCCGCTCCTCCTGACGGGCCGGATCGTCGACCTCCTGTCACCGATCGGCAAGGGGCAGCGCGGGCTCATCGTCTCGCCGCCGAAGGCCGGCAAGACCACGATCCTCAAGCAGATCGTGCACGCCGTGGAGCGCAACAACCCGGAGGTGCACCTCATGGTGCTGCTCGTCGACGAGCGGCCCGAAGAGGTCACCGACATGCGGCGTCACGTCATGAACGGCGAGGTGGTCGCGAGCACGTTCGACCGGCCGTCCGACGAGCACACCCACGTCGCGGAGCTGACAATTGAGCGCGCGAAGCGACTCGTCGAGCTGGGCAAGGACGTCACCATCATCCTCGACGGCATCACCCGGCTCGCACGCGCGTACAACCTCGCGGCGCCGGCGTCCGGCCGTGTGATGTCCGGTGGTATCGACGCAGCTGCGCTGTACCCGCCGAAGCGCTTCTTCGGAGCGGCGCGCAACATTGAGGAGGGCGGGTCGCTCACGATCATCGCCACCGCGCTCGTCGAGACCAACTCCAGGATGGACGAGCACATCTTCGAGGAGTTCAAAGGCACCGGGAACATGGAGCTCCGCCTCGACCGGCGGCTCGCGGAGCGGCGCCTCTACCCGGCGATCGACGTCAACGCGAGCTCGACCCGTCACGAGGAGCTCCTGTTCGAGCGCAACCAGCTCAACCAGGTGTGGAAGCTCCGCCGGGTGCTGAACGCGCTCGCCCAGGAGGGCAGCAGCGCGCCGGGTCTGGAGCTGCTCATCGACAAGCTCAAGACCACCAAGAGCAACGACGAGTTCCTCGCCGAGATCGCGAAAGCCCCCACTCCTGGCGGTTGACGGGGTTTCCTAGAATGGACGGATCATGAAGACCGACACCCACCCCGAATACGTCGAGTGCAAGGTGCACTGCTCGTGCGGCAACGAGTTCGTGACCCGCTCGACCGTGCCGAGCCTCCGTGTCGAGCTGTGCTCCGAGTGCCACCCCTTCTATACGGGGAAGCAGAAGCTCGTCGACACGGGTGGTCGAGTCGAGCGCTTCCAGCGTCGATACGCGAAGGGAACCAAGAAGAAGTAGCCCGCGCGGGCCGTCGACGAGGGGGACACCGGCATGGCCGAAGAGCCCAAGTACATGGGTGGTCAGGCGGTTGTCGAAGGGGTCATGATGCGCGGCGCGTCGGCGTGGGCCGTCGCGGTACGCACCACCGAGGGCGACATCGACGTCGCGGTCCACGAGGTGCCCCGCTGGTCGGAGCGCACCACGAAGGTCCCGTTGGTGCGAGGCGTGGTGAGCCTCACCGAATCGCTCGTGCTCGGGATGAAGGCCCTGACCTGGTCGTCGAACCGGCAGATCCCCGAGGAGGACCAGCTCTCGACCCGCGCCATGGGCATCACGATGGCGGTCGCGCTCGTCGTGTTCGCCGGCGTGTTCATCATCGTTCCGGCGCTCGGGGCTCGCGGCCTGTCGTCTGCGCTCGGCCTCAACGGGTTCCTCTTCCACGTGCTCGAAGGCGCGTTGGTGCTCGGGATCTTCCTCGCGTACCTCGCGGGCGTCGGGCATCTCCCCGACATCCGGCGCGTGTTCGAGTACCACGGCGCGGAGCACAAGGCGATCGCCGCCTACGAGAACGGCGCTCCGCTCACGCCGGAGTCCGCGCAGCGGTTCACCACGGCGCACGTGCGCTGCGGCACGAACTTCCTGCTGACCGTGCTGGTCACGGCCATCCTCGTGTACTCGGTGATCGGCCGCCCGGCGATCCCGATCCTGATCCTGTCCCGTGTGGTCCTGATCCCCGTGATCGCCGGGATCGCCTACGAGGTGATCCGCTTCGCCGCCAAGCACATGGACCGCCCGAGCGTGCAGCTCGCGATGCGGCCGGGCCTCGCGCTGCAGCGGATGACGACGCGGGAGCCCTCGCTCGACCAGCTCGAGGTGGCGATCGCGTCCCTGCGGGCCGTCATGACCGCCGAGCAGCTCGAAGAAGTCGAGTCGAGAATCGCCGCCTGAGCGGGCGCCGGCGCTCTCCGCGCCCTCGTGCAGCTATCCGGCTTCTTCCCACGCGGTGATCGCCGCGCGGATCGACGCCGACATGAGTTGCACGAACTCGGCATCCCGCTCGGGATCGCCGTGCTCGAGCCAGTTGAGCGTCCCCTCGACGATCTCGCCGACGACGGTCTGCGCCGCCCATTCGTGCAGCGTCGGATCGACGCGGCCGAGGAGGAGCGCGCGTGAGGCGTCGACGGCGTGGTCGCGCAGCTCGAGCGCGTACGTCGCGAACTGCGGCTCGCGTGCCGCGTGGCGCCAGAGCAGGCGGAAGCCCTCCGGGTCCTCGCGGGCGACGCGCAACATCGATCGCGGACCGGCCCCCGGGCTCCTCGGCGCCGCTGCGTAGGCGGTCAGGAACTCCTCGGCGAGGCGGTCGAACACGCGTTGCAGCACGGCGCGATAGAGCTCCTCCTTCGACTCGAAGTGGCGGTAGACGATCAGCTTCGTGATGCCCGAGGCGGCCGCGATCTCCTCCATCGAGGTCGCCGCGTAGCCGCTGCGGGCGAAGGCGCGGGCCGCTCCGCGCAGGATGGCCTCTTGCCGCTCGGCCCGGGGGAGCGGGCCCGTCGGCGGGCTGGCGGTGGCGAGATCGTTGGGTATACTGGCGAGTATACC
>DATBHZ010000008.1:0-9352 GCA_036557185.1 Acidimicrobiia bacterium | reverse complement strand
TACCTGGGCACCGATCCTGTTCCCGTCGACGACCCCGCGTTCCGTGAGGCCGAATCGGCGGTCGACGACCAGGTCAAGCGGCTCCTCTCGGTCAAGGGCTCGCAGTCGGTGGACCACTTCCATCGCGAGCTCGGCAACGTGATGTGGGACAACTGCGGCATGGAGCGGAGTGCGGAGAGCCTCGACAAGGCGCTCGCAGAGATCCCCGCGCTGCGCGAGGAGTTCTGGTCCGATGTGCGCGTGCTCGGCGAGAACGAGACGTTCAACCAGTCGCTGGAGAAAGCGGGACGAGTGGCGGACTTCCTCGAGTTCGGCGAGCTGCTTGTGCGCGACGCGCGACATCGCGAGGAGAGCTGCGGCGGTCACTTCCGCGTCGAGCACCAGACCGAGGACGGAGAGGCCCTGCGCGACGACGAGCACTTCGCGTACGTCGCTGCGTGGGGCTGGCAGGGGCAAGGCATCGAGCCCACGCTCGAGAAGGAGCCCCTGACGTTCGAGACGGTCCACCTCGCACAGAGGAGCTACAAGTGAACCTCACGCTCCGAGTGTGGAGGCAGGCCGGCCCCGACGCCCCGGGCCGCTTCGAGGCGTACACGCTGCGAGATCTGAGCGAGGACATGTCCTTCCTCGAGCTCTTCGACATCCTCAACGAGGGGCTCACGCGGGACGGCATGGAGCCGATCGCCTTCGACCACGACTGCCGCGAGGGCATCTGCGGCTCCTGCGCCATGATGATCGACGGTCGTGCGCACGGCCCCGAGCGCGGCACTGCAACGTGCCAGCTGCACCTGCGCAAGCTCACCGACGGCTCGACCATCACCGTCGAGCCATGGCGCGCAGCGGGCTTCCCGATCATCAAGGACCTCGCCGTCGACCGCAGCGCCCTCGATCGCATCATCGAGGCAGGCGGCTACATCACCGCTCCCACCGGTGGCGCTCGTGACGGCAACGAGATCCTCGTGCCGAAGGACGTCGCCGACGCCGCGATGGACGCGGCCGCCTGCATCGGTTGCGGTGCGTGCGTGGCGGCGTGCCCGAACAGCGCGGCGCAGCTGTTCACCGCGGCGAAGTACTCGCACCTGAGCCTCCTGCCGCAAGGTCAGCCCGAGCGGTTCTCCCGCGTGGTCTCGATGGTGGAGACCATGGAGGAGTTCTTCGGTTCGTGCACCAACCACGGCGAGTGCGAGAAAGCGTGCCCGAAGGAGATCTCGATCGACTTCATCGCCCTGATGAACCGCGACTACGTCAAGGCCCAGTTCAAGAACCGAAAGCTCGCAAGCCAGCGCACATAATTCCCGCTCTTGCGACTCCGTTCTTCTAGACCTCGTTCATGGGGACGATCTTGCCGCCGCCCCAGTACGGCCCGTGCACGGCTCCGTTGCCACCGAACGGGTGCAGCGCGCCGTCGAGGTCCATCACGTAGCCGGCCGGCTTCGTCCAGTCGGTGATCACGAGCCGGCGGGCGACGTCCTTGCCCTTCCAGTACGCAGGAGCTGCGACGACCGTCGCCGCGCCGAACGCGTGGACACCGCCCCACCGGTCGAGCAAATAACCGCTCTGCGGGTCGCTGGGATTGACCACGACATCGACCGCCATCCCGTGTTCCACGTCGTCCTCCGGAGGTTTGGGTTTGGGCTTCGCCTGCAAGCAGGGTCTGTTCTGGTTGGCCGTCGCGTTGTCGACGGCGAGGGTCGACGAGCAGTTACCGACAGCGAGCACTGCGGCGTCGCACGACACGACGCGGCACGCGATGCGTCCGACGGAAGCTAGCTGTTGGTTGCACTGCCCGTAGCGGAACGCGGTGCACCCGGCGTGACGGTTGTTGCAGTTCCCGAACGCGCAACCGCAGCCCCAGGGAGCCTCCGCGCACGAGTCCGGGCAGATGGTGCCGCCGCCACACCGGCAGATGGCATTGCAGTCGATGTAGTAGCGCGTGCCGTTGCAGTACTGGGAGCCGAACGCCGCCCACCAACCGCCGGCGATCGTCCCGGGAGGACACGAGTTCTTCCCCGTCATGGCGCAGCAGAACTCGGTGTAGCCGTCGCAGCACAAGGCACCGCACGAGCAGCTCTGGTTCCCGCAGCCACACAGGGCCGCGTACGCGGTACCCGGCCTGAGCGCGTAGTCGAGCGGGACGACGGCGAGCGCCGAACCCACGACCGCTGTGCGTTGCAAGAAGCTGCGACGGGTCGTGGACCGCGAGCCGAGGAAACCCGCGACACGGTCCGCCAGCCGAGTGCTCATGCGTCGGGCGCGCTCTTCATCGTCTCGAGGAGCTGCGGCAGCGCGGTCAGGGCGACGAACAACAGGTAGACACCGGTCGCGACGAAGATCACGAACGGCACGCCGCCGGCCGGCTGGTCGCGCAGGATTACCGCGAGGGAGTCGCCACCGGCGATCGCGACGGCGGCTGCCACACCCGTCACACAGGCGTCGATCACCACGTGCAGCCAGCTCGCAGGCGTGTCGACCTTGCCGAAGCAGCCGCACGATCCGACGGGGAGGCGCCGCAGGAGCGCTATCGCCACGAACACCGTGAAGAGCGCATACGAGGCCGCGACGAGCGCCGCAGCCCATCGCGCGCCGGTTGCGACGGCGGCGAGACCGATCGCGAGCTCCGCAGCTCCGCCTGCACGCACCGCCCAGGAGGGCACCGGCAGGCGGAACCGTCGGAGCGCACCGACGGTGTTGGCAGGGTCGTAGGCCTTCATCGCGCCGGCGCCTGCGAGGAGGAGCGACACGATCAGGAACGGGCCCCCGAGCACCCCCATCACGCGCACTCTACCCGGGCGCGATCGTGACAGTGCCGAGCACCTGGTTCACCGGAGGGACGAGCGCGGCACGGCGCGTGCTCGAACCGAGCACGACGTAGAGGCAGAACGCGCGTCCGGCCGTCTGGAAGAATGACTGCGCGCCGGCTTGTCCGCGGATGGCACGTTTCAGCCTCGACGGGTCGAACGCCGTGAGCGGGAGTGGCCAGGGAATGGCGTGCGAGGCGAACAGCGCCGTCTCGACAGCGCTCGGCTCGTACTCGAAGAGCACGATGAACACGTCGTTCGGGCCCATCAGCTCTACCGCGCCGCTCCCGAAGTCTCCCCGCGCCTCCGGCAGCGCGAAGTTCGCAAGGTGCACGACGGTGTAGGCGCGCACGTCCATGACGAACTCTCCGGCCTCGGCATGCAACGCCGTGGCCGCGCCGCCACCGCGCACGGAGATACGCCCGTCCCACCCTGCGGGCACGTTCGCGCTGATGCCGCTCGCGCTGATTGCCGTCACCGGACCGGCGGCTCCTCGGATCGGCCCGACGCGTACAAGCTCGGATCACCGGGTTCGATGCCCGCGGCGCGCAACGCGTCGTCGGCGCGTGCCTCACGTGCATCCTGTGCGAGGTGCCTGGCACGCGCCCGGCGGGCGCGCGCCGCGCGGTGCTCCGAGCCGTCGCGCAGAGCGCCGTCGTCGGCTGCTTGCTCGATCATTTCGCGCACGTTTGCCCAGTCGGTCGCCGTTCCGCCACCGACGATCGTTCCCGTCGAGCCGTCGACGTACGCGAAGTACGGCGAGCCGGGCACGTCGTAGTCCTCCCAGGCCCGCGACGACATGATGACGGTCTGACCCACGGGCGCGATCTCCGCGATGCGCGAGCGGCTCTCGCTCTCGTCGCCCATCGTGACGATGACGAGGCGGGCCCCGCCCGGAACGTCGAGTCGCGGGTCGGCGAAGGCTTCCCAGAACCGGTGGCACGTGATGCAGCCGCTCGACAGGAACGCGAGCAATGTGGACTGCGGCGCGCCGACGACGCCCACCGCGACGGCCTCCCCGCCGGGCGTGGTTCCTTGCACGTCGGCTCCGGTACCGCGCGCCGACGACGTTCCGAGAGACTGCGGTGCCGGGCGCGCGCTCGGGTCGGTTCCCACGCCCAGCTCGTGGAGCGCGCGCAGGATCTCGGCGTGACTCCGAAGGAGGCTGGCGACGAGGAGGGCAAGGAGGGCCACCACCACCGCCTCGACGACCACGAGCACCGTCATCGGCACGAGGGTAGGTCGACGCCGAGCCGGGGTGCGTAAGGTGCGGACGTGCAAGAGCACTCGTACTCGGTCGACATAGGCGCACCGCCCGCCGAGGTCTGGAACGTGTTCTGGTACCGCGGGGCGGACCGGCCGCAGGCAAAGATCGGCCGGATCGACATCCTGATCCCCGGCGACGACGTGGGCGAGGGCCTGGTCCGGCACTGCACGTTCCCCGTGCCGAAGGTGCTGCTGTCGGGCGGTGTCGGCAACTCCTGGGAGTGGCTCACCGAGGTGCAGCCGTTCGAGTCGTGGCGGTACGACGCCATCGGCAAGCCGCTGTGGTCCCGCGCGGTCGGGCACACGCGGCTCGAGGACCTCGGGAACGGCAGGACGCGCATCCACTTCTCGGAGACGTACGAGTGCTTCAACCCGTGGATGCGCCGGCTCGGGCTCGAGCGATGGGTCCATCGGAAGATCTCGAAGGACAACGACACGATCCTCGCCGCGCTCGAGGGCGGTCTGCGATGGCACCGGCGGCGTGCCGCCCGAGCCGAGCCCGCCGACGAGACCGAGCGCGCGAGCGATCAGGTGTCGCGGACGGACGCGTAGGCGCTGCGGATCCTCGCCGCGGTCTCGGCGCCGATCGCCGGATCGAAGGTCGTGCCACTGCCGAGGCCCCAGGCGGACGCGATCTCCCCTGCCGGAGTCGCATGCATGCGTGCGGCGGACTGCACCGTCGCTCCGAGCGCCACGAGCTCCGTTGCATCGGGCGCCGTCACCGCCCGTTGCGCAAGATCGGCAAGGACGCTTCGGTAGGCAGCGCTGCGCGCGGCTCCGCCGACGAGGACGAGCCGGCCCGAGTCGACGTCGACCGAAGCCGCTCGGAGCGCGTCGAGGCCGTCGAGCAGCCCGCACACCACGCCCTCGACGGCAGCGCGTGCGAGCTGCTCCCGCGAGACGTCGGAGCGGATGCCGCGCAACGCACCGGTTGCCTCGGGCCTGTCGGGCGTGCGCTCGCCGTCGAGGTACGGGAGGAGCACGACGCCGCCCGAGCCAGGCTGGGCCCGCAACGCGAGCTCGTCGAACGCGGTGTGATCGACACCGAGCAAGCGCGCGAACGCGTCCGTGACCTTGGCCGCGTTGAGCGTGCAGACGAGCGGCAGGAACCGGCCCGTCGCGTCGGCGAAGCCTGCGACCGCTCCGGACGGGTCGCTCGTCGGCCGGTCCGAGACCGCGCACACCGTGCCCGAGGTCCCGAGCGAAACCAGCACGTCCCCCGGTCGGAGGCCCGCGCCGAGCGCCGCTGCCATGTTGTCGCCGGTGCCCAGGGCGGCATCGGCCGATGCGACGGTTGGAAGCGCCGCGACCCAGTCGACGGTGTCGTCGACGAGCTCCAGCAGGTCGGTCCGGTAGCTCTCGGACGACGGCGACCAGTACCCCGTGCCTGACGCGTCACCGCGATCGGTTGCGACCTCGCCCGTCAGCTGCCACGCGATCCAGTCGTGCGGGAGCATCACGCGCGCGATGCGGTGGAACACCTCGGGCTCGGTGCGATGCAGCCAGGAGAGCTTCGCGATGGTGAACGCCGCGACCGGCACCGAACCGACGGCGTCCGCCCAGGCCGCCGCGCCGCCGGGGAGCCGGCCCAGGAGCCAGGCGGCGTCCGGCGCCGATTCGGTGTCGTTCCACAGCTTGGCGGGCCGCAGCGCCTGGTCGTCCGGCCCGACGACGACGAGCCCGTGCTGCTGCGCGCCGATCGAGATCTCGCGGAACTCGTCCCGGTGCCCGGTCTCGGCGAGCGCGGCGTCGAGCGCGGCCATCCAAGCGCGCGGATCCTGCTCGGAGCGCGGTGGCGTGGTCGGAGGGTGCGGCGCGCGACCGGTCGCCACGATCGCACCGGAGTCGGCGTCGCAGACCAACACCTTGGTCGACTGCGTCGAGGAGTCGACGCCTGCGACGAGCGGCATGCCGGTTGGCTATCGCACGCCGAGCAGCAGCTCGGTCACGAGCTGGTCGAGACGTTCGTGACCGAGACCTTCCGAGGCAACCTCGTCTGGGTCGAAGCGCTCGCGGCGCAGCCTCGCGAACCGGTCCTCGCCCGCCTCGGGCAGTGTGGGATGACCGAGCTCGTCGACCTTCGCAGCGCGCAACGCATCCTGGATCTCGTCGTCGACCGCAAAGGCTCGCGCCTTCTCACGCAGGATCAGGTATGTCCGCATGCAGCCGCGCGCGAACTCCCACACGCCCTCGACGTCCTCGGTGCGGTATGCGTGGGCGTCGAAGTGCCGCATGCCGTCCCACTCGGCCTCCTCGAGGAGTTTCACGACGAAGAACGCGTCCTTGAGACCCTCGGAGCCGAACCGGAAGTCCTGGTCGTACTTGCCGGGCACCTGGCCGTTGAGGTCGATGTGGAAGAGCTTGTCGGCCCACAGCACCTGCGCGACCGCGTGATGGAAGAGCAGACCGCTCATCGTCTCGTGCGCGAACTCCGGATTCAGCCCGACCATCTCCGAGAACTCGAGCTCGTTGATGAACGCCAGCGCGTGGCCGACCGTCGGCAGCAACAGGTTGCCGCGCGGCTCGTTGGGCTTCGGCTCGAGGGCGATCTCCATCTCGTAGCCGCGCTCGGAGATGTATGCGCAGCACGCGTTCACGCCCTCGGCGTAGCAGTCGAGCGCCGCCGGGATGTCCTTCGCGGCCTCGCACTCCATGCCCTCGCGGCCGCCCCACATGACGAACACGCCGGCGCCGAGCTGCGCCCCGAGGTCGATGGCGTCGAGCAGCTTGCGCAGCGCGTGCCGGCGGACGCGCGCGTCGTTCGCCGTCAGAGCGCCGTCCTTGAAGATGGGCTGCGAGAACAGGTTGCAGGTCGCCATCGGGACCTGGAGCCCGGTCTCGTCGAGCGCCTCGCGGAACTTCTTGACGATCGCGTCCCGCTCGTCGTGCGAGGACCCGGGAGGGACGAGGTCGTCGTCGTGGAAGTTCACGCCGTACGCCCCGAGCTCGGCGAGCTTGTGCACCGCTTCCACGGGGTCGAGCGGAGGCCTCGTCTCGTGCCCGAACGGATCCCTCCCCCGGTTGCCCACGGTCCAGAGCCCGAACGTGAACCGGTCCTCCGGCGACGGCTCGTAGTCACTCATGACTGAAGCCTCGCGCAACGCATCCCCGCCGCACCGACGCGGGAGCGGCTGCACCCCAGGTCGACACTCATGGAAGACTCGAGCCGCTGCCACCACTTCGGCTCGGTACGGGAGGTTCGATGGACACCAGCGACTTCGGCCCGCTGCTCGATCGCGCACACCGGGAGATCGACGCCGGTCTCCTGCCCGCGTGCCAGCTCGCGGTCGCGCGCAACGGTGAGATCGAGCTGTTCGAGACCCTCGGCGACGCGACGGAGAGCACGCGGTTCGTCGTGTACTCGGCCACGAAGGCGTTCGTCGCCGGAGCGATGTGGATCCTCATCGGCGAGGGCGCGGTCGACATCGGCAAGCCGGTGTCTGAGTACATCCCCGAGTTCGCCACCAACGGGAAGGACGTCGTCACGGTCGAGCAGGTGATGTTGCACACGTCCGGCTTCCCGCACGCCCCGCTCGGACCTCCGGCATGGTGGACGCGCGACGGAAGGGTCGAGCAGTTCGCGAGCTGGAAGCTGAACTGGGAGCCCGGCTCGGCATACGAGTACCACCCGACCTCCGCGCACTGGGTGCTGGTCGAGATCATCGACCGCGTCACCGGTACCGACTACCGCGACTACATCGAGCAGCGCGTCTCGCGCCCCGCCGGGCTCGACCGCCGCGTTCTGGGTATCGCCGAGGACGACCAAGAGGACATCGCCACGGTCGTGAGCGTGGGCGAGCAGGCCGGCCCCGAGGAGCTCGAGGCCGCGTTCGGCATCCGCGAGCTTCCCGTCGGCGAGGTCACGCCGGAGGCGCTGCTCATGTTCAACCAGCCGCGGGTTCGGTCGCTCGGCGTGCCGGGCGGCGGCGGGGTGATGCGCGCCACCGACCTCGCGATCTACTACCAGGCGCTCCTGCACAACGAGGCCGGCGTGTGGAAGCCCGACGTGCTCGCCGACGCGACACAGAGCGTCCGCAACAACTTGCCGGACCGCTGGACGCGGATCCCGGCGAACCGTGCGCTGGGTGTCATCGTCTCGGGCACGGATGGCCACCTCCGCGGGTTCGGCAAGACGCAGTCGCCGCGTACGTTCGGGCACAACGGTGCAGGCGGCCAGATCGCATGGGCCGATCCGGAGAGCGGCATCTCGTTCGCGTACCTCACCAACGGGCTCGACGAGCACGTCCTCCGACAAGCGCGCCGCGGCGTCGCGCTTTCGAGCATCGCCGCCACGACGTGAGGCTCCTACTGAGCTGACACGCGCGTCAGCTCTGCGCGAGGCTGCACCCCGTGCTGCGACCCGCCTCCCACGCCGGCGCGCTCGACGGCGTTCGCATCCTCGACCTGTCGTGGGGGATCGCAGGGCCGCTGGGCGTGCTCCTCCTCGCGGAGCAGGGCGCGGACGTGATCAAGGTCGAGCCACCCGGCGGCGACCCGTTCCGGGCCTACGACGGCTACGCGGTGTGGAACCGGTCGCGACGCTCGGTGACGATCGACCTCAAGGAGCCGAAGGGTCTCGAGGCATTGCTGCGTCTCGTCGACGAAGCCGACGTCCTGGTCGAGGCCTTCCGGCCGGGAGTGACGGAGCGGCTCGGGATCGGTTACGACGCGCTCCACGCGCGGAACGAGCGGCTCGTGTACCTGTCGTGCCCTGCGTATCCCGAGGGGCACCGCCTCGCCCAGCGGCCGGGCTACGACGCGCTCGTCCAGGCGAGCAGCGGCCAACAGTGGGAGCAGCCGGGTTGGCGACCGGGCCCGATCTTCCTGCACATGCCGATGCCGAGCATGGGCGCGATCTTCCTCGTGCCGAGTGGCATCCTCGCGGCGCTCGTCGCGCGCGAGGCCACGGGTCGCGGCCAGCACGTCCGGACGTCGCTGTTCCAGGGTGCATTGCTGTACACGACCCAGATCTGGCAGCACGTCGAGAAGGCACCTGCGCAGTTCCACGACCTCATGGGCAAGAGCTACCCGCCGGGGATCCACCAGCAGATGCTCTTCGAGGTCGCCGACCACGAGTGGGTCCATGCCTCGGTCATGAGCGGGCTCACACCGCTCAAGAGCCAGGACGAGCTCATCGGCCTCGAGGACGCGCCCGAGCCGTTCACCTTCATGTCGATGCCGCCCGAGGAACGCGAGAAGTTCACCGTGCGGCGGCGCGAGGCGTACAAGCAGAACGACCGCGACGAGCTCGTCCAACGGTTCCAGGAGAACAACCACGCCATCGAGGC
>DATBHZ010000007.1:0-46187 GCA_036557185.1 Acidimicrobiia bacterium | reverse complement strand
CATGGACGTCCGGTCCATCGAAGACGTCGCACCGGTGGAGGAGCACAACGGCACGGTCCCGGTGTGGTGGCTCGTGAACCCTCGCGAGATGAAGGACATCACCGACGGCGGCTTCCTGGAGCTCGTCAGCGAGTTCGAGGTGGCGGGCGGCGGGCTCGTCGACCCGCACTCGCACCCGACGCACGAGTTCTACTACGTGACCTCGGGCCGAGGCCTGATGACGATCGACGGCGAAGAGCGCGAGATCGCGCAGGGCGACCTCGTGCACATCCCTCCGAACCTGGTGCACAGCCTCCGCCCCGTCACGGACAACGCGCCGATCCACTGCTTCTGCTTCGCGGTCGGCGTTCGCGACGCCGGTCCCGTCGACTACACGACCCACTGACCGGTGCCGCGGGTCGTCGTCACGCGTCGCCTCCCGGAGGGGGGCCTTGATCCCCTCGCGCGCGACGGGTACGAGATCGTGCCGTCCGAGGACGACATCCCGCTCGATCACGGGCAGCTCTGCGACGCGGCGCGGTCTTCCGAGGCGATCGTGTGCCTGCTCACGGATCGCATCGACCGCGCGGTGCTCGAGTCCGGCGCGCAGGGTGGCAGGCTGCGAGTGGTCGCGAACGTGGCGGTGGGCTACGACAACATCGACGTCACAGCCGCGGACGAGCTCGGGATCGCCGTGTGCAACACACCCGGTGTGCTCGACGAGACCACGGCCGATCTCGCGTTCCTGCTGATCCTCGCGGCAGCGAGGCTGGCGTCGGACGCCGAGCGCGATCTCCGCGCAGGAGCCTGGCACGGGTGGGGCATCAACCAGTATCTCGGCGTCGACGTGCACGGCGCGACCTTGGGGCTGGTCGGCTACGGCAGGATCGGCCAGGCGGTCGCTCGCCGCGCCGCCGGCTTCTCGATGAATGTGCTGCACCACTCGCGCACGCCGACAGGGATGCCCGGCTACGTCGCGGATCTGCACGAGCTCCTCGGCGAGGCCGACGTCGTCAGCCTCCACGTACCCCTCGACGACCGGACGCGCCACCTCATAGGCACGGCTGAGCTCGAGTCGATGAAGCCCACCGCTGTGCTCGTCAACACCGCGCGCGGCCCGGTCGTCGACGAGGCCGCGCTGGTGGATGCGCTCGAGCGCGGCACGATCTTCGCCGCCGGGATCGATGTCTTCGAGGAAGAGCCGAAGGTGCATCCTCAGCTGCTCAACGCGCCACGCGTGGTGCTGCTGCCTCACATCGGGTCTGCTTCGGTGGCGACCCGCACCAGAATGGCGCGCGTCGCGTGCGAGGGAGTGCGTACGGTCCTCTCGGGCGAGCGGCCCGAGAATCTCGTTACTGCTCGCTGACCTTGCGGAGTAGCTCGGCGAACGCGTCGACATCGGCCTCGGTCGTGTCGTAGGAGCACATCCACCGGACCGTGGAGCTGGGCTCGTCGAAGACCCAGAAGAACGACTCCTCCTGAGCCGCTCGCACGACATCAGCGGGCACTTTCGCGAAGACGGCGTTCGCCTCCACGGCGTGGACGATCTCGACGCCGGGGAGGTCGGCGACCTGGTCACGAAGGCGCCGGGCCATCGCGTTCGAGTTGCGCGCGTTCTCCAGCCACAGATCGTCGGCGAGGAGCGCCTCGAACTGCGCGGCGACGAAGCGGGTCTTCGAAGGCAGCTGGGCGGCCTGCTTGCGCACGAAGGCTGCGTGCTCGGCGAGCTCGGGATCGAAGAATACGACGGCCTCCCCGTACATCATCCCGTTCTTCGTCCCGCCGAACGACAAGACGTCGACGCCCGCGACAAGCTCACGCGCATCCGCGCCGAGCGACACGGCGGCGTTGGCGATACGCGCGCCGTCCATGTGGACGCGCAGCCCGTGGGAATGTGCGGTCGTCGTGACCGCTCCGAGCTCGTCGGGCTGGTACACGGTGCCGAGCTCGGTGCACTGGGTGACGGACACCACGGAGGCCTGCGCGTGGTGCTCGTCGCCACGGCCGGCGAGCGCGGCCACCACGTCCCCCGGCCGGAGCTTCCCGTCGGGACGCGGGAAGTCGAGGATCTTGCATCCCGTGAACCGCTCGATCGCACCACACTCATCGGTGTTGATGTGTGCGACGTCGGTCGAGACGATCGCGCTCCACGGGCGGAGCGCGGTCTGGAGTGCCACGACGTTGGCTCCCGTACCGCCCCACACGAACAACACCTCGACCGGCGCGCCGAACAGCTCGCGAAAGCTCTCGACGGCGCGCTCGGTCCACGGATCGTCGCCGTACGCCAGCGCGTGATCGATGTTCGCTGCCGTGATCGCCTCGAGCACCTTCGGGTGGACGCCGGACGCGTTGTCCGACGCGAAGCTCCTCACGCCGTCCACCGGCTCGCGCGCGGTCTCACTCCTCGAACGTGGCTCCGTCGTCGACCAACGAGGGGTCGAGGCTGAGCAGATCGAGCGTGGTGCGGCCTTCACCGAGCAGGCGGAACATGCGCTGCTCCTTCTCCGCGCGGGCGCGGCCCGCGCTCAGGACCTCTTCGAGGTCGTCGCCCGGTACGACGACCACCCCGTCGGCGTCGCCGACGATCCAGTCGCCACGGTGCACCGGCATGCCGCCACAACGGATCGGGACGTCGATGGCACCGGGCTTCTGCTTGGTGGTGCCTCGCAGCGCGGTGGTGGTGCAGAACACCGGAAAGCCACGTGCTTCGAGTGCGGCGATGTCGCGCACTCCGCCGTCGATGACCAGCCCGGTCAGGCCACGTGCCTGCGCCGCGGTGGTCAGCACCTCGCCCCAGTAACCGAGCTCCCGCAGGTCCCCCACCTCGATGACGAGCGCCGAGCCTTGCGGCGCGCGCGTGACCGCGACGTGGATCGGCAGGTTGTCACCGGGCGTGCAGGACACGGTGTAGGCACGCGCTGCCAGCCGTGCGCCCTTCCAGACGGGTGCGATGCGGGCGCGCATCGCGTGCGCGCCCGACTCTCCCAGCGTGGCCGCGCCCAGCTCCACGAGCGCAGCGACGTGTGGCCGATCACGTTCCGGCACCTGGACCGGTGTCGCGGTTGCCGGTCCCCCAGCGGGCTCGCCGACGCTCATCGATGACACCTGTCCCTCATGCGCTCTCTCGTGTCAGCGTGCGGCGGAGGGAGAGGGATTTGAACCCTCGAGGAGGTTCTACACCCCCTACTCGCTTAGCAGGCGAGCACTTTCGGCCACTCAGTCATCCCTCCGAGTGGCGTCGAGTATAGGGAGCATCTCGGCGGAGGAAGACCTGGAGCGAGACGCGAGCGCGTTGTGATCACGTGGTGCGGTCGGACAGATGGCCCCCGACGTGCCCGATGACGACGCGATGCGCCCGCTCGTCGAGGTAACAGTAGATACGGAGCAGTTGTCGGCCCCCGCGGCGGAGGTGCGGACCCAGCTGAATGGTTCGTCCGTCATAGGTCCGCAGGTACTCGGAGGAGTGCTTCCCCTCGGCGGACTCGCTGATGCCGCGGACCCAATCGAGCCCGCGCTCCCGGCACGCGGTCGCGAAATCACCACGCAGCGTGCCCGCGGCCCAGTCGCCGGCGACCGCGTCGAGCTTGCGCAGGTCGTCGAGCACGAGACCGGCACGGTCGAACTGCCATGCGCGCGCCGAGCGCTCCGCTTCGGGCAGGACGACGAGGTGCGGCAGGCTCGCCGCTGCGAGCCGGACCGCGGCGAGGAGGCTCGGGACCTCGGGCCCGCGATCGGCCAAGCCCTGACTGGCGACCCACAGATACGCCTCCTCCGCGCGCAGGCGCGCCGTCCGCTCCTGCTCCAGCCGCGTCTCGAGGTCTCGCACGTTCTCGTCGGCGAGGCTCAGCTCGGTCTGGTACTCGCCGATCAGCTCCTCGGCCGCCGCGCGGTCGTCCTCCACGGCGCGGCGCAGCTTCTCGAGATCGGCTCGCCGCTCGTGCTGCTCGGTCTCGGCGCGCCGCCGGACCAGACGGTCGACGTCCGGGATCGGTTCGATGTGAAGTGTCGCGGCGTCGACGACACGATCGAGGAGCGCCTCCGCCACACGCGGTCGCGGCCCCTCCGGCCCGGCAACGTCCTCTGCCGCCCATCGCGGGTGCCTTGCAGGCGGATCGGAGGAGCGCCACGACGGCCACAACAGGCGAACGCCGCCAGCGGGCGCGCCCCGTCCGGATCCGAGCTCGCGATCGACGGCCGTCACCGATTCCTCGTCCGGCAGGACGACGACGTGTGCGAGGCCGACGAGGTCGTCCGCGAACCGGTCGGCGTCGGCGCGTACCCGGCTCTGGCGATCCGCCGCGACCAGCACGACCGGAAGGCGCCGATCACCCCGGACGAACGCGTCGAGCTCCATCGCGCGATCGGCGGCGACCCGGCGAGGAGCCGCGTCGAGCGTCCAACCGCCGTCGACGCAACCGACCGACTGCACGATCTCCCGGACGACCTCGGGACGTTGCGTCCGGAGCCGAGGGCCCTCTGAGACGCGCGCGTCCGACGCGTCCAGCTGCTCGATGAGCAACACCGTGCCGTCGGTGCCACCCGTCGTCGAGATCTGGATTGTCGTGGTGCACCAGAGCGTCTCGTCACGCTCGTACGGGTGCGTCCATGTCAGCTCGAAGGCCTCGTCGTCGCGTTCCGGATCGTGCAGGAGCCGCCAACGGATGGTGACGCCGGGCGCGGGGTGCCACGTGTCCTCGGCATCGTGCGGCCACCCGCCGTATTGCCGTCCGACCCATTGCTTGGCCACCGCCCGCGCGGTGAGCGGATCGCGCCCGGATACGTCGGCGAGCTCGAGCCGACAGGCGTAGCTGCGACGCATGGCGAGCCCGCGCTAGGCCGTGACGAGCTGCTCGATGCGCGCGAGCGTCTGCTCCATGTTCTCGCGCGTCTTGTTGCGCGCGGCTCGAACGAACACCTTCACGCGCTCCTGCGAGATGTCCCAGGTCTCCGTCACCCGAGTGCCGCCGTCGACCGGCTCGAGCTCGTAGCGCCAGATGCGGCCGCCGGCCAGCTTGTCGCTGAACTTGACCGGAGGCCACGTCTGCCACGCGATGCGACGGTCCTCGTCGAACTCGATGACGGTGCTCACCATCGAGTACGGGATCCCGATCTTCATGGACATCCCGAACTTGGATCCGAGCGCCAAACGCTGGGATCCGCCCTTGCAGTTCCGGACCGTGCCGGAGCCATCGATCTCGCGGTGCTTCGCCGGGTCTGCGAGCAAGTCGAAGATCTTGTCGGGGGGAGCCGGAATGATCCGCTCGACGGTCACGGTCTCATCGGTGTCAGGCACGCGTCTCAGGGTACCGTCGAAGCGTATGGAGCCGTTGGCCGCCCTCGAGCGGATCGCCTTCCTGCTCGAGCAGCAGCAGGCACCCACCTACAAGGTGGACGCGTTCCGCAAGGCCTCCGGCGTCGTCGGTGAGCAGGGGCCCGATGCGCTGCGAGCGCTCGCTGAGCAGGGTCGTCTCCGGGAGCTCCCCGGGGTCGGCGACACCACGGCCCGCGTGATCACGGAGGCGCTCGAGGGCAAGACCCCCTCCTACCTGGAGCGGCTCGAGCTCGACTCGGCCGAAACGGTCGACGAGGCTGCGAGCGAGGTCCGGCAGTGGTTGCGCGGCGACCTGCACCTGCATTCGAACTGGTCCGACGGCGGCTCGCCCATCGAGACCATGGCGCGCACCGCCATGGAGCTCGGCCACGAGTACATCGCGCTCACGGATCACTCGCCGAGGCTCTCGATCGCGCACGGCTTGTCTGCCGAGCGGCTTCGCGAGCAGCTCGACATCCTCGCCGCGCTCAACGAAGAGCTGGCACCGTTCCGCGTCCTCACCGGGATCGAGGTGGACATCCTCGACGACGGCTCCCTCGACCAGGAGGACGAGCTGCTCGCAGAGCTAGACGTCGTGGTCGCGAGCTCGCACTCCGAGCTGCGCATGGAGGAGCGGGCGATGACCGCCAGGATGATCGGCGCGGTGTCCAACCCGCACGTCGACATCCTCGGGCACTGCACCGGACGGCTGATCAAGGGCCGTGGCCGCAAGGAGAGCACGTTCGACGCCGAGCTCGTGTTCGCGGCATGCGCAGAGTTCGACACGGCCGTCGAGGTCAACTGCCGACCGGAGCGGCTCGATCCTCCGCGACGGCTCCTCGCGCTCGTCGACGAGATGGGCTGCAAGATCTCGATCGACACCGACGCGCACGCACCCGGTCAGCTCTCGTGGCACCCCTACGGATGCACCCGCGTGGCAGAGACCGGGATCACGCGAGACCGCGTCGTGAACGCGCTCCCTGCAGACGAGCTCCTGGCCTGGACGGCTTCACACGACGGCTAACCGGGCAGCTGCGGATCGAGCAGCAGCACCGCCCCTTCGCCGCGCCTGAGCTCGAGCGTGCCCTCGGCGCGCTCGCCGTCACGATCCCGGTTCGTGCACACACGGATGCTGCCCGTGACCCCCTCGAGCGCGCCGGCGTCCGCCGTGATCATGAGCGCGACCACCGTTCGATCGCCGCGCCGAAACGCGAGCATGCCCTCCGGCGCGTCGATCGGCGCGTACGCGCCCAACCGAAGGTCGGGGAGCGCGTCGCGCAATCCGATGAGGTCACGGCAGAGGGAGAGGAACGACCCCGGATCGCGCCGCTGATCCTCCACGTTGCAGGACAGGTCACCGAACCGGAGCCACGGCTCCACGCCGGGCTCGGTGAATCCTGCGCCGGGCACGTCGGCCCACTGCATCGGTGTTCGCTCGGGGTCGCGCCCGTACACGGGGTAGAACCGGATGCCGACCGGGTCGCGCAGCTCCTCCTGCGGGATGGGAGTGTCGACCATGCCGAGCTCGTCGCCTTCGAAGAGGAAGATCGCTCCCCGGAGGCAGAGCAACAGCATCAGCGCGCAGCGCGCGAGCGCCGGGTCACCCCCGGCCCACCGCGTCGGGAACCGCGGCACGTCGTGGTTGCTGCCCACCCAGACCGGTGTGCAGCCCTCGGGCATGCCCGCCTCGGTGCGCTCGATGAGCTCGCGCATCGGCTCCGGGGCGAGCGGCGCGTGCACGAACGGGATGTTGAACGCGAGGTTCAGCTCGTCGCCCTTGCCGTAGAACGCGAGGACGTCGTCGACGTGGGGCAGGAACGTCTCGCCGACGAGGATCCGCGGCGGATCGTACGAGTCGGCCACCGCGCGTAGCCGGCGATGCACGTCGTGCACCTCGGGACGGCACTCGCTGTAGACCGGCCGCTGGCCGCGCACCTGCTCGAGGAAGGGATCATCACGCGTCGCAGGCGGATTGTCGCGGAGCTGCTTGTCCTTCACGATCATGTGCGCGACGTCGACCCGGAAGCCCGCGACCCCGCGGTCGAACCAGAAGCGGAGGATGTCGTCGAACGCATCGCGCACGTCCTCGTTCCACCAATTGAGGTCGGCCTGCGAGGGAAGGAAGTTGTGCAGGTAGTACTGGCCGGTCGTCTCGTCCAGCGTCCACGCCGGGCCCCCGAAGCTCCCGACCCAGTTGTTCGGCAGGGACCCGTCGGTCTTGGGATCGCGCCAGACGTACCAGTCGCGCTTCGGGTTGTCGCGCGAGGACCGGGATTCGCGAAACCACGGATGCTCGGTGCTCGTGTGGTTCGGCACGAGGTCGAGCAAGACGCGGATACCGCGGGCCGCTGCCTCGGCAATCAGCTCGTCGACGTCGGCCAACGTCCCGAGCGTCGGGTCGACGTCGCAGTAGTCCGCGACGTCGTAGCCGTAGTCCGCGTTCGGTGAGACGGTGACCGGGCTGAGCCAGATGCCGCGTACGCCGAGCCACTGCAGATGGTCCAACCGCCGCGTGACGCCGCGAACGTCTCCGACGCCGTCGCCGTTCGTGTCCATGTACGACCGCGGATAGATCTGGTACAGGACGCCTTCCTGCCACCACGAGCTCTCGGAGCTGTCGACCGACATGGTCCCGGAGACTACGGCTCGGCCCCGGTAGCGTGCGACGCATCATCAAGTACCTCGGCTCCAAACGGCGGCTCGTGCCGGTGTTGGGCGAGATGCTCTCCGCGTCGGGCGCATCCACCGCGCTCGATCTGTTCACCGGCACGACGCGGGTCGCGCAGGAATTCAAGGAGCGAGGCGCGCGCGTCACCGCCGTGGACGCCGCGCGCTATTCGGAGGTGTTCGCACGCTGCTACATCGCGACCGATGCGCGTTCGGTCGACGTGCACGAGCTCGATCGGCGCCTTGCCCGGCTCAACGCGCTGCCCGGCGAGCCGGGCTACGTCACCGAGACCTTCTGCCTGGCCTCGCGCTTCTTCCGGCCGGAGAACGGCGAACGGATCGACGCCGTGCGGCAGGCCATCCGTGACGACTACGGCGACGACCCGGTGCTGCTGACCAGCCTCATCGAGGCCGCCGACCGTGTGGACTCGACGACCGGCGTGCAGATGGCCTACCTCAAGCAGTGGGCACCGCGAGCGCGGAACCCGCTGGAGCTCCGGCAGCCCGAGCTCCTCGACGGCGGCGGTGCAGTCCGCCGAGGGGACGCCGTGCAGCTCGCCGCCGGGCTCGGATCGTTCGACCTCGCGTATCTCGATCCGCCGTACAACCAGCACCGCTACTTCACGAACTACCACGTTTGGGAGACACTCGTTGCCTGGGATTCTCCCGAGGCATACGGGATCGCGCAGAAGCGCACGGATGCGCGCGACGAGAGCACCAAGAGCGCGTTCAACAAGCGGCGCGAGATGCCGGACGCTCTCCGGCGGTGCGTCGAGCAGATCGACGCCCGCCTGCTCGTCCTCTCCTACAACGACGAGAGCTGGATCGCGCTCCAGGAGCTGATCGACATGTGCGCGTGCAGGGGCACCGTCGAGGTGCTCACGTTCGATTCGAAGCGCTACGTGGGAGCGCAGATCGGCATCCACGACCACACCGGGCGCCGAGTGGGCAAGATCTCGCACCTCCGCAACACGGAGTACGTCCTCGTGTGCGGCGCGGCGGGCGATGTTGCCAGGGCTACGGGGTCGCTGCGATCAGCGCACCCAGCTCGACGAGCTGAGGAGTCGCCGCTCCGAGCGTGAACTCGTTCTGCTTGAGCCACAGGAAGTACCTGTGGATCGGGTAGTCGAGGTCGATGCTGATCCCGCCGTGCACGTGCAACAGGGCGTGCGCGACGCGATTCCCGCCGTCGGAGGCCCAGAACTTCGCGGTCGCCACCTCGGCACCGGACTCCTGGCCCTGTGCCAGGTGCGTCGCGGCCTGCAACATCGTCAGCTCGATCGCCTCGGTGTCGATGTACGCGTCGGCGAGCCGCTGACCGACTGCCTGGAACGTTCCGATCGCCCGATCGAACTGCTTGCGGTTGGTCGTGTACTCGGCGGTGATGCGGAGACCCTCCTCCGCGGCTCCGGCACTGATCGCGCAGAGACCCACCATCGTGCGCTCGAGCACCCAACGCAGGTTGGATCCGTCCTGCGAGATCTCCCCGATGCGCATCGAGTCGTCGACCTCGGCGCCGTCGAGCGTCATGAGGAACTGCGGCTCGTGACTCATCGTCTCCTGGCGCGCGAGCTCGACACCCTTGGCACCGGGCTCGACGAAGAACATGCCGATGCCGGCTTCGGTCCTTGCGGGCACGAGCACCCAGTCGGCGAGGTGGGCCACGGGGACACAGGTCTTCTGCCCGCTGATCCGCCACGTGCTCCCGTCGCGCTCGGCCGTGGTCCGCGGCTCGGTCGCGGGTGTGCGGACCTCCGACAGCGCGGCGGTCGCGATCATCTCTCCGCGCACGATCGGCGCTGTCCCGGCCCGTTGCTCGTCCGTGCCGAACTCGGCGACGAACAGGGAGGTCGACACGAGGGTGTGCAACAACGGGAGCGGCGCGACGGTCCTGCCCTGCTCCTGGAGCAGGAGGCAGAGCTCGAGGAACCCGTACCCGAGCCCGCCGACCGATTCCGGGAGCGCGATGCCGAGCAGGTTCGCCTTGGCGAGCTCCTGCCACGTGTCGCGATCGAACCAGCTCTCGCTGGAGTCGAGCTCGCGGAGGTTCCCCATCGTCATCCGGTCCGACAAGATCTGCCGGGCGAGACCGCGCAGCTCCTGCTGCTCGTCGGTGAGGCTGAAGTCCACAATGGCTCCTAACTTTCCGCTCTTGCGACTGCGTCGCAGGCCGCTCGGGCCCCGGCTCGGGCGGCGCAGGGTACCTGCGCCGCTAGTCCTCGCCTTCGGTCTAGCGGGGTGAGCCGGGCATGCCGAGCCCGAAGATGGCGATCAGGTCGCGTTGCATCTCGTTCGTGCCCCCACCGAACGTGAGGATGTGCATGCTCCGCACACGCGACTCGAGCCGGCCGTGCAGAACGTTCGCCGCAGATCTTCCCTGGACGACCGCCTGGGACCCGACGATCTCCATGAGCGCACGGAACGCCTCCAGGTAGAACTCGGTCCCGAAGACCTTGATCGTCGATGCGTCCGCGGGGTTGAGCTGTATGCCCTGCGTGGCCTCGGCCGCGACCTTCCAGTTCGCGAGGCGCAGGAACTCGAGCCGAGCGTGGATGCGCGCCAGGCTGACCTGCACCCACTCCTGGTCGATGACACGCCTCCCGTCCGCGAGCCGCGTCTCCTTGGCCCACGCCGTCACGTCCTCGAGCTCCCGCTCCACCACTCCGCTCGAGCACAGGGTGACCCGCTCGTGGTTCAGCTGGTTGGTGATCAGGTTCCAGCCCTGGTTCTCGCCGCCGACGAGGTTGCCCGCCGGCACACGGACCTCCTCGTAGAAGGTGATGTTCGTGTTGAGGCCACCCATGTTGCGGATGGGTTCGCACTTGAAGCCCTCCGCGTCGGTCGGCACGATGATGATCGAGATGCCGCGATGCTTCTTCGCGTCGGGGTCCGTGCGCACCGCGAGCCAGATGTAGTCAGCGTCGGTCGCGAGACTCGTGAAGATCTTCTGGCCGTTGATCACGTACTCGTCGCCGTCGCGCACGGCGCGCGTCTTCAATGACGCGAGGTCCGTGCCGGCCTCGGGCTCCGTGTACCCGATCGCGAAGTGGATCTCGCCGGCCAGGATCTTGGGCAGGTAGAAGTCCTTCTGCTCCTGTGAGCCGTAGCGCATGATCGTCGGCGCAACGGAGTTGATGGTGAGCATCGGCACCGGCGCGCCCGCACGCATGGATTCGTCGAAGAACACGAACTGCTCGACCGCGGTCCGGCCCTGCCCGCCGTACTCCTTCGGCCATCCGATCCCGAGCCAGCCGTCGGCGGCCATCTGCCGCGTGATCGCCCGCGGCGCAGGCCCGACCCCTTCGCTGTGCGAGAGCTCCTCCTCGACGTCGGGCGTGAGGAGCTTCTCGTAGTAGCTCCGAAGCTCGTCGCGCAGGGACTCCAGGTCGGGCGTCAGTCCGATGTACATGGTCGTGGAGCCTATTCCGGCATGTGGAACGCGTTCTAGCGACGGCCCGGCACAGTCCCGCCTTCCGATTCCGCTCTATACCCCTAGGGGGTATGAGTATAGAATCAGACGGCCATCAGCAGCAGAGTGTCAACACGGAGGAACCATGCCCGGATACAGCGACGACCGTGAGGCGATCCTCAAGCGGCTGAAGCGCATCGAGGGCCAGGTGCGCGGCCTGGCGCGCATGGTCGAGGAGGACCGCTACTGCATCGACATCCTCGACCAGGTCGCGTCGACGACGCGCTCGCTGCAGTCCACGGCACTCCTGCTCCTCGACGATCACCTCGCACACTGCGTCACGGACGCCGTCGATGCCGGCGGTCAGGCGGCCGCCGAGAAGCTGGACGAGGCTTCCGCGGCGATCGCTCGGATGGTGCGATCGTGACGCTCGCCCTGACGATCGCCGACATCGGGCGGTCGCTGCGCGAGGCGTTCTTCATGTTCTGGGAGACGCTCTGGGCCCTGGTGCTCGGCTTCATGCTCTCGGGAGTGGTGCAAGCCTTCGCCACACGCGCAGAGATGCAACGGATCCTGCCCGATCACGGCCCGAAGGCCGTTGCGCGTGCCACGGGTCTCGGCATGGTGTCGTCCAGCTGCTCGTATGCGGCGACTGCGATGGCGAAGTCGATCTTTCAGAAGGGTGCCGACTTCATCTCGTCGATGGTGTTCATGTTCGCGTCGACGAACCTGGTGATCGAGCTCGGCATCGTCCTGATCGTGCTCATGGGCTGGCAGTTCGCGGCAGCCGAGTTCGTCGGTGGCCCGATCATGATCACGCTGCTCGCCGTGTTCGGCGGCTTCGTGCTGACGGGAGCGGTCGTGCGGCGCGCGCGGTCGCACATGGAGCACGACGAAGGCGGGCACGACCATCAGGCCATGGCGGGAGTCAGCGACGAGCGCCAGGCGGAGCTCGAGCGCGAGCCCTGGGGAACCAAGCTCCGTTCGAGAGCAGCGTGGTCCGACGCCGCGAGCTACACGATGGCCGACCTGCGAATGCTCCGACGGGAGCTCGTCATCGGGTACGTCGTCGCGGGCTTTCTCGCGGTGCTCGTCCCGACGAGCGTGTGGAACGAGCTCTTCCTGCACGGGCACGGCTTCTGGACGAGCCTCGAGAACGCGATCGTCGGCCCGCTGATCGCGTGCATCAGCTTCGTCTGCTCCATCGGCAACGTCCCGATGGCGGCGGCGCTGTGGCACGGAGGCATCAGCTTCGGCGGGGTGATCAGCTTCCTGTTCGCGGACCTCATCGCGTTCCCGCTGGTGTTGATCTACCGGAAGTACTACGGAGCGCGTGTCACGGCCCGGCTGTTCCTGCTCTTCTGGGCCGTGATGGCAGCCGCAGGGCTCATCACCGAAGGCTTGTTCGCAGCAGCGGGAGCGATCCCCACGGAACGGCCGGAGATGATCGTCGAAACCCACTTCTCCTGGAACTACACGACGTTCCTCAACATCGCGTTCCTCGGGGTGTTCGCTGTGCTCCTGTGGCTCGCGCACGAGCGACGACGTGCGGGTGGTGCTTCCGTGGCGCAGTGCGAGCATCACGCTCCGGCGCGTGCCGACGGCGGGCAGGCGCACGGCTGAGCGAGGGTCAGCCCCCGGCGCCGCCCCCGAAGCGGACCCGGAACCCGCCGCCACCGCCGCCGAACCCGGTACCGCCGCGACCGCCGTTGCGGTTGGTGCCGTTGGTGGAGTTGGTAGCGGAGCTGGGCAACGGTGCGCTCACGGTGGCGAGCGCGACGTGCTGGCCGCGATGCAGGCCGCTGGTCACCTGCGTCCATGTCGCGCCCAGAACCCCTACTCCGACGTTCACCGAGCTGGCCTTGCCGCCGTCGAGCAGCATCACCGAGTGCCGCGTGCCGTTCGTGACGATCGCGGAGGTCGGGACCGCGAGCGCCGACGTGACGCGCTTGGTCACGATCGACACCGAGCCGGTCGCTCCGTTGTTCAGCTTCGCGGTCGGGTTGGTCAGCCCCACGACGACCGTGTAGGTCGTCGGGTCGCTGCTGCTCGAGGAGGTCGGAGTGGTCGAGATCTGCACCACTCTGCCGGGGAGCACCCGGTGCGAGCCGTCAGGGACGACGGTCGCGGGCTGTCCGAGCGCGATGTCGGGGATCTGCGTGACGCCGACCGTCGTCGAGACCTCGTACCCGCCCGGGCCTGCGATGACGACGTTCTCCGTCGACGAGCCGGCGGACACTGAGTCACCGGCTGCGAGGTTGAGGGCCATCACGGTGCCGGCGATCGGTGTCGCGATCGTGGCCTGGGCCACTGCCTGGTAGGCAACCGCGACCTGCGCCTGCGCTGCGTCGACCGACGCCTGGAACGCCACGAGGTCGGCGGCGGTGGGACCGCTCGCGGTCGCACCGCGCGACTGGCTCCCCGCGCCGGACCGGGAGCCGCCCGACCCTCCGAAGTTGGCGCCCCCCGAGCCGGAGCCGGTCGTCGAGCCGGAGCCGGACCCTGTCGCACCTCCGGACGGCGCCTGCGAGCCGCCCTGGCCGCCCGGGTTCGAAGCCCGCTGGCCGAGCAACGCGTCGAGCGCGCTCGTCGCGTGCGCGAGCGCCGTCTGCGCGGCCGTGACCTGCTGTTGCGCGTTCTCGACGTTCTGAATTGCCGTCTGGCAGGCGGTCAACGTTCCTGACGTGCGCACACCGCCAGGAGCACCTGCTCCCTGGGCCGTGGTCGTGACGTTCGCGCAGACGCTGGCCTCCTGTTGGACGGCCACTTGCGACGCCGCGAGCGCCGCGTCCACCTGTTGCTGCGCCTGCAGGACCGCCTGCTGCGCCTGAGCGAGACCGCCCGGGCTCGAGAACGCCGCGGTGAGCACGATGCCCGAAGGAGACGTTGCGGTGCTCGCGGTCTGGAACCCGGTCGACGAACTGCCGCCACCGGCGGCGCCACCTCCGCCACCGGTCCCTGCCGACGGTGAGCCCACCGCGTCACCTGCCAGCGCCTTGGAGAGCGTGAGCTGTGCGCGTGCGAGCGCGGCCTGGCGCGTGTGGAGCGTCGTCATCAGCGTCTGGGTGTCGAGGTTCGCGAGGGCTTGGCCCGCCGTCACCTGTTGCCCGACCGCCACGTCGACATTCGCGACGGTCCCTCCGACGGGGAAGGCCACCGTGGCCTGTGAGACAGGCTCGATCGTCGCGACGCCGTCGACGACCGCACTGACGGGATGGTCGGCCACCGTCGCGCTGCGATAGACGGGCGGCTTCGAGCCGAACGCATCGGTTGCGACAAGTGTCGTCGCCACGAGCGCGAGCACCACGGCCGCGGCCACCAGCAAGCGCCACCGGCGCTGCCACCACGGAGGATGCGCAGCCTGCGAGCCCTCAGCAGGGAACAGCGTCGCCCAACGATCACCGTTCGCCGACCCAGGAGCGGCGGAGAACGGTGCGGCAACGGGCGCCGGCTCGCCTGTCACGGGCGCGGTGCGCTCTTGTGGCTCCAGCATGCCTACTCGCTCCTCAGCGCGTCGATCGGAGCCAGGCGCGCGGCGCGCGAGGCGGGGTACACGCCGAACGCGACGCCGATGCCCACCGCGACGACGATCGCCGCGAGCGCCGCCGGAAGAGAGATGATCACCCGCGAGTCACTGAACGCCGGGATGAGGACGGCACCGAGCAGACCCAGCAGCACGCCGAGCACCCCGCCCGCGAGCCCGAGCACGCTCGCCTCCACGAGGAACTGGCGTCGGATCAGCTTGGGACGCGCGCCGAGGGCCTTGCGCAGGCCGATCTCGCGGATCCGCTCGGCGACCGAGACGAGCATGATGTTCATGACGCCGATGCCACCGACGAGCAGCGCGATAACGGCGATCCCGCCGAGCATCACCGTGAGCGTGTCGTCCACCGAGGTTGCCGCGCTGAGGATCGACTGCTGCGTTGCGATCGAGAAGTCCGCGTTGTTGGCGTTGGTGATGCGGTGCGCGTTCAGCAGGAGCGCGTTCGTCTCCTGGTACGCGGCCGAGAGCGTGTGGGCCGATGTGGCTTTGACGTACACCGAGCTGACGGAGTCGCGATTGCTCCCGCCCACGAGCCGCTGCGCGTAGGTGCTCATGGGCACGATGGCGAGGTCGTTGTTCGAGGTCGCGTCCGAGGAGCTCAGCGGCTTCAGCACACCCACGACCTCGAGCTCGACGCCGTTGAAGGTGACCGACTGCCCGATCGGGTTGGCGTTGTTGAACAGCTCCTTGACGGTGTCGGGCCCGAGGACGATCACCGTCGCGGCAGAGCGTTCGTCGGCGTTCGAGATGAAGCGGCCCGAGGAAACACCGCGTGAGCGGACCGTCTGCCAGCTCGGCGTCGTGCCGGTGAGCGTGGTGGTCCAGTTGGCGGAGTTGTAGCTGAGTGACGCCGACGTGTTCGACGCCGGCGCAACCGCCTGCACGTCGGGGGCGACCGCAGGCTTGGCAAGCGCGTTCGCGTCCTGCACGGTGAGCGTCGAGGCCGAGCCGAAGCCTGCGCGGGCCCCCGAGCTGCTCGTGGTGCTGCCCGGGGACACCACGAGGATGTTGGTGCCGAGCTGGTTGATCTGGTTCTGCACGTCGGCCCGGGCGCCCTGGCCGATGCCCACCGTCAGGACGACGGCCGTGATCCCGATGAGGATCCCGAGCATCGTGAGCGCCGAACGGAGGCGGTGCGTCCGGACGGCCTCCGTGGCGGTCCGCAGCGTCTCGCTCCAGTTCATGACGGCACCGGCTCGTGCGCGACACCTGCCTGGTCGGACCAGATCCGGCCGTCGCGCATCTCCACGACGCGCGCGGCGCGATGCGCGATGTCGTGCTCGTGCGTGATGAGCACGATCGTGCGCCCGTCAGCGTTGAGCTCCTCGAGGAGGCCGAGCACGTCGTGCGTCGAGGTCGAGTCGAGGTTGCCGGTGGGCTCGTCGGCAAGGATCATCGCCGGCTCGTTGACGATGGCGCGCGCGATGGCGACGCGTTGCTGCTGCCCGCCGGAGAGCTCGCCGGGCCGGTGGTCGGCGCGGTCTCCGAGACCGACACGGTCGAGCGCGACGAGGGCGCGCTGCCGGCGTTCGTCCGGGGCCAGGCCGGCGTAGATGAGCGGGAGCTCGACGTTCCTCCACGCCGTGAGGTAGGCGAGCAGGTTGAACTGCTGGAACACGAACCCGATGAACAGGTTGCGCACGTCGGCGAGGCGGTCCTCGTCGAACTCCTGGACGTCGTGCCCGGCGAGACGGAAGGCACCCGAGGTCGGTACGTCGAGGCATCCCAGGATGTGCATCAGCGTCGACTTCCCGGAGCCCGACGGCCCCGTGATCGCGATGAACTCGCGCTCGTCGATCCGCATCGACACGTCCTGCACCGCGACGACCTCGAGCTCGCCGCTCTTGTAGATCTTGCCGACGTCGAGGAGCTCGATCACCGGCACGCGCGGCGCCACTTGCCCGTTGGGTGTCTGCGTCACGGGGTTTGGCCCCCGCCCGTTCCGCCGCCGCCACCACCACCGAAGCCGCCGAAGCCGCCGGTGCCGTTCCCACCGCGCGTCTGACCGTTACCGGTCGGGAGCGGCAGGTTGCGCAGGTTGGGGAAGCTGACGACGACTTTGTCGCCTTGGCGCAGCCCGCTCGTGATCTCGATCATGCCGTTCGCCGTGAGACCGGTCTTGACGGTGCGGGTCTCCGTCGGCCCGTTCGCGCTGCCGTTCTTCGAGACCTCGACCGTCGAGGTGCCATTGGTGTTCGTCACCGCGCGGACAGGCACCTGGAGAACGTTCTGGCGCGTGTTCGTGGTGATCGCACCCGTCACGGTCGAGCCCACGAAGATGTTGTTGGACGGATCGGTGAACGTCACCGTCACCGGGAAGGTCGCAACCCCCGAGCTGGCGGTCGCGACCTTGCTGACGGACGTGACCTTGCCCTGCGCGGTCGCGCCGCCGGCACGTCCCGTCGTCCCACGTCCGTTCGTTCCGGTGCTTCGGTTGGTGCCGCCGTTGCCTCCCCCGCCGAACGCGGCCGCACCACCGCCACCGCCGAACAGTCGGGCGAACGCGCCACCTCCGCCCAGGCCGCCGAGCCCGCCGCCGCTCGCCGTCGTGACGGTCAAGCTGACGGGTTGGCCGACCTTGACGCTGCCGATGTCGCTCGAGCTGAGGGGGAGCTGGACCGTGTACGTGCCCTTGCTCACGACTTGGATCTGCGGGTTCGAGCTGGACGACGAGCTGGAAGAGCCGGAGCTGAGGGCGCTCAGGATCCCCCGCGCCGAATTGCTGCTCGTGCTCGATCCGACGGACGCGGTCGACTGACCGGAGCCGCTGCCCGTACCGGTGGAGCTCGTCCCGCCCGACCCCGAGCCGGAGAGCTGCTCGCCGACCGTCACGTTCACCTGGGAGACCGTCCCGTTGAAAGTGGAGACGAGGGACGCCCCGCTGAGGGCCGTCTGCGCCGCGGCGAGCGCGTCGTTCGCCGAGGTCACGCTCGTCTGGTCTGCGGTGACCTGCTCGCTGGAGGCTCCGGATGCCTCGTCGTCGGCGAGTGACGCCTGCGCGCTCGCCACCGTCGACTGCGCGGAGGCGACCGCGGACTGCAGCTGCGCGGAGTTGACGGTCGCGAGGACCTGGCCGGCCGTCACGGCCTGTCCGGCGGTGACGTTCACCGCGGTGACCGTGCCCGCCGATCCGAAGCTCAGGTTGTCGGTCTGCGCCGCGGCGACCGTTCCTTGCGCGGACACGGTCGTGCCCATCGGACCACGCGTCACGGTCACGACCTGGTTGGCGAGGGTCGGGGTGCTGTTGGAGGAGGACCCGCCGGTCTTGCGGATCGCAACGAACCAGACGCCGAACGCGAGCACCGCGATCGCGGGGACGACGACAGCGGGATGCTTCAGCCGGTCGGCCCAGCTCTGAGCGGGTGGTGTCGCCAACGCCTGCGGTGGCTCCGATGCAGCTGCACTCATCGACGAATCCCTGAGCTCGTTCGGACGCGCACCGGGAGGGTCCCGCGTCGGTACCCGACGATCCTCGCCGGAATCCCTCAAGAAATGCTGTGAACTGCCTGTGCGTTTGCCGTGTTTTGCATATGGACGAACGGTGTAGATGGGACCGTTCGTGGCCCAATGATCTCAAGGAGTTCTCAGACTCGGTTGGGTGGCCTCTTAGCTCCGTCGAGCAGCGTTGTCACGCACATCGCCAGCACCCGACACAGCGAGCAGAGGACAGCGAGCAGATGAACGACACGCCCGGCATGACGCCGATCCCTCCCGACCCGGCCGCCGGGTCCACCCCCGCTTCCCAAGCCCCCACCGCTCCTGTGCCGGCGGCCGCGCCCGCACCCAAGATGATGAAGTCCGGGAGCGCGATCCTGCTCTCACTCGCCATGCTCGTCGTCGGCGCCGTCGGCGGCTACTTCATCGGCCACTCGGGCTCGAGCGGGAGCAGCGGCCCCAAGACGCTGAGCGATGCCATCGCCCAGTACCGGGACGGGAAGCTCCCCGCCGGCAACACGGCCAACGGGTTCCCCTTCGGTGGCGGCAACGGCGGCGGCAATGGCGGCAACGGTGGTGCCGCGGCGAACGGCCCGCGCGTTGGCGCAAGGCTCGGAGCGCTGGGCGTCGCCGGTCGCGTCAAGTCGGTGTCGGGTGACGTGGTGACGATCGCCAACGCCCGTGGCAACGACGTCAAGGTCACGATCACGCCGTCGACCACGATCACGAAGACGGTCACGGGATCCAAGAGCGACCTCACACCGGGCACCAACGTCCGCGTCGCCACGACCAACAACAGCGGAGGGGCGAATGCCACTTCCGTGACGGCACGTTCCATCGCCGAGGTGCCTGCGGGTAGCGCGGGCGGAGGCGCGTTCTTCGGAGGCGGAGGCGGCGGCTTCGGAGGCGGGCGCTTCAGGACGAACGGCGGCAACGGCGGGACGGCACAGGGTCAGTGATCCGCGCCGACCGCGCGGTACGTCCAGTCCAGCTGCTTCCTCGCGTGCGATTCGTCGTAGACGATCTCGCCCGCGTCCGTGATGTCTGCCACGAGCGGAACCTGCACCCTGCGCTGCGACACGGCTGAGCCTTCCAGGTGGAGGGCGAAGTCCTCGGGGAACGTGCGCATGATGCTGGAGACGACGTTCTGCTCCTGGGTCCCCAGGTAACAACGGTTCGCGTCGGTGACGAGCTGGAGGGACCGGCCGATCTGGGCCAGGGTCGTGTCGTCGGCGCGGCCTTCGATGATCGCGTCGAGCTGATCGGTGATCGCGATCGACTCCCGCTTGCAGGGCGGGCACTGACCGCACGACTCGACCGCGAGGAAGCGCGACAACGTTCGCGCGACGTCCACCATGTCGGCGGTGTCGTCGTAGATTGCGAAGCCGGCGGCGCCGAGGCCCGAGCCACAGGCTGCGAGGCCCTCGTACGAGAGCGGAACTTCGAAGTCCTCCGCCGGGAGCACCGGGTTCGAGACCCCCGAGAAGGCGGCCCGCAGCACCCTTCCGGGACGCGGCCCCCCGCAGAGCGCGAGCACGTCGGACAGAGGCGTGCCCAGCTCGACCTCGTGCACTCCCGGAGCCACGACGTCGCCCACGATGGTCACGATCACGGTGCCGGGTGACTCGTCGGTGCCCATGCTGCGGAACCAGTTGGCGCCACGCCCGAGGATGTGCGCGGCGGCAGCGAGCGTCTCGACGTTGTTCACCACGGTGGGATTGCTCTCGCCGACGTCGGTCACCCCCGCGCTCTCTGCCTCCCACCCTCCCGACGGCGCCGTTGCGAACAACCCGTGCTGCCACGGGGGCAGCAGCCGAGGGAGCGGCTCGTGCCCCTCGATCACCTCGAGCAGCGCCTTCTCCTCCCCGAACAGGTACTCCCCGGGGCCCTCGACGACGGTGACGCTCACGTTCCCGAGAAGACCTGCTCCTGCGAGCTCCTCGGCGGCCCGGCGGAGGTTCGCCGCCGCCTCCTCGTACGAGCGCTTCGTCGCGAGGAACATGTCGTCCGCGCCGACCGCGATCGCCGCGATCGCCGCTCCCTCCACCACGCGGTACGGGTCGCGCCGGAGCAGGGCACGATCCTTGAACGTTGCGGGCTCCCCTTCTGCGCCGTTCGCCACGACATAGCGCCGTGAGCCCGGGCCTGAACGCACCGAAGCCCACTTGGCGGCGGTGCTGAAGCCTGCCCCGCCGCGGCCGCGCAGCCCGGCGGCCGCGATCTCGTCGATCGTTCCCTCGGGACCCAGCGCCCGCGCCGCGCGCAAGCCCTCGCCGCCGCCCGCGTCGAGATACTCCTCGATCGTCTCGATCGGTCGCTGCGGAAGCACGACATGCACGTCCGTCATCGCGCGCCTTTCTCTCGACCGTGAACGGCGGCGCACTGCTCCGACAGTCTTCCCCACGGCCAGCGCATCGATGCCTCGTTCACCACTGCGAGTGGAATCTCGACATGACGAAAGGGGTGTTGTGCGCGACACTCGTCACGAGGACAAGAACGGGAGTGATCGATGTCCAAGGTCGAAGAGCCAATTGCTTCCGACGAGCCCTTCCCTCCTGCCAGCAACGTGCGCATCATCGACGACAGTGTGCAGGACGCCTCGACGCAGCATCCCGGAATGGCTCACATCGCGGCGCTGCTCGACCGCGCAGGCAATGTCGAGGCTCCGGCACACGAGGGATTCGACGAACCGGGCGTCGTCGTGCATCCGCGCGGCGAAGGCTCGGGGCCGAAGCGCCTGAAGCAGGAGACGCTCGACGCGCTCGAGAAAGCGGAGCGCATGCACCGCGAGGCGCTCGAGCGGGCCGACGAGTGCTGGCGGATCACCCACGATGCTGAGGAGCGTTTCGAAGCCGCGAGCGAAGAGGAAGCGGCCGCCGTCGCTGTCCTCGAGCTCGTGCGCGAGAAGCGCCGCTCCGCGGAACGCGAAGCACGCCGCGCGCGGCACGAAGCGGAGGCTGCGAGCGAGCGCGGCCTCGTGACGTCACGCGCGCTCGAAGACGCGCGCCACCGCGCCGCACGCCGCTGAGCCGCGTTCACGGGAAGCTCCGGGCTTCAGTCGCCGCCGGAGAGCACGCGCACGAACGTCACGTCGCGGTCGCCCACATCGGGCTCCGCGGTCCCTGCCGGTTGCACGATCAGGTCACAGTGATCCTCGTCGGGTGAGGTCGCGGTCGACCCGGCAAGACGACGTGTGAGGTCGAGCAAGGTCCCACTGTCGCGTTCGCCGTCGTTGCTCTGCACCCTGCCTTTCGCGAGATGGCCCGATGTCAGTCCGCTGACGAAGAGAATCGGCACGGCGACGTGCGCATCCTCCAGCGCGTCGTGGAAGGCTCCGTTCGGGTCGTCGATCACCACGGCCGTGCAGTCGAACGAGCGCGCGGCGTGGCGGACCCCGATAGCAGTGCTGTCGTCGATGAACACGCCCACGCTCCGGTCGATGCCGAGGAGCACGAGCATGGCCTCGATCTGGCGCCAGGAGGACTCGTCCGTGCGCTCGTTCTCCCCTGCCACGACCACAGGCAGGACGATCCCGTCGTCGCTCCTGGCCAGGCGCTGCGCCAGCTCCGCGACGCCGCGGCGGAGCTGCGTCTCGCCGCCCAGCACCAGGAGCACGCGCCTTCCCAACTGGCCGGTGCTCGTCTCCCGGACGGCCAAGCGCCGCGTGAAGACCGGTGTGATGAGCGCCGAGAGGATGAGGCTCACGACGATGAGGACCAGAACTGCGTTGACGACCTTCGTGCTGAACAGGCCGATGTCGAATCCGACGATGGTCGCGGCAAGTGTGGCGGCGGCCTGCGGGATGGTGAGCGAGAAGAGCACGCCGACCTCGGGCCACCGGTAGCCGAGGAACGGACGTGTGAGGAGTGCGGCAAGGGCCTTCCCGCCGAAGCACGCGACGATGAAGATCGCAGCGAGACGCAACGTCTCCGGGTCCTTCATCACCGACGGGTCGATGATCAATCCGACGGAGACGAGGAACACGGGGATGAACACCGCGCCGCCGAAGAACTCGATGCGCTCCATGAGGTCGCCCTCGTTCGGCACGAGGCGATTGAGCGCGAGCCCGGCGAAGAACGCGCCGACGATGCCCTCGATGCCGAAGACCTCGGCCAGGCTCGCGGCGGCGAGCATCGCCACCAACGCGAAGACGTAGCGACTGGGCCGTGCCGTACCGAAGCGCCCCAGGAAGAAGCGCGCGAAGACCGGGAGCAGCAGGAAGCAGCCGGCGACGAGCGCGATGAGCCCGACGATCACTTGCGACGCGATCTCGAACCCGCCGGAATTCCCGACGGTGATGCCGGAGATCACCGCAAGGACGATCAGGGTCAAGGTGTCCGTGACGACGGTGGCGCCCACGCCGGTTGCGACCGCCGGATCGTCGCCCTTCCCCATCTCCCGGATCATCGGATAGACGACGAGCGTGTGCGACGCGAGCAGGGACCCGAGAAGAAGTGCAGCGGACGGGCCGAACCCGACAGCGAACCCGGCGAGCGTCCCGAAGGTCATCGGGAGGAGGAACGTCATCGTCGAGTACACCGCCGTCGCTCTACGGTGTGCCTTGACCATCCTCAGGTCGAGCTCGAGGCCCGCGACGAACATGAGGTACAGCAGGCCGACCTGGCCGAGGTCGGGCACCGTCGTGTTGCCGCCGCCGACGAGCCCGAGACCGTGCGGACCGATGAGGAGACCGCCGAGCAGCAGACCGATGATGCCCGGGAAGCGGAACTTCTCGATGATCATCGGACCCGCGACGATCACCACGAACAGGACGAGGAACGGGAATGCCGGGCCTTTCGGTGCCTCGAGGTGCACGAGCTGTGCGATCACCATGACGCGCGTCCCTCAGCTCTCGGTCCGGATGAGCGGCACTTGATCGTCGCTGATGCCGTTGACGCTGAGACCCAGCCAGCGCTGCGCAAGGTCGGAGAGGGTGCCGTCTGCTTCGAAGCGGCGGATCGCAGTGTCGACTGCGTCGACGTTGTCCGAGCCTGACGGAAGCGCGGCGGCCACGTCATCGTTGAGCTCGAACTGGCCGGCAACATGGAGCTTGCCGCCGGAAGCGCGAGCGATGGCCGAGGCAATCGGCAGGTCGAGCAGGCCCGCGTCCACCTTGTGCCGCTCGACGGCCTCGGTGGTCTCGTGCTGCGACGAGGTGAGCAGGGTCGAGGACGACGGTTGGATCGTGTCGTTGAGGAACTTGAGCAGCGTCGTCGAGCGCCCGACCGCCCACGTGAGCGCCTGTGCCGCGTGCAGATCAGGAACGGACTGGCCGGCTCGCACGAGCGCCGCCGGTGTGGCCGCGAGGTATGGCCCGGTGAAGTCGAGAACCTGTTCGCGCTCAGCCGTGGGGGTCATGTCGGACAGCGCGAGGTCCGCGTCGCCGAGATGGCCCTGCACGAGCTTGGCGAACGGGATGACCCGGACCTTGACATGGGCAAGACCGAAGTGCTTCGCCAACGCGTGTGCCAGCTCGTACTCGAAGCCGCCCGTCGGGTGCTTTGGCGTCCCGGTCCACATGCCGACGAGAGGGATCTCCCCGGTGGCGACGGTCAGTGTGTCATGGTGCCGGGGCGTGAAGTCGCCCGACGCCTTGACGCTCGAACCGCAGCAGCTCAGCAGGACGACAGCGAGCGCGGTCGCGGACAGGATCGCGGCAAGACGCCTCCGGCGAACCGGCCTGTTCTCAGGGTCACGAACGGTGCGTTTGATCCGCCCGTTGTAGCGCTTTCGGGATCAGCGCCTCCATCTCGTGGGGCGCCGCCGGGCGCCGCCCGCCGCGTCGCGGGGTCAGCGGGCGCCGGTGCGCATCACAGCTCGCGAGGACCGGTGCGACATGAGTGACCAGCGCGAGCGGGAGCTCAGCATCGACCCGATCGACAGCGACGAGCCGACCGACAGGACGGAGCCGAACGATCCGATCGACCCGATCGAGAGCGTCGAACCGACGGATCCGATCGACAGGAAGGACCCGGACGACGCGATCGACAAGAGGGACTTGCTCGACCAGAGCGACCACCGCGACGCCCAATCAGGTACGGCTGGCATCTACCTGCGCTCCTCTTGACGATTCGAGCCCGGACCGCGGGATTCACGGCCCGGGCTCGCCGGTAGCAGTGATGGTTTGACGAACGACTTACCGCTGGTAAGGCGTCTCTCGTGTGACTTGCTCGGTGCGGGTGACCCGCTCCGTGCCGTGGCTCGCGTTCAACTCCTCGAGGAATCGGCGCTCGGCCTCGGGCGTGATCTGGTAGAGCGACTCCGGTCGACGCGCTGCGGCTCCAACAGCTGCAGAGATGCCTGCGAGGATCAATCCACCGCCGAAGGCGCAACAAATGACGACCATCATCTGGAAGTCGAGGCCGGCGAGGAACCTCGCCGCGTCGTGCGAACGAGTCATCGGTCGCAGGAAGTTCGGAAGAACGAACACACTCGAGAACACGATGATGAGGCCCCAACTGGCGAGGCCGTTGAAGACCCCGGCGCCGGCACTTCGCCAATCTTCGACATAGCCGGCGACGAACCCGGCGACGATTGCCGAGCCCAGCGCGGTGCCGAGGATGAACCAGTCCAGGTTGTGACTGAAGAACGAGTGGCCGGCCGCCACGAGCACCAACCACACCATCGTGACGACGAGGAAGGTCCCGAGCGCCACGGCTGCACCGCAGAGGATCGCGCTCCAGCGCGACAACATCAGTCCGTACCTCTGCTCTTTGAGCTGAGGATCCATGGTGATCTCCTTTCCGAGAGCTGAGATCACCCCGCGCGTACCCACCACGGAGACCACCGAATCGCCCAAACCACCCAATAGCGGGCTTCGCGGCTATGCCCTCACGGTCAAGCCGTCCTTCGGGGGGACCGGAGCGTCATGCTCCGACACGCCGATCCGCTCGTAGAGGTGTCGCAGCGGAGCCGGCGCCCACCAGTTGGCATCGCCGGCGAGCCGCATCACGGCAGGCACCAGCGTTCCCCGGATCAGCGTGGCGTCCATGAGCACGGCGAGCGTGAGCCCGATGCCGAACAGCTTGATGAAGGTGACGTGCGACGTGGCCAACGCGACGAAACCGATCGCCAGCAGCGCAGCCGCTGTGGTCACGATCCGCCCGGTGCGCTCGAGTCCCCGGGCCACAGATGTGACGGTGTCGGCGCTGTGGTCGTGCTCCTCCTTGATGCGCGACAGCAGGAACACCTCGTAGTCCATCGACAGCCCGAACGCGATGCAGAACATCAGGATCGGCATGGAGGTGTCGAGCGTGCCGGTCGGCGTGAAGTTGAGCAGACCCGCCCCGTGCCCGGACTGGAAGACCCAGACCATGGCGCCGAAGGTCGCGGTCAACGACAGCAGGTTGAGCACCACCGCCTTGGCCGGCACGAGCACGCTCCCGAACATCAGGAACAACGTCACGAACGTGACGAGCGCGATGATCCCGAGCGCCCAAGGCACCTTGGCGAAGATGGCGGCCTTGGAGTCCACGAGCTGTGCAGCGGTCCCCGTGACGAGCACCGGCCACGGTGAGGGAACGGCGCGTATCAGATGCACGAGGTGCTCGCCCGCGGGCGACTGGGGTTGCAACGTGGCGACCGGCACCACCGAGAGCCACGTTCCCGTGCGTTTTGCGAACCGTGCAGACGATTGCGACGCGGGTGCGACGAGCGCGCCGTTCGTGAACGAGCCGGTGAGCGCGTCGACTCGCGCGACGCCCGGCACCGTGGAGAGCGATTCGGCGTACGCCGTGATGGCGGCATCGCCGTGGGCGTGTGCCGCGACGACGGAGAGCGCGTTGGACTCGCCAGAGGTGAACTGGGTGCGTAGCACGTCGGATGCCACCCGCGTGCTCGCCGATGCCGGCAGCGCGCGGTCGTCGGGCTGGCCCCAGTGCACGCCGAGGAACGGCGCGCCGAGCAAGACGAGCAGTGCGGAGATCGTGAGCGCGATCGTGAGCGGGCGCCGCATCACGGCAGTGGCGAGCCGATGCCAAAAGCCTTCACCCACATCTGGCTGGTGCGGCGTGCGGCCGAACGCCCTGCGTACGTCCCACTTGTCAACACGCGTCCCGAGCGTCGCGAGCAGTGCCGGGAGCACGATCAGCGCCCCGAGCGAGGCCACAGTGACCACGGCGATTCCCGCATACGCGAACGAGCGCAGGAAGTAGAGCGGGAAGATCAAGAGGGCGGCGAGGGAGATGGCGACCGTGGCCGCGCTGAACAGCACAGTGCGGCCGGCGGTCTCGACGGTGCGTACGACGGCAGCGTCAGGCAAGAGCCCCTTACGCAACTCCTCGCGGAAGCGGCTCACGATGAACAGGCTGTAGTCGATCGCCAGTCCGAGGCTCAGAGCAGTCGTCAGATTGAGCGAGAAGATCGACACCTTGGTGACGTGCGTCAATGCGGTGAGCACGGCGAACGTCCCGGCGACTGCCATGCCCCCTACGGCGAGCGGCAGCGACGCCGCGAGGATGCTCCCGAACACGAAGATGAGCAGTGCCAACGTGATCGGCACGGCGATGGCTTCGGCCCGCGCCAAGTCCGGGCCGATCGTGTCGGAGATCTGGCGAAACACCGCGGCGTCGCCGGTCACTGCCACGTTCACCGCTCCGTGCGTGCCCTCGAACGTCGAGGCGAGCGTGTGCACCCGCGCGTTGATCTGGTCGTCGGTGCCGGTGATACGGGCGAGGATGAGGGCCTCCCGACGGTTGGCCGACCGCAATGGCGACACGCTGCCGAGCGACCAGTAGGACGCCGCGTTGTCAACACCGGTGGCGTGGTCGAGCTGGTCGGTGAGTTGCAGCCCAGCCTTTGCCACCGCAGGCGTGTTGACCGTGCCCGAGCGGGCAGTCACGAGCAGCACCAGGTTCGGGCGGCCGGTGTGGAACTGCTCGTGGAGCAGGGCGTCGGCCCGCGCCGAGGCGGACGACGGGTCGGTGAAACCGCCGCTGTTCAGCCGGGTGGCCACTTTCCCGCCGTACGCGAAGGCCGCGATCAGGGCGATGACGGCGCTGGCGAGGACAGCCCGGCGGTGACGCACCACCGCAGCGGCGAACCGACCCAGAACTTTGTTCGGCTTCGTCGGGCCGCGGAGATCGGCTGCCTCGGCCGGCGACTTCCTCAACGTGAGGTTCGTGAGCATGATGTGTGCTCCCTTCGAGCTCGGGAACGACCAGGGGAACGGCGAGTCGGGCCGCTAGGAGTGCCGGGCGGCGACCGTGGTGGTCAGGCGTCCAGTGCCGATGTCGTACACGTGCCCGGAGACGCTGACCCTCGGCGGCAGCTTGGGTGAGGTGAGCAGCTGCTCGACGTCGGCCTTGACGGTGACGTCCGGGTCGGTCACAGCTGATGCTTCGAGGGCCGCCTCGGCAAGGCCGGTCGCCTCGGCAGCCCGGTGTCGGAAGCCCGGGTCGGCAAGGAAGCCGGTGCCGCATTGCGTGTGGTGCACGACCGCGACCTCGAACAGCGTCTCGAGCGCGCCTTGGTCGCCGTAGAGCTCATCGGCGACGAGGGCGAGGAAGGCGACGTCTTCGATGACGGCGTCGGTGACGCGCCCACCGGCGTTGCGGATCACGGGAGCCTCTCCGAGCTGGAGCCCCAAGACGACAGCAGGATCGACCCGGTGGTCCAGGCAGGTCACGATCACCAGTTGCTGGGCGGGTATGCCGAGCGCCTCGGGGGTGTAGCTGCGGGCGAACAGATCGTTGCGCTCGACGAGAGGTGTCATACGGGTTGTCATCTGGGTGGGGTGCACAGCGACCTCCTCGAAAAAAGTGGACGCTGTCCACCGTAAGCCGGGATGTGGACGCTGTCCACTAATTTGTTCTATCCTGCGCTTGTGGCGTCCGACACATCAGATGGGACCCGGGGGAAGCCACGACGACGGGTGCGCGGGGCCGTCCGCGAGGGCTTGGTTGCGGCTGGTCTCGAGCTCGCTCGGGCCGGCGGCCCGGAAGCAGTCGTGCTCCGGGAGGCGACACGGATGGTCGGCGTGGTGCCGAACGCCGCCTACAGGCACTTCGCAGACCGCGACGAGCTGCTGACTGCGGTGTGTGCCGCGGCTCGGGAAGAGCTGGCCGACCGAATGGCCGCCGGTGTCGCCCGCGTGCGCGGCAAGTACGGCAATCCAGCGGCAGCCCGACGGCGGCTGGGCGCGATCGGCACGGCCTACCTGGGGTTCGCCCGGGAGGAACCGGGACTGTTCGCTACGGCGTACGCCCAGCCGCAGCAACACGCCTACGACGTCGAGGACAGCACGGCCGGACAGCACACGCCCATCGGCCACCTGCGCGCCGCGCTCGACGAGCTGGTCGACGCGGGCGTGCTCGACAGGCGTCGCCGACCCGGCATCGAGTACCCGATCTGGTCCATCGTGCACGGGCTCGCCGTGCTCCTCGAACAAGGGCCTCTGCGCGACGTCCCCGCGGCGACTCGCCATCACCTCGAGGGACTTACCTCCACCTTCATCGGGAACGCCCTCACCTGAGCAGCACGCCCACGCAGACTCGCCCCGACACCTGTTCAGGCAAGAGTCTCAGGTCGGTGCCCGAACGACGACGTAGTGCACGGATTCGGGTCCGTCCCACGCCTCCGCCTGTCGTTCGTTTGCCCGCATCGGCTCCCGCATCCACCGTCGAAACGCGGACCTCGTGCACCGTCTTTCGAACCCTTCCGACGCGCTGAAGGAGCTCCCGCGGACGCAAGGTCCGTGAAGCGGATCATGCGTCCCCGATCCGGAGACGGGTGGTGTGCGCACGTGAGGCGGCAGTCGGACGCCCACGCTCCGAGGCTGGTGTCCACAGTGGCCTAGCTTCTCGAACCGTCGTCCAAAGAGGCTTCGCCGATGCCAGTTGAGGTCGAGTTCATCTCCGCACTGGAGGCCCCACCCGCCGTCGTGTGGGATCGAGTCGTACGGGTGACCGGCGCGAACGATGAACTGTGGCCGCTCGCGAAGATGACGCGGCCGTCCGTGGTCGACCGTCTCACTGCGCCAGGGCAGGGAGGGCTTCCCACGTTCCGAAGCTGGTTTCTGTTGTTTGGCGTGCTGCCGATCGATCGCCGCACCATGGAGTTCGAGGTGCTTGAAGAGGGACGATTCGTGGAGAGTTCGACCAGCTGGCTCAACGGGAGAGCCCGTCACGAGCGAACAGCTATCGCGGGCGCGGGTAGTTCAACGGTTCTCATCGACAGGTTGATCATCGAATCCCGTGGAACGCTCGTGGACGCGCTGATCCGGGCGGGTGTCACACAGACGTTCCGCCGTCGTCACCGCCGGCTCCGTCGGCACTTCCAGAAGGCCTATCGCGCGTCCGAGTGATGGGGGTGTGACAGCCCACCCCGAGGCGCCGATCAGGCGCCGCTTGGCCGGTTCGACAGAGACGGTCCCCTGCGCGATCGGACGAGATTCTTTCCCCGCGATGGAGTGACGCGGCCGTTGTGGCATCGACAACGGCGGAGCGGTCCTTGTGCGATCTCTTTCGAACCCCTCCGATGCGCTGCGGGAGCTCCTGCGAACCTGACCGCCGCAGAGGTGACCGCCCGGCCCCCGACGAAGCAGGGCAGTGCGTCGCCCCTTGGTAGCGTCGCTGCGTGAGTAGCGGGCATGAGCCAGTGCCCTTCGAGGTGTACAGGTCCGGCGTGTACCTGCACGGTACGAAGGCGGACCTCGGCATCGGCGAGATGCTCGTCGCCGGGCGCGAGTCGAACTTCGAAGCGGGTCGCACGATGCACTGCGTCTACTTCACCGAGACTCTCGACGCTGCGACCTGGGGAGCCGAACTCGCCGCTGGTGAAGGCCGCGGACGCATCTACGTCGTGGAACCGACTGGCGAGTTCGAAGACGATCCGAACGTCACGGACAAGAAGTTCCCTGGGAATCCGACGCGTTCGTTCCGCAGCAGTCAGCCGCTCCGCGTAGTCGGTGAGCTGGCTGAATGGGTCGGTCACTCGCCGGAGAAGTTGGCGGCGATGCGTGCGGGTGTCCGGAGGGTGGGACCGGGCCGAATCGAGGATTGAGGTCCCGCCGCGACCTTGCCCCGGGGTCTGCCCGGACCCGGCGTTGTGGGGCAGGTGAGGCTGGTGGATCCCGGTCAGGAGGCTCGGCGGCGGCCGACGACCGCAACGAGTCCGTTCAAGAGTGCCTCGTCGCCGAAGGCGTGGCGGACCTCCGCGTCGACACCGAACCTGGCCAGGAGCTCGGGGAGCCGGCTGGTATCGATGAGCACGTTGTCGTGGGTTTCGTCGTCACGACGCCAGAGTTCGCCTTCACGGACGAAGATCGTCATCTCGCGTCGGAAGATCCGATCATCGATGACCGAGCGGCGCGTGGCGAGGACCCAGTCATCTCCGAACCAGACCCCGGGTGGCTGTTCGCGGCGGGCGGCTCCCCACTCGAGGTCACAGATGTCGAAGGCGAGTATCCCGGAGACCTCGAGCGCACCCGCCATGGCGGCCAACGAACGATCGATGTCTTCCTCACTGTCGAGGTAGCTCAACGCATGACCGACACTGACGATGGCGTCGGCGGTCGGCAGCGGATCATCGGGAAGCCGAAGGACCTCGACCGGCACCGTGGGAACGAAGTCACGGGCGAGGTCGACCATGGCCGGCGACGCGTCGGTCGCGAGCACGCGATGGCCCGCCTCGACCAGAGACTTCGTGAGCAGCCCGGATCCACAGCCGAGCTCCAAGACGAGCCCGCCGCGCTCGAGCACCGGCTCGAGGATCGTCAGGATTCCGGGTGCCACCGAATCCGCGTGGAACCCGAACCCTTCGTGATGAATGCGGGCCAGGTCCGATCGGAAGTACGGCGAGGCAGGCATACGACGCGATCGTGGCACAGTGCTCCACGGTGAAAGCACCCGGCCGTGGACGCCGCCTGAGCGCCTCAGCAGGCCGTCCGTGACTGTGGCATAGGTGCCGTTCGGGGGCACAGTCCGGCAGAACGTCGACCCGGTTCGAAAGCGACGCGTTCCCTTGCGGAACGACCGGACACGCGACATGCGCCGACGCCAAGTGTGATGCAGCCGTTGTGGTATCGACAACAGCGGCGCAGCGGAGGGAGTGGGATTCGAACCCACGGCGGGTCGCCCCGCAATGGTTTTCAAGACCATCCCGTTCGGCCGCTCCGGCATCCCTCCGGGACGGAGGCTACCGGGACAGCGCGGCGGCGAGGGCCTTCGACGGCGTCAGTATCTCCGCGCCGGTGTCCGTCACGACGAGCATCTGCTCGAACTGCGCGGTCCGCAGCAGATCGGCTGTCACCGCGGTCCAGCCGTCGGGCCACACGCGCTCCCGCCACGATCCCATCGTGATCATCGGCTCGATCGTGAACGTCATGCCTGGTTCGAGCGTTGTCGTGGCACGCGGCTCGTCGTAGTGCGGGATGCTCAAGGCGCCATGGAACTCGCCGCCGATGGCATGTCCGCAGAAGGTGCGGACCACCCCGAAGCCTCGTTCCTCGGCGTGTGTCTGGATCGCTCGGCCGATTTCACGCACCTCGGTGCCCGGCACTACGGCCTCGATCCCGAACTCGAGGCACTCGCGCGTCACGGCGATCAGCTCCTGCGACCTCGGGTCGATCTCACCCACGGCGAACGTTGCATTGGTGTCGCCGTGCACGCCGTCGAGGAAGATCGTCACGTCGACGTTGACGATCTCGCCTTCGCGCAGCGCGCGGCTGTCGGGGATCCCGTGGCAGATCACCTCGTTGACGGAGGTGCACACTGATTTCGGGAACCCGCGGTACCCGAGCGGGCTCGGGTAGCCGCCGCGCTCGATGTATGCATCGTGCGCGATCGCGTCCAGCTCGTCGGTGGTGACGCCCGGCGCCACGGCGTCGCCGACGACGTCCAGCACCTCACCCGCAGCCTGGCCGGCGCGGCGCATCGCCTCGATCGTCGCGAGTGTCTTGACAAGTGGCTCGTCGCGACCGAGCGGCTCACCGCCATTTGCGATGTACGGCGGCCGCGCGATCTCACTCGGTACGGGTCGCGCCGGACTCAACGTGCCGGGCTTCACCGGTTCGTCGCGGAGCCGGTGGCAGCGCTTGTACTTCAGGCCGCTGCCGCACCAGCACGGGGCGTTCGGGCCGAGACCGGGCACGTGCTCAGGGTACTCGCCGTCGATCGCGCCCAGGCCCGGGCGTCAGGCGCCGGGACCGTCGAAGAACGTGAAGAGGCAGACCTGCGTCGCGTACGCCACGAGCCGCGGCTCGGCGCGACAGTCGGGACCGCAATCCCACAGCGCCATGTCGACCGACGCGTACCCGTCCGACGCATGACGCGCCAGGTTGTGCGCGAGCACCCATTCGGAGCGGCACTCGTCCAGGATGTGGACGGTGAGGTCGACGCTCGGTGAGAACCACATCCGGTCCTGCGGACCAACGCGCTCTCCGACGGCACCGGGCATCGTGTCCGCGAGCACGACGAGCGCGAACGGATCGAGGGCGCCGTTCGCGGTGAACGGCGACTCGTCGAATCGGTACCAGTACGCGCGCTCCGCAGAGTCGGGTGTGTACTCGTCCCAGGGAGCATGGCCGATCGCCGGCCGCCCCTCGATGACCTCCTCCCAGAAAGGCATCGGTTCCATCGCGGGGACGCCCTCCGGCGGCGGCTCGCGCATCGACGGGCAGTCTCGGGGAAGCGGGAGGTCCCGAGGAGGGTCGAGGTCCACGAACGTGAAGCCCTCGCGCGGCGCTCCGAAGATGCCGACCGTCTCGTGGCCGGCGGCAGCGTCGAGGTTGCGCAGGTCGGCCCGCAGGTGCGACATCGATCGGCCGCGCCGCAGGACGTCGACATCGATCTGCACGGGCCCGTGTGTCACCTGTGCCACGAACGACGTGTGCAAGGCGCGCAGGCTCTGTGCGGGATCGTCGAGCTCCGCGGCCATCGCGCGTAACGCCAACGCGGTGACGATCCCGCCCTGCGGGAGCGGACGCAGGTTCCACCGAGGCTGGATCTCACCCTCGTAACGACGCGCGCCACGCTCCGAGACGCCGGCGGCCCGGACACGCGAGCCGTCGAAGAACGCGTTGCTCACAGGAGACGTCCCGCCTGCCGCCTGGGCGCTCACCATTGAACCTCAGGCCCGCGGCCCGACCGCGTCGAAGCCGGTGAGCGGGCGGAGCACGTCGGGCACCGAGAACGAGCCGTCCGGCTGCTGGTAGTGCTCGAACAAGAAGACGAGCGTCCGGCTGATCGCGCACGCCGTGCCGTTCAACGTGTGCACCAGCTCGGTCCCCCCATCGCCGCGCATCCTCGTCCCCAACCGGCGCGCGGAGAAGTCGAGGTAGTTGGAGCAGGACGTGAGCTCTCGGTAGGTGCCCTCGGACGGGAGCCAGGCTTCGATGTCGTACTTCTTCGCTGCCGGCGCGCCGAGATCACCCGCGGCGATGTTCACCACGCGGTACGGGAGCCCGAGATCCGTGACGATCGACTCCTCGAGGGCGAGGATGCGCTCGAGCTCGGCCCACGAGCTCGACGGGTCGCAGAACGAGAACATCTCGACCTTGTCGAACTGGTGCACACGAAAGATGCCCGTCGTGTCCTTCCCGTAGGTGCCCGCCTCGCGTCGGAAGCTCGTGGAATAGCCCGCGTAACGCAGTGGGAGATCCGCCGCGGCGAGCGTCTCGCCCCGGTGCAGGGCGGACAGCGGGACCTCGCTCGTGCCGACGAGGAACAGCTCGTCGTCCGGCAGGTCGTACACCTGGTTTCGGTCGGTCGGGAAGAACCCGGCCTCGACCATGACCTGCTCGCGCACGAGCACGGGCGGGACCACGGGGCTGAACCCCTGCTCGACGAGGCGCGCGAACACCCATTGCAAGAGCGCGAGCTGCAGGAGGACCGCCTCGCGCTCGATGAACGCGAAGCGCGACCCTCCGACCTCCGCACCGCGCTCCGAGTTCACGAATCCCATCGACTCGCCGAACGCGGCATGGTCCATCGCCCGTGGCGGAATCTGCTCGCCTACGGTCCGCAGCACCTCGCCGTCGCCCTCGTCGCCGTCCGGCACCGAGGCATCCGCGGGGTTCGGGACCTGGAGCACCAGCTCGCGCCATGTCGCATCCGCGTCCGCGAGCTTCGGCTCCAGCGCGCCGAGCTCCTCCTTCAACTGCGTCGCTGCAGCGATCTTGGCCGGGCGATCCTCGGGTGGTGCCGCGCCGATGTCCTTGGACGCCGCGTTCTGCCGCGCACGCAGCCCTTCGACCTCGGTCAGGAGCGCGCGGCGCTCTGCGTCGGCACCGAGCACGGCATCGACGAGACCAGCTTGCACGCGCTTGCGCTCGATTCCCGCGCGGTACTCGGGCTCCTCGCGGAGCCGTTTGAGGTCGATCACGTGTCGCGCACCTGCCCGCGCAGCTCCTCCAGCCACGCGTTCGCGTCGCGCCAGGCCTTGCCCGCAGCCGTACGGTGGACGTGCGCATCCTGGCCTGCCACCGGATACGAGCCGAGGTACTTCACCCGCGCCTGCTTCGCGGCGAGCGTCCGCAGGCAGTCGGCGATCAGCTCGTCCGCGATGTGGCCTTCGAAATCGATGAAGAAGCAGTAGTCGCCCAAGGTCTTCTTCGTCGGGCGCGACTCGAGCTTCGTGAGGTTGATCGAGCGTGCGGCGAATTCCTGGAGGATGCCGAGCAGCGAACCTGGCCGGTCGTGACGCTGGAAGCACACGATGCTCGTCTTGTCGTGACCGCTCGGCCCTGGGATCCCCCGCCCGACGACCACGAACCGCGTCTCGTTGTCGGGGTGGTCCTCGATCTCCGCTGCGAGCGTGCGCAAGCCGTAACGCTGCGCGGCGAGCGTGTTCCCGATCGCAGCGAGGTCACCACGCTTGCTGCGCGCCACACGCTGTGCAGCCTCGGCGGTGGAGTTGGCGGCCTTCGCCGAGGCTTCGGGAAGCTTCTTGCTCAGCCACTCACGACACTGCGCGATCGCATGTGGGTACGAGAGGACCGTGCGCACGTCGCGCAGCGTCGTACCGGGCTTCGCGAACAGCCCCATCGAGATCGGCAGGTCCACCTCACGTTGAATGAGGATCGTGCTCTCGAACGCAAGCGTGTCGAGCGTGACAGACACGGAGCCCTCGATGGAATTCTCCAGGGGCACGACACCGACCTCGCGCTCGCGGTTCTCGACTGCGGCCAGCACCTCGGGGATCGTCCCGTACGCACGTAGGGAGCCGGAAGCGAGGTCGGGCTGCGTGAGGAGCGCCTCCTCCGTGAACGTGCCCGACGGGCCAAAGAACGCGACGCTCGGCACGAACGAATTGTAGTTGGGCAGGTCGCGAAAATCGGGCCCGTTATCGTGCAGGCGTGCGCGCGTGGACGCTCGACGATGCGAACGCGGCACTCCCGCGGGTGCGTGACCTCCTGGCGCGAGCTCGGGTGGCGGCGGCTCGTGCGGACGCCGCGACCAACGGGCAACGTGCACCGGCCGTGGAGGAGCTCGAAACGGTGCTCGCCGAGCTCAACGCGGAGGGGATCGTGCTGCGCGACGTCGAGCGAGGTCTCGTCGATTTCCCCGCGGAGACCAGCGACGGCCGCCCCTACTTCCTCTGCTGGCTCGACGGCGAGGACGAGATCACGTGGTGGCACTGGATCGAAGCCGGGTTCGCGGGGCGGACACCGTTGAGCACGCCGCCCGAGAGTGCGTGATCCCGGCAACGCGCGACAGGCTCAGATCGCGGTGCCGGTCATCCGCGCGATCGAGTGGTCGCCGGCCTTCTCGAGGACGATGTCCGCGTACGCGCGCGTCGGCCCGATCGCCTCGGTGAGGTTCAGGAGGTTGACCTCCCGCCACACGGCCCGTGCCACCTCGTCGAGCTCGTCCGCCGGAAGGCCTCGGAACAACGCGTAGAAGGTTCCGGGCTCCGGCTCGGCGCTGAGCGCGCGGAACCGCTCCACATACCAACGCTCCATGTCCTCCAAGTCCGCATCGACGTAGATCCGAACGTCGAGCGAGCTCGCGAACCGCAGCACGTTGACGCCCTCGAAGAGGAGCACATCGGGCCTGCGCTGGATGGTCCTCGCGTCGGGGACCACGTCGTACGCCTGGTGTGAGTATTCGGGGAGCCGGATCGGATACGGGCCCGAGCGCGCCTGGTCGAGGAAGCGCTCGATCGCCTCGCAGTCGTAGCTCTCCGGGAAGCCCTTGCGGGCGAACATCCCTCGGCGCTCGAGCTCGGCGTTGGGGAGGAGGAAGCCGTCGCTCGAGACGATCTCGACGGTCCCGCCGAGCGCGCCGGCGAGCGCCGCCGCCGTGGCGCTCTTCCCGACCGCGACGCCGCCCGCGATCCCGACGAGCACCGTGGCGCCGCGGGCACGCCCCCGCCCGATCACCGAAGCCACGGTCTCGTAGGGATCCGCCGGCACGGCGCGGAAGCGTACGGGTCGGCCTCCGCGCGTTGCGAACGTACGACAATGGGGGACAATGGGCGGAATGCAGGCAGTCGAGAGTGCGACCGCGCGCGCGGGCTCGGACGCAGGATCGGGGCACCAGCGCCATCTCGTTCGCATGCGCTACATGCCGGGCATCGACGGGCTGCGCGCGGTCGCCGTGATGGGCGTGCTCTTCTACCACGCCGGCGAGCCCTGGATGCGCGGTGGCTTCCTCGGCGTCGACGTCTTCTTCGTGATCAGCGGTTACCTGATCACCTCACTCCTGCTCGCCGAGTTCCGCAACAAGGGCCGCATGGGGCTCGGGCAGTTCTACCTTCGGCGCGCACGGCGACTGCTCCCGGCGTTGTTCTTCCTGCTCGCCGTCGTCTCGCTCTTCGTCATCGTGTTCCTGCCCAACGAGATCACGAAGATGCGCGGCGACGTCGTGGCCGCCCTCACGTACACGACCAACTGGTATCAGATCTTCCACCACCAGTCGTACTTCGAAGCCGTGGGGCGTCCACCGATGTTGCGGCATCTCTGGTCGCTCGCGGTGGAGGAGCAGTTCTACCTGATTTGGCCGTTGATGCTCATGGGGATGCTGCGCCTGTCACGCGGGCGCCACCGTCCGGTGATGATCGCGACGATCGGGCTGGCCGCGGTCTCGACCGTTCTCATGATCCTGCTGGCATCGGTGTGGCACATGCCGATCCCGGCCGACCCGACGCGGGTGTACTTCGGCACCGACACGCGCATCTCGACGATGCTGATCGGTGCAGCGCTCGCGATGTTCTGGGCGCCGTGGCGGCTGTCGGAGCAGGTCGAGCCAGGCGGCAAGGCGTTGCTGAACGGGGTGGGCCTCGGCTCGCTCGCCCTCGTGATCTGGATGTTCGTCGGCCTGCACGACACGTCGGGGTTCCTCTACCGCGGCGGAGGGTTCGCTGCGGTCGCGCTCGCCACGGCCGTCCTCATCGCCATGACCGTCCACCCGGCCGCGTCGCTGAGCAGCTGGTTCCTCGGCCGGCAGCCGTTCCGCTATCTCGGTGAGCGGTCGTACGGCATCTATCTCTGGCACTGGCCGATCTACCAGATCACCCGGCCGGTGCTGGACGTGTCACTCACCGGCTGGGCCAACCTCACGCTGCGCTTCGCGATGACGCTGGGCATGGCCGAGCTCTCGTACCGGTTCGTCGAGCAGCCCATCCGCCACGGTGCGCTCGGGCGTTGGTTCGCACGCATGCGCGAGGCCTCGGGAGCCGAGTGGGGCACGATGGCACGCCGGACCCTGGCGACGATCGGCGGCGGCGCGCTCCTGGTCGTCCTCGTGTTCGTGGGTCTGGCGACGGCACGGCCCGCCCCACCGCCCCCCGGGATCGACACGAGCGCGTCCGCCGGCCAGCTGATCGGCTCCAGCCCGGCGCCGTCGACGCCTGCCCAGACGCCCGGGCTCACCCCGAGAACGACCCCAGCGACTCGGGCACCCACACGGCCGGGAGCCCCTCCCACCGCACCGCCGCTGCCACCGGGGGTCCCACCGGTCACCGCCGTGGGTGACTCCGTCATGCTGGGCGCCCAGCCGGCCATCACTGCCGCGATCCCGGGCGCGTATGTCAACGCGCAGGTCAGTCGCTTCACCGACGGCGTCATCGACGTCATCCGCCAGCTCCGTGCACAAGGAACGCTCGCGCCCGTCGTCGTCCTCCATGTCGGAACCAACGGCTCGGTGACGGACGGCCAGATGCAACAGCTCTTGAGCCTGCTCGGCGATCGGCGCAAGGTCGTCTTCATCAATCTCAAGGTCCCGAGGAGCTGGGAAGCAAGCGACAACGGCGTCATCGCAAACTGGGTGCACCGCTTCCCGCACGGTCAGCTCATCGACTGGCACGATCTCGGCGCGGCGCACCCCGACTACTTCTACGAGGACGGGATCCATCTCCGACCGCCCGGTGCGCGCTACTACGCGAGCCTGATCCAGCAGGCGGTCACCACGCCGTAGCTACGGAGCGACAGCTTCCCGGTAGTCGGCGCGCAGACCGGCACACGCGTCCGGGCTGATGCACACGTGCCACGCGATGCCTTCGTCGATCACGCTGATCTGCCCTGCGTCCTGACGCTCGAGCAGGAGTGCTCCGACGACTCCCGCCTGGTCGAACTTCCGGTACCAGCTCATCTCGATGTCGATCGCCTGCCCGACGCAATGCGCGCTCGGGAGGGGTGCCGAGTATCCGAGAGCTCGGAGCCGCGCCTGGTGCTGCTCGCTCCGGACGAGGCTCGTGACCCAGAACGGAGGCGTGTCGAGAGGCAGCGAGCCGGTGGCGTCTGCGGCGAGCTGGTTCAGGAACGCGATCGATTCAAGTCTGGAGCGGGCGAACCGCAGCCCGGCGGTGGGCGGCCGCAGTCCCGGCAGCCCGCGCCGCACAGCGAAGTCGCGAGCCCGCCCGGGAAGCCCTTTCGGTTGCGATCGGTAGGCGAACTTCAGGCTCTTGCGGGCACGCAGCGGACCGAGATCGATGAGCTGCTCGGACGTGTCGACCTCGTCGTCGGTGATGAACGCCGGGGACCGGTCCCACCAGCGCGCGTCGATCTGGGAGAGAAGGGAGAGACGCACGAAACCCGGGAGGCTCCCGGGCATGCTGCGTTCGTTCGGATGGAAGCTCCGAACCTCGTCGAGCAAGCGCTGCACGACCGCCTCGACCGGCGAACTGAGCTGCTTCAGCACGTTGTCGAGCTCGGGGTCGCGCAGTCGCTCCGCGAGGATCGCCTCGACGCGCGAGGGATCCGATGCGGTTCGCCCTCGAGACAGCTCTTCGACGAGCTGCGCCGTGGCGGCGCGATACGCGACCAGCTCAGGATCGGGCGAGTACGACGTCACCGGTGTCGGAGGCTCCCAGCGCCACGCAATCTGTTGCTGGGAGCATACCGACGACCGGTCGTCGTCCGCCGGGACCAATCCGCCCCCACACCGCGACACCAAAGAAGGACGGGGCGAAGCAACGAAGCGAGGCCTTCTCGCTCGCCTGCCGCTTTGGATCGTCGGCGTACGGTGAGCGCATGCCGACGCGGGTCGCCGTCTGGTTGAAGGACGAGCCGGCCGGGTGCGAATTCGCGGAGATCGCTCTCGGGCCTGATCGACTTACCGGCCGGGGCGTCGCGATCGGCAGCTCCCCGATTCCCTACCGACTGGACTACGTGCTCGAAACCGGCGCGGACTTCGTGACGACCTTGCTGGACGTGTCCAGCCGAGGAGCAGGATGGAGCCGGCGATTGATCTTGCGGAGCAACGGCGCGGGAGCGTGGACAATCGACGCGGTCGACGAGGGGATTCCCGATCTCCCCCCGCTCGGCGGTGACCCGGCCGCGCTCGCGGGGGCGTTGGATTGCGACCTGGGCCTGTCTCCAGTGACCAATCTCATGCCCATATTGCGACACGGGCTGCTCTCGGGTGTCGGGCGAACCGAGCTGACCGCGGCGTGGGTATCCGTGCCCGACCTGCGGGTGCAACCCGACGGGCAGCGGTATACGAGCGTCGGAGAGAACCTCATCCGCTACGACGCGCTGGACGGCAGCTTCTCGGCGACGATCACCGTCGACGACGACGGGTTGGTCGTCGACTATCCGGGGATTGCTCGCCGGATCTGATCCGACCGCCGGTGGGCGAGGGGGGACTTGAACCCCCACGTCCTTGCGGACACAGGCACCTGAAGCCTGCGCGTCTGCCAATTCCGCCACTCGCCCGGGAAGCGCGAGGGTAGCAACCGGCGCGAGATCCTCAATCGATCGCGGCGGACCGGCCTGCGCGGCGGTCGGCGTCGTCCACGTCCTCGTCGCGGACGCGACGACCCCCGAACCCTTCGCCGCCCGGCTGGAAACCCGTGATGCGCGGGTGCTTGTCGGCGGCGACGAGCAGGGGCGGGAGCACGATCAGCGCGCACGACAGCGCAACCACCGCGTTGAGGGCAACGATGATCCCGAAGTCACGGAGCAGCGGGAACGACGAGAGCGCCATGACGGCGAACCCGCCGATCAGGGTGAGCCCGGACGCGATGAACGCGCGGCCGATGCGTACCGTGCCGAGGTCGACGGCACCCTCGGGCGTGAGCCCGTTGCCCCGTTCCTCCACGTAGCGCGACATGATCAGGATCGCGAACTCGGTGCACACCGCTATCACAAGGGGCCCCGACACCGCCGTCAGCGGGCTGAGCTCGAGCCCTGTCGCGTACACAGCGAGAGAGGACGCGCCCACCGCGAGCAGCACTGGAACGAGCGTGAGCACGGTCTTGGTCAGGTTCCGGTAGAAGACCAGCAGCCAAGCCGCCACGAGCGCCAGCGCGAGCAGCGTCATCACGTCACGGTTGCTCTGGAGCGCGTCGACGAGAGCGATCCCGATCACGACCAACCCGTACGGCTCGGCGTCGACACCGTGCGGCGGTTTCAGCTGCGGGCTCTTCAAGTCGTCACGGATCGAATTGAGCAGTGCCTTCCTCTGACTGAGCGAGATGTTCGCGATCGGGAACACGACGTTCGCCTTCGTCTTGTCCGCGCTGTAGAAGGCCTTCGGGATGTCGGTGAGCTGGTTCTTCGGATCCTTCGTGACCCCCAACAGCGTGTGGATGCCGCCCTGTGTGGGCAGCTGATGCGTCAGCGTCGTCTCGATGTTCCCGAAGCTCGAGCCGTGAATGATCTCGCCCTTGTGCTTCTGGGTCTCCGTCTCGATGAACCGTTGCAGCCACGCCGCGTTCTGCGTCTTGGTGACGTCGTCGGCGCTGACGAAGAAGTCGAGCTCGGTGGAGAAGCCGGTACCCGCGCGCAGGGCGTCGAGCGAATGGACGGTCGATCCGCCTTGCGGGATCCACTTCTCCGGGTCGGTCTGGATGGTGAAGCGGCCCTCGGCCCAGAACCCGGCCACCACGATGATCGAACCGATGAGCAGCATGGGCACGACCCAGCGCGTGGCCACGGTGGCAAGCGTCCGGACGAAGCGTTCGAGCATGCCGGACATCTGCGCCCGGGTCTTCGGGGTCGTCGGCCACTTGTGCTCGCGCCATGTGAGCAGCGCGAGCGGAAGGAAGATCACGCAGAGGAAGAGCACGGCCACGCCGAGATCGAGCATGACGCCGAACTGCTTGATCATCGGGACCTTCGAGATCTGCAGCGCGAGGAACCCGATCATCGCGGCGATGAGCGCGACGGCGAGCGCCGGCCCGAGATGCCCCATCACGCGTTGGAGCACGCCCGGAACATGTTGGTCCTCGTCGAGCTCCTCCTCGAAGCGGCTGTGCATCTGGATCGCGAAGTCGACGCCCATGCCGACAAGGATCGGGAACCCCGAGATGGTGACGAGATTCAGCGGGATGCCGATCCAACCCATCAACCCGAACGCGCCCGCGATGCCGATCAGCACGCAGAGCAGCGAGAGCAGCCGCCAGCGGCGTCTCCACACGACGACGAGCACGATGAACATCACGGCGATCGCGAGCGCCCCCAGGGTCGCCAACCCGCCCTGGAGGTAGTCGTTGATGTCCTTGAGCAACAGCGGTGATCCGCTCGCCAGGACGGTGAACCCGGGAATCTTGTTCGCCTCGACGATCTTGCGGGACGCGTCGGCCGCCTTGCCGATGTTCGCGATCGACGCGTTCCCCTTGAGGCGGACGATCATCAGGCCGTGGTGGTCGTCCGGGAAGTTGTCCTGGAGGGCCGACCGCACCGTGCCGTCCTTCTCGTGCAGCAGGAATTGCACGTACTTCGGGTTGGTGAAGCTCTCGGGGCCCGCTGCCTGGAGGCGGGCGAGCTCACTGCTCAACCGGGCCTGGAGGGCGGCCTTCTTGTCGGGGTACTCCTTCTCGGCGGAGGCGAAGATGGTGGGGCCAACCGGAATCTGCGCGTTGGCGAGGTCGATCGCGGTGCGAGGGCTGATCACGGAGTCGAACAGCCCCGTCTTCATCAGCTTGGACTCGATGTCGAGGAAGCGCTTCTGGTTCGCAGGTGTCGCGAGCTGTGCGGACGGACCGGTGTAGAGGACGAGCATCGCCTCTCCGCCGAACTCCTTCTGGTACTTCCTGCTCTGCTGCGCGACGCGCGTGTTCTTCCCGATGAGCGTGTCCTGTGACGTCTCAAACTTCAGACGCGGAGCGCCGACCGCGCACACCGCAGTCACGACGAGCACGCCGATGATGACCTGCACATAGCGTCGGCCGATCAGCGTCGCGATCGATTGCCAGAAGCGCTGGAGCATCCGATCACCCTCCGAACCTGTGGCCACCCTAGGGCCGAATTGTCCGGCCGGGACGAGGCCCGCCTTGTCGGTGCAGCGGAGCGTTCGGGCCGTACACTCGCACCAATGGGAGTCCAGGGCTTCGAGCGCCGGCTCGAGCGGCTCGTGGAAGGCGCCTTCGGCAAGGCATTCCGCAGCGGTCTCCAGCCCGTAGAGATCGCGCGCCGGCTCCTGCGCGAGATGGACGCACACCGAACGCTCGGCGTGCGCGGCACCGTCGTGCCCAACCACTACACCGTCTGCCTCTGCGAGGCCGACGCGGAGCGATTCGACGCCTACGCCGACGTCATCGAGCGGGAGCTCACCGACGAGGCGCGCAATCACGCCCGCGAGGACGGATACCTGTTCCTCGGGCCGGTCGAGGTCCAGCTCGTGGAGGACCCACGGCTGCGCCGCGGCGACCTCGAGATCGAGTCCGAGATCCGCGAGGGTGAGGGCGGCCGGGTCGGAGCACTGACCCTGAAGGACGGGCGCCGGATACCCCTCGGCGAGGCGGTCTTCTCGATCGGACGCCTTCCCGAATCCGACCTCCCGATCGACGACGCCCTCGCCTCACGGCATCACGCCGAGATCCGTCCGGAGCCCGACGGCTACCGGCTCGTTGATCTCGGTTCCCTCAACGGGACGACGGTCAACGCGACTCCGGTCAAGGACCACCTTCTCGTGGACGGCGACCTCATCGGCATCGGCTCGGTGGCGATCCGGTTCGAGGCCTCCTAGCAGCCTCGCATGCCGGAGGGAGTCCTTACCGTCCTGAAGTTCTGCTTTCTCGCCCTGCTCTATCTCTTTCTCTTCCGGGTCGTGCGAGTAGTAGTGCGTGAGATGAAGGCGTCGAAGGTTCCCGTGTCGGTGGCGACGCCCGCTCCGATCGTGGCGCCGGCTGCCCAGCAGCGACAGGCGAGCGGTTCTGCGCCGGTCGCGCGGCTGCGGATCGTCGAACCCGACCTTCGCCGCGGCGAGACGATCCAGATCAACGGCGAGGTCACGGTCGGGCGCGCGCCCGGGTGCGGTGTCATGCTCGCCGACGACAGCTTCGCTTCGCAGGTGCACGCGCGGCTCTACGAACGGAACGGCGAGCTCCACATCGAGGACCTCGGCTCGACGAACGGGACCTTCGTCAACAACGAGCGGCTGACGTCACCGGCGAAGCTCCGGCGCGGGGATCGCGTGCAGTTCGGGCAGACGGTCGCGGAGATCACTCGGTGAGGCTCGTCTCGGGCGCATCCACCGACAAGGGGCAGGTCCGCGCGGTCAACGAGGACGGGTACATCGTCGACCGGAGACTGCAGCTCTTCGCGGTGGCCGACGGGATGGGCGGCCACCGGGCAGGCGACATCGCGAGCGCGACGGCGCTCGAGGCGCTCCGTGCCGAGATCGCGGGCGGTGCCCAGCTCGAGCGGGCCATCGGCGCGGCCAACCTCGCCGTCTTCGAGAAGTCGTCGAGCGACGACTCGATGCAGGGCATGGGCACGACGGTCACGGCGGCGATGCCGGGCACCGCGTCGCTCAACATCGGGCACGTCGGCGACTCACGCGCGTACCTGCTCCGCGACGGCGACTTCAGCCGCATCACGACGGATCACAGCCTCGTCGAAGAGCTGGTGCAGGACGGCAGCCTCACCGAGGAGCAGGCCGCGATCCACCCGCAACGCTCGATCGTCACCCGCGCGCTCGGTGTCGACCGCGCCGTCGAGGTCGACCTGTACTCGATCCAGCTCCGCGACCACGATCGCGTCCTGTTGTGCTCGGACGGGCTGACCACGATGCTCCGCAACGACGACATCGCGTCGGTGCTGCGCCGCGAACAGGACCCAACCAAGGCCGCGAACGCCCTCGTCGACGCCGCGAACGAAGCGGGCGGTGAGGACAACATCACGACGATCGTCATCGACGTGCACGACGACGGCGACGTGGTCCCACAGTCGCGCGCGCACCCAGCCGTCACCGACGCGGAGGACGACGGCAACGCAGACGCCGGACCTGGCGGTGCGCCCGGGCAACCGTCACCGGAGGCGGTCGGTCCGGAGCCCGCTGCGAGCGCCGCGCAGGCGCTCCCGGCCGCGCCGGAGCCCACACGCGAGCTGGGGGTCGACTCGAAGAAGGTCGCGCTCTCGTTCGGCCGCTTGCTCCTCTTCGCGGTCCCGATCGTCCTGATCATCGGCCTCGCGGTCGGCGCGGTCGCCTGGTACGCGCGCCGCACCTACTACGTGGCGTTCGACCGGACCGGGAAGGTCGTCGCCTACCAGGGGCGGCCCGGCGGCGTGCTCCTGTGGAACCCCACGGTGTTGCGCAAGACCTCGCTGACCCGTCCGAAGCTCACCGACGAGGCCGTCGCCGCGATCGACGACCAGAAGGCGTTCTCGAACAAAGGTGAGGTGAACGCGTATCTCGCAGCGCTCGACGCCGAGGTGGCGGCCACCACCACCACGACGACCACCACCATTGTCACGCTTCCCCCGACCGCGAAGCCGACGACCACCGCCCACCGATGAGCGCGCCGAAGTCAGTGCTTGGCAAGCGTCGCCGGGCCGACGAGCTGCGGCTGGGGATCCTCGCTCTGATCATCACGGGTGCCGGCTACGTGCTGCTCGGTCTGTCGAAGGCGCCGGCGCTCCCCACCGACCTGTGGTTCTTCCTGGGCGCGGTCTTCGGGCTCTTCGTCGTCGCACACTTCGCGGTTCGCCGCCTCGCACCGCGTGCAGACGCCACGCTCCTCCCGCTCGCCGCGCTGCTGCTCGGCCTGGGCTTCATCACGATCTCGCGCATCGACCTCGCGTTCCCGAAGAACCGGGTTGCTCCGACGCAAGCGGTCTGGGCGGCGGTCGGCGTCGGGGCGTTCGTGCTGACGCTCGCCCTCGTCCGCAACGTCCGCACGCTCGCGCGCTACCGCTACACATTCCTGCTGCTCGGTGTGGCGGCGCTGCTGCTCCCGCTCGCGCCGGGCATCGGCACGAGCATCAACGGTGCGCGGCTCTGGGTCAGGCTCGGATCGTTGACCTTCCAACCCGGCGAGGCCGCGAAGGTGCTGCTCGTCGTGTTCTTCGCGGCCTATCTCGTCGAGAAGCGCGAGCTCCTGGCATCCGGGAGCCGCCGCCTCGGGCGCATGTACCTCCCCGATCCGAAGCACCTCGGGCCCCTGCTCGTACCGTGGGCCGCTTCCATCCTGATCCTCGTCCAGCAGAAGGACCTCGGCTCGTCCCTGCTGTTCTTCGC
>DATBHZ010000006.1:0-73985 GCA_036557185.1 Acidimicrobiia bacterium | reverse complement strand
GACGAGGAGGGCCAGGCACGCGACGCCGACTGGAAGCTGCGCGTGTGCAAGCGGATCTACCAGCTCGCCACGGAGCGCTACGGGCTCGAGCCCACCGACCTGATCTTCGACGCGCTGACGTTCCCGCTCGGCTCGGGTCAGGAGGACCTGCGCCGCGACGGCGTGGAGACGATCGAGGCGATCCGCAGGATCAAGGCCGAGCTGCCGGGGGCGTCGACGATCCTCGGGCTGTCGAACGTGAGCTTCGGCCTCAACCCCGCCACGCGTCACGTGCTCAACAGCGTGTTCCTCCACGAGTGCCGCGAGGCCGGCCTCGACGCGGCCATCGTCCACGCCGCCCGCATCCTGCCGATGCACAAGATCGACGACCGGGCACGCGAGGTTGCGCTCGATCTCGTCTACGACCGTCGGCGCGACGGCTACGACCCGCTTCACGAGCTGATGGCGCTGTTCGAGGGCGTCGACGCCGGCGCGGTCGAGAAGGAGGACCGCTCGGGCTGGCCCGTGGAGGAGCGTCTCTCCCACCGGATCATCGACGGAGACCGCGACGGTCTCGAGGCCGAGCTCGACGAGTCGATGCAGGGCGGCCGCGCCGCGCTCTCGATCATCAACGACGTCTTGCTCGAAGGGATGAAGGTCGTCGGCGACCTGTTCGGTCGCGGCGAGATGCAGCTGCCGTTCGTGCTCCAGAGCGCGGAGACCATGAAGACCGCGGTCGCCTATCTCGAACCGCACATGGAGAAGGACGAGTCCGGGGGCAAGGGGCGCGTCGTGATCGGGACGGTCAAGGGCGACGTCCACGACATCGGCAAGAACCTCGTCGACATCATCCTCACGAACAACGGTTACGAGGTCCACAACATCGGGATCAAGGCGCCGCTGCAGGACTTCGTCGACAAGGCCAAGGAGGTGGAGGCCGACGTCATCGGCATGAGCGGCCTGCTCGTGAAGAGCACGATCATCATGCGCGAGAACCTCCAAGAGCTGAACACGCTCGGCCTGGCCACGATTCCCGTGATGCTCGGTGGCGCTGCACTGACGCGCAGCTACGTCGAGGTGGACCTGCGCGAGATCTACGAGGGCAGGCTGTTCTACGGCAAGGACGCGTTCGAAGGGCTGCGCACGATGGACGCGTTGATGGAGGGCAAGCGCACCGGCGTCCTGGATCCGGACTTCGGACGCGCGCCCGGCGGCCGCGCGCTCCCGCCGCGCAAGTCGCAACAGGCCGACGAACCCGTCGAGATCCCGGCGCGCTCCGATGTCGCGACCGACGTCGAAGTGTTCACCCCGCCCTTCGTGGGCAAGCGAGTTGCGAAGGGCATCTCACTCGACGAGATCGCCACGTATCTGAACGAGACCGCGCTGTTCCGCAACCAGTGGCAGTTCCGCCCGGAGGGCGGCGAGGCCGACGCCGAGTTCAAGGAGCGCATCCGGCCCACACTGCGCGCCGAGCTCCAACAGGCCAAGGCCGAGGGATGGCTCGTGCCCGCGGCGGCGTGGGGCTACTTCCCTGCCAACTCCGAAGGCGACGATCTCGTCATCTGGGCCGACGAGGATCGGCGCACCGAGCGGTTGCGCTTCCACTTCCCGCGCCAACGCAAGGACCGATTCCTCTGCATCTCCGACTTCTTCCGGCCGAGCGACAGCGGCGAAGCCGACTATGCGGGATTCCACGTCGTCACCATGGGAGCGCGCGCGACGGAGCGCGAGCGCGTGCTGTTCGCCGAGAACCGTTACCAGGAGTACCTGCTCTGTCACGGTCTGTCCGTCGAGATGACCGAGGCGCTCGCCGAGCTGTGGCACAAGCGCATCCGCGACGAGTGGGGCTTCGGCGACGAGGACGGGCCGACACTGACCGGCTTGTTCCGCCAGCAGTACCGAGGCTCCAGGTACTCGTGGGGCTATCCGGCGTGCCCCGACCTCGATGATCAGGTGAAGCTCGACGAGCTGCTCGATCTCGGCAGCATCGGTGTGCACCTGACGGAGGAGTTCCAGCTCGATCCCGAGCAGTCGACGTCCGCCATCATCGTCCCCCACCCCGAAGCGAAGTACTTCGTAGCGTGATTCATAGCGTGAGCTAGGGCGCTAGCAGGGCGCGGGCGACGAGGTCGGTGCCGAACGCGGTGAGGATCGCGAGGTAGAGGAGGCCCGTCGCCGCCATCACCGCCGAGTAGTACCGCTCGCGGAGCGCGAGCCATGTCACGACGATGAGCCCGATCGTCGTGACGGCGGAGACCACCCACATCCAACCGAGCAGACCTCCGTAGCCGTCGGAGATCGATCCGTTGAGCACGGAGATCATCCCGGTGGGAATCAAGAGCACCAGGATCTCGAACGGCCACGCGATCGCGCACCATCGCACGAGCTCTTTGAGAGGAGAGCGCGACAAGCCGGGCTGCGTGAGGTACCAGTGCCCGAGCAGCATGGCGTCGGTGATGACACCGAGGAATGCGGCGCCGACGACGAGGCGTGCCGCGGCGAGCCCGTAGGGACCGCCCGCGAGCGCCGCTGCCCCGAGGAGCCCGACTACACCGAGCAGGGGCGCGGGTACGTCCAGCATCGGCGGGAACTCCGACCCGACGGGTTCGTCCGGCGTGTGCTCGACCGTCTCGTTGCCGTCGACCATCGCCGCGACGCGCTCGGCGCGGCGGGCTCGTTCGGCGCGCTGACCGCGCACGCCTGCCGAGCGGCGGAGCACGCTGACGAGCAGCGCCACCACCACGGCGACGATGAGGAGAGCCGTGCCGGCAACGAAGATCGCGTGGCCCGCACCGTGATGGTCCGATCGGAGCTCCACGACGAGCGCGCCGATCGCCAAGCAGCCGTACACCCCGCGCAGCAGCCAGCCGTATCCCAGGCTCACGATGCGATGCCTCGTCGTGACCCAGAGGAACAGCAGCCCGCCGGTTGCCCACTGGAGCAGGAACGAGCCTGCGTCGAGCTTCACGGCGTCGTGCGGGTCACGCGACGATCGCGAGGTCGCGCGGTGCGGTGTTGAGCACGTCGGGACCGTTCGCGGTTGCAACCACGATGTCCTCGAGGCGCATCCCCCACCGCCCGGGGCAGTAGATGCCCGGTTCGACGCTGAACGCGTGACCCTCCTCGAGCACGGCTTCGTTGCCGGCCACGATGTAGGGATCTTCGTGCGCGTCGAGCCCGATGCCGTGACCCGTCCGGTGGATGAACCGCTCGCCGTACCCAGCGGCGTCGATCACCGACCGAGCCGCAGCGTCGACATCCTCACAGGGCGTGCCGACCTTCGCTGCCGCGACCGCGTCCGACTGCGCGGCGCGGAGCACCTCGTATGCCTCCGCCGCGTCCGTTGGCACAGCATCAACGGCGAACACGCGCGTGATGTCCGAGCAGTAACCGCGCATGGCACCGCCGAAGTCGCACACGACGAGATCGCCGCTCGCGATCACGCGGTCACTCGCGTCGTGGTGCGGGCTGGCGCCGTTGGGTCCCGAGCCGACGATCGCGAAGTTGGCCCGCTGGTGGCCGTGCTCGAGCATCCGGTCGACCAGCTCGCGGTGCACGTCGATCTCGCGCCGCCCGCCGAACGGGCGCTCTCGCATCTCGGCCACGACCGCGTCCACAGCAAGAGCCGCCGCGCGGAGCGCCTTCACCTCGGCGGCGTCCTTGCGGACGCGCAGCGGTGCCATCACGCTGCGACCATCGACGAACGAGGTCTCCGGCAGAGCTTCCTGGAGCGCGAGCACGAACCGCGCCCACGTCTGATCGCCGATGGCCACCGTCCGAGCCGAACGCTCGACGAGCGCGGCGACTTCGCGGACCGGGTCGGCCGTCTCCCCCCAGGGTGCCAGCGCGAACGCGTCGCCGACGAGCTCCACGCGCGGTGCCTCGAGCTCAGGGACGACCAGCGTGGCACCGCCCTCACGCGGAACCACCAGCATCGTGAGGCGTTCGAGGGGCATCGCTTCGTAGCCGGTCAGGTACGGCAGATCCGCGCCCACCGAGAGCAGCAACGCATCGACACCCAGCTCACGCATCCGCTCACGCGCGCGCGTCTGGCGCAGCTGGAGCGCCACCGCGAGATCGGTCACACGAGTCCCGGGAGACCGTCGACGCTCGTGGCGTTCTTCTCGGCCCGGTAGTCGACCAGGCCGTCGGCGCCCTTCTTGACCGACCACTTGGTCAGCTCGTCGCGGTTCCCGACGAAGTCCATCAGCGGCACGGCGTACCCGCAGGAGCTCGAGATGCGGTCGAGCGCTACGTGGATGACGGAGCGCGCACCGGGATGGCCCGGGAGCCGCTCGACGAGCCCGGAAGCGGCGGGATCATCCAGGGCCAGCACCTCGCCCGTGCCCGACAGGCGCACGATGTCGGGACGGCCGTTGAACGCACAGAACATCAGCGTGATGCGCCCGTTCTGGCGCAGGTGCGACACCGTCTCGATGCCGCTGCCGGTGAGGTCGAGATACGCGACGGTCTGCGGATCGAGCACCCGGAACGTGTCGAGACCCTTGGGCGAGACGTTGACATGACCGCCTGCTCCGCTCGGCGCCGTCGCGACGAAGAACACAGGCTGGGCCTCGAGGAACTCCTGGAGCTCGGGCGAGATGCGATCGAGTGTGCGCGCCATCAGGACACGGCTCCCGCGGCGGCCCGTTCGGTGTGCACCGCCGCGTCCGCCCCGGCGCGGGCGTGATAGCTCGAGCGCACGAGCGGACCGCTCTCGACATGCGCGAACCCGAGCCCGCGCGCGTAGTCACCGATGCGATCGAACTCCTCGGGACGCCACCAGCGAACGACCGGGAGGTGGGCGGCGCTCGGACGCAGGTACTGGCCGAGCGTCAGCACGTCGACTCCCACCGCGCGCAGGTCGCGGATCGCCGCATGCAGCTCCGACTCGTCCTCACCCATACCCATGATGATGCCCGACTTCGTCGTCAGACCGGCCGCCTTTGCGCGAGCCAGCAGCGTGAGCGAGCGTGCGTAGCCCGCCGACGGCCTGGCTGCTCGCTGCAGGCGGGCGACCGTCTCGAGGTTGTGGTTCAAGACGTCGGGCCTGGCGTCGAAGATCCGCTGCTGCGACGCGGCGTCACCCTTGCAGTCCGGGATCAGGACCTCGACCGTGGTCCCGGGCGTCTCACGCCGGATGGAGGCGATCGTCTCCGCGAAGACTGACGCACCTCCGTCCTCGACGTCGTCGCGCGCGACGCTCGTGATGACTGCGTGTGCCAGCCCGAGCCGCGCGACCGCCGTGGCGACGCGCTGAGGCTCGTCGAGATCGAGCGGCAATGGCTTGCGCGTGTCGACGAGGCAGAACCCGCAGGCGCGCGTGCACCGTTCGCCAAGGATCATGAACGTCGCGGTCCTGTCGGCCCAGCACTCGTAGATGTTCGGGCAGCCCGCCTCCTGGCACACGGTGTGCAGACCTTCCTCGCGCACGAGGCGTTGCAGCGCGCGGTACTCGCTGCCCAGGTTGGCACGCACCCTCATCCACGCTGGCCTGGGCTCCGGCTCCTCGGGGACCTCCACTCCGGCAGCCGCGAGGCGGCCGAGGAGACGGACCGGACGGGACGGTTCGACACCGCGCGAGAACGGTGCCAAGTCGCCGGTGCCTGCCGGCGCCTTGACGTCCTGGCGCTCGAGACCCTCGTACGAGAACTCGCGCGCGAACGCTCGCACCACCGCGTCGACGACCTCGGGCATCGGAACGGGCGCGCCGAGCTCCTCCCGAATGGAAGTCACCCCGCGGTCCGCGATCCCGCACGGAACGATGTGGCCGAACATCGAGAGGTCCGGGTCGACGTTCAGCGCGAAGCCGTGCATCGTCCGGCCACGCGCGACACGTACCCCGATCGCAGCGATCTTGCGATCCTCGACCCAGACGCCCGTGTACTCCGGATCGCGCGCGGCGACGACGCCGAGCGAGCCGAGCGCATCGATCAGCACCGATTCGAGCGCACGCACGTACGCGACGACGTCCCGCGTGCCGGAGGGCGAGGGCGACAACGTGACGATCGGATATCCCACGAGCTGCCCGGGTCCGTGATAGGTCACGTCGCCGCCGCGGTCCGAGCGCACCAGCTCGGCACCGACCGACTCCGGCGGTACCAGCACGTGGCTCAGGTCGGCGCGCTTGCCGAGCGTGTACACGTGCGGGTGCTCGAGCAGGAGGAGGTAGTCCCCGGTGGTGTCGTGCAGGGCGCGCTGCAGGTCGGTGGCCTCGGCATACGGAACTCTGCCGAGCCAGCGAACCTCCAGCGACCCGGGTCGGGACTGCATCAGGCGAGCTCGACTTCCCAGTCCCGCGTCTCGAGGATCTCTCGCATCTCGTGCAGGAATCCGGCCGCGTAGGCCCCGTCGAACGCGCGATGGTCCCAGGCCAGGGCGAGCACGCCGACAGGGTGCACGGCAATCGCGTCGTCGCCGTCCGGCCCCTCGACGACGACCGCCCGCTTCTGGATCGCGTCCGTGGCCAGGATCGCGACCTGCGGCTGATTGATGATCGGCAGGGTCATCAGCGTCCCGAACGGCCCCATGTTCGTGATCGTGAAGGTGCCGCCGATGATCTCGTCGGGCCCGAGCTGCTTCGAGCGGGCGCGTCCGGCGAGATCCCGGATCTCGCGCGCGACGGCTCGCATGCGCTTGTTGTCCACACCGCGGATGACAGGCGCGATGAGCCCCTTGTAGTCGAGATCGACGGCGATGCCGAGGTGCAGGTCGTGGTGCACGACCAGGCTGTCGCCGTCGACGCTCGCGTTGACGTTGGGGAACTCCCGTGCCGCGTCGCAGAACGCTCGCACGATGAACGGCAGGTAGGTGAGCGAGAATCCCTCCTGGGCCCTCCACGTGGCCTGATGTGCCTGCCGCACCCGATCAACCCGCTCGTAGTCGACCTCGACCGACGTGTACACGTGCGCGCTGGTCGCCTTCGAGAGCACCATGTGCTCCGCCGTGCGACGACGGATGTTGTCGAACGCGATCACCTCGTCGCCTGCAGACGGCCGTAGCGACGACGGCACGGCAGGACCGGTCGCGGGGCTCACGGCGGCGCCGGTCGGTTGCGGAGGTGCCGGCGGAGCCTGGGTCGATTGCGGCGGAGCGCTCGGGGGCGCGCTCGGAGGAGCCGCGCTCGCGCTCGCCGCCATGACGTCGCGCCGGGTGATCCGCCCGCCTTCGCCGGTCCCGCGGATGGAACCCGGATCCAGACCGCGCTCGGCGATCAGGTGCCGGACGACCGGTGACGTGATCTGAGGAGCGGACCCGCCGTTCCCCGAGGGCGGCGGAGCAGCCGGCGCTGGAGCGGCGGGAGCCGGAGCAGGCGGCGGCGGAGCAGGCGTGGCCCGCGGCGGTGGAGGAACAGGAGACGGCTCCGGCTGCGGAGTGGCCTCTGCCGCCGGTTCCGGTGGTGGTGCTGCGGGCGGAGCCTCCGCGACTGGCGGCGCGGGCGCGGATTCCTGCGCAGGAGCCGACGCTCCCTCGCCGATCACCGCGAGACGCGCGCCGACGTCGACGGTGTCCCCCTCGTGCACGATGATCTCGCTGAGCACACCTGCGACGGGTGACGGGACCTCGGAGTCCACCTTGTCGGTCGACACCTCGAAGAGGGGCTCGTCGATCGCGACCGTGTCACCCACCTGCTTCATCCAGCGCGTGATGGTTCCCTCGGTGACGGTCTCGCCGAGCTGAGGCATCGTGATGTCCACGCCTGGCCCTCCTCTTCGTCAGTCGCTAGCCGTGGAGCGAACGGCCGGTGAGCGCGAGCGCGGCCTCACCGAACAGCTCCGACAGCGTCGGGTGCGGGTGGATCAACGCCCCGATATCGGCAGGCGTCGCCTCCCAGTTCACCGCGAGATAGCCCTCGGTGAGCAGCTCTGTCGCCCAGGGCCCGGCGATGTGCACGCCGAGCACCGGGCCGTCGCGCTCGGCAACGATCTTCACGAGTCCTTCGGGCTCTCCGATGATGAGCGCACGGGGGTTGCCGCCGAAGCGCTCGACGGACGTGACGACGTCGTAGCCGCGCTCACGTGCGACCGCCTCGGTGAGGCCCGCGAACGCGACCTCCGGGTGGCAGTAGATGCCCCAGGGCACCTTGTCGTAGTCGACCGGCACGATCTGCTCGTCGCCGACGATCGTCTTGATCGCGACGATCGCCTCGGCGAAGCCAACGTGCGCGAGCGCGGGCGTCGCGACGACGTCACCTGCGGCGTACACGCCGGGAACGGACGTGCGCATGTGGTCGTCGACGATGACGTATCCGCGGTCGTCGGTCTGGATGCCCGTCCCCGCGAGGCCTTCGGAACGCGGGCTCCTCCCGATGCTCACGACCACCGCGTCGACCTCGAGCGAGTCCGGGCCGCCGTCGTGCTGATAGCGCACTGCGAGCACGGGGTCGCGGTCGACGCCGTCGACCTGCACGCCGGTGAGCACCTTGATCCCGCGCTTGCGGAACGCTCGTGCGACGACGTCGGAGGCCTGCGAGTCGACACCCGGGAGGATGCCCGGGAGCATCTCGAGCACCGTCACAGTGCTCCCGACGTCGGAGAGATACGAGGCGAACTCACATCCGATCGCGCCACCACCGATGATCGCGGTGCGCGCCGGGACCTGGTCCAGCTCGAGCACGTGGTCGGACGACAGGATCTGCGCGCCGTCGAAGTCGAGACCGGGCAACGGGCGCGGCGAAGAGCCTGTCGCGATGATCAGCGCGTCACCCTGCAGCTCCGCGCCGTCGACCTCCACGATGTGGGCCGCGGCATCGGTGATGGTGCCCGTCCCGGGCACGATCGTCACCTTCCGGCCCTTGAGGAGCGTCTCCAGACCCTTCGTGAGACGGTCGACCACCTGCTGCTTGCGAGCGAGGCTGGTGCCGAGGTCGAGCGTTGGCTGCCCGGCGTCGACACCGAACTCCTTGGCGTCGCGCACGGTCCGGAGCACCTCCGCGGTCTGGAGGAGCTCCTTCGCCGGGATGCAGCCGCGATGGAGGCACGTCCCACCGACGTCTCGCTCTTCGATCATCGCGATCGAGAGTCCTGCGGAGGCGCCGTAGAGCGCAGCCGCATAGCCACCGGGCCCACCGCCCAGCACCACGACGTCGTAGTGATCCGGCACAGTGCTCACCACCTTCGGGTCGCTTGGCGTACGGCCCATTGTCGCTCACCGGACCGGGTGGTCAGGCTCGTCGGAGGATCCAGACCGCGTACGCCGCGAGGATCGCCACCCCGGTGATGAACGCGAGGACCATGAGCGTGCGCGTCTTCACGTACCCATTCTCGCGGGTCTGCACCACGAGGGCCCATCCCGCCTCGGCCCCGCTCACCCGCTCCCGAACCCCCGGAGGGGCCCCGGTAAGCTTTCGCGGGGCCGTTCAGCCCGGGGGAACCATCGACGATGAGGGGCGTCAGACCGGCCGTGAAGGATCGCGCAGGCAGGATCATCGGGAAGGCGCGCGAGTCGATGCCGGAGGGCACATTCGCCGTCGGCACCGGGCTCATCATCGCAGCCGCGACCGCCTACCTCTTCGTCATCACCGCGCACGCGGGGCTGGACAAGACGCAGTACGCAGCGTTCGGCGCGTTCTGGGGCTTCATCTTCGTCGCCGGGCCAGGGCTCATGCTCCCGCTCGAGCAGGAAGTGGGGCGGGCGCTCGCGCACCGCAAGGCACAAGGGATCGGCGGCGGCCCGCTCGTCCAGCGCGCAGCACGACTGGGCGCGCTGCTCACCGCGGGAATGGTGGCCATTGTCCTCGTGACCGCACCGCTGTACGTCGGCGGCCAATTCCACGACAACTGGCTGCTCGTCGTCGCTCTAGCGGTCGGTTTGGTCGGCTTCTACGCGATGCACACGACGCGCGGCACGCTGTCGGGCAACGGCCGCTTCCGACCGTACGGTGAGATGCTGGCGGTGGACGGCATCGCAAAGCTCCTCGGCGCGATCGTGCTACTCATCATCGGCGTCAACAACGCCGGGGCGTACGGGATGTGCATGGCGTTGTCGCCCTTCGTCGCGGTCGCGTTCTCGCTCCGTCGGCCGAAGGGCCTGCTCACCCCCGGGCCGCCGGCGCCCTACTCCGAGCTCTCCAACGCGCTGTTCCTCCTCCTCGGGGGCTCCATACTCATGCAGGCGCTGGGCTACTCACCGCTGCTCGGCGTGAACTTCCTGAAGCAGCCCGGTGACACCGCCGCGGTCGCGGCGTTCACCTCTGCGTTCTTCGTCGCGCGGATCCCACCGCTGCTCTTCCAGGCCGTGCAAGGAACGCTCCTCCCGAAGCTCGCGGGCCTCGCCGGCGCGGGCCGGCACGACGACTTCCGCACCGGCCTCCGTCAGCTCACGCTGATCGTGGCCGGGATCGCCGTCCTCGGCACCGTGCTCGCGTACCTCATCGGTGTCCCCGTCGGCGAGAAGCTCTTCCCGCCCTTCGACATCCCGCGCGGCGACCTGGCGCTCCTCGCGGCGGGTATGGGCGTCTTCATCATCGCCCTCACCATCGCCCAGGCCCTGCTCGCACTGCGCGGCTACTGGGCTGCGTTGTGGTCGTGGCTCGCGGGCATCGTCGTGTTCGCCATCGTTGCCAAGCTCATCACCGACCTCGAGCTCCGGGTCGAGCTCGGCTTCCTCCTGGGGGCCGCCGTGAGCACCGGCCTCATGGCCATCACGCTCGCGGCGCGGATGCGCCGTGGCGTGCCCGAGAGCATCGAGCCGCTGATCACGCAGCTCGAGCACGAGCCGATCGAGCTCTAGCTGTCACGACGTCACTGACTCCCGGATGAATTCTCGGAAGGACCGGACGTCGGCGCGGGTCGGTTCGCGACAAGCCGGTACACCGACATGTCGTACGTGTAGTCGCGCCGGTGCTTCGGCCGCTCCGTGAACGTCTCGTCCCAGTGGGGCAACGCGCCGGCGAGCTCACGGACGCGGGTGGCACTCGCACCAGGAATGACCGGCGGCGCGTTCTTTCCGTCCGCGACGTAGAACACCGGGAGACCCTGCCGGTCGTACTTCTGGACGAGGCGCTGCAACGCGTCGACCTCGGCCGGCCCCGGCGACGGCAGCAGCGCGCTCGACTGGTTGACGATCGTGGTCATCGGTCCGCCGAACAAGAGGTACGGCGCTGCGCAGCACCCGCCGACCTGCTGGAACAGGTACACGCCGCGATGGTCACCCGACAGCGCTGCGAGCTCCGTGGCCACCTCGACCGATCCCGCATTCTCGTCGTTGTGCCGCAAGGGCCACGATTGGCTGGCGCCGAACACAGCCAATCCAACGACCAGCGCACAGACGGCGACAGCGGTCACGGGTAGCCGGATGCGCTCGTTCACATGCACGATGCGAGCGATATGGCGCACTGCGAGCACGATCCCGGCAGTACCGCATGCCATCAGCAGCAGCATGCCGGGCACCACCATCGTCACGAACCGGCGCGTCGACCACATCAGGTAGGGCGAGTTGCGCGTGTCGTAGCAATACAGCGTGAGCAGACCGGTCGTCGCGAGGCACACCAACCAGCGGTCGAAACGCCAGCGGTGGAAGCAGACGTACGCAATTCCGGCGACCATCAGCGCGATGCCCGTCAACGAGAAGAACCACGTGAGCCTGATGAACGAGATCTCGTTGTAGAGACGGACGACGCGGGTTCCTGTTCGACGGTAATCGGCGCCGAAGAGCTGCGGTCGGTACCAGGCGAGCGCCAACAAGACGCCGCACAGTGCGAGGTACGCCGCCCCCACGGCATGCCGAGCCTGCCTTTTGTCGAAGACTCGAACGAAACCGGACCAGCGATCGCGAGCCCGTGCCGCGACGACCGCGACCACCGCGAGCAGCACCATCCCGCTGAGCAGCGCTGCCAAGCTTGGCACGCTGTTGGACGCCGTGTACGCGCGGGACGGCCCGTACGCCTGGTAGAGCGCGTACGGGAGTGGGACCAGCAAACCAATCGTGAACCAGCGAGCGCGGCCGTCGAAACGCCCGAAGGCGATCAGCGCACATACGACCGACCACGCCGCCACAACGAGCAACACGCCGTCCGGCCGCTCGAGATAGCCGAGGGTCACGAACAGGCCCGCGATGGCGGCCGCTGTTCGCCAGCCCTCTCGCACGGCGAGCACGACGCCGAGCACTGCTCCGAGGAACAGCATCTGTCCGAACATCTCGGCGCTCGGGTACTTCGCCTGCCACACCTGGAGCATGTTGGTCGGGAGGATCAGCGCGACGGTCCACGCGCCGATGAGTCCCGCGATGCGGCGCGCGGTGATCACAGCGAGCAGGACCGCGACGAGACCGACGAGCGGTGCCACGTTGAACATCCCTGTGAAGCCTCCGGCCTCCTTTGCTGTCGCGAGCAGCGCGGGCCACAGGTGGTAGAACTGCGGATAAATCGTGTGGCTCGTGCCGGGCTTCACCCACAGTCCCGGCCAAATCGAGCCGGCGATCGAGGTCAACAGGCCGTCGGCCAAGATGCGGTCGCTGAACGAGTTTCCGTGGGTCCGCGCGATCACCGACGCGATCTCCACGTACACGCCGGGATCGCGGTCGCCGGTGCCGTACTGGAACCCTGGGAAGAAGAACACGAGCGCCAGCCCGCCACCCACGACCACTGGCAGCGTCCCCATCCAGTCCTTGCGCACGGAGATGCGCTCCGAGCGCCACGCGACGACCGCCAGGATCAGCACCACCCCTGCCGTCAGCGCTACCACCGCAACAAGCGTTTGCCGACCCAGCTCGGCGAGCACGAGCGAGATCAAGGCAACCAGTCCGACAACCACGGCCGAGGTAAGCGTGGCAACCTCCGCCAAGCTGATCGTCGGCCGGACGCGCGCCTCCTCTGGTGCCTCGGCCCGCGAGGTGATCCGGTCGATCAGCTCGGTGGGCATCCGTCGAAGGATAGAACCGACCCCCCCTTGCATTGCGGATCGGATCCGTGTCAGACGGTATCGTGACGTCACCTGCCATCACCTCGGGGCAGCTGCAGGCTGTGCGAGGTCGCCACGACTCCAGGGGAATCACAGCAGATGACGCCGGCGACGACTGCGCGGCCACGCGCGAGCTCACGGCGGGCACAAGGCGAGCTTGTCACCGCGTTGATCGGCAAAGACCTGAAGGTCAAGTACCAGGCGAGCGTTCTGGGGTTCGTCTGGTCGCTGGCGATGCCGCTCGTGTTGCTGCTCGTCTACAGCTTCGTCTTCCAGGTGGTCCTCAAGAGCGGCATCCCGCGCTTCGGCTTCTACTTGATGTCGGGCCTGCTGATCTGGACCGCGTTCTCGGGCTCGGTGAGCATGGCGACCGACTCCGTGGTCGGCAATGCGGGCCTGGTCAAGAAGGTGCGCTTCCCTCTGGGTGTGCTTCCGCTGACTTCGATCGGCTTCAACGCCGTCCACTACGCGCTCCAAACCGCCGTCTTCCTCGCGGTCATGGTCGCGGTGGGCGACACCAACTTCCTCAGCCTCAACCTGCTGCTGTTGGTCCCGGCGCTCATCGTCGCGATCACCTTCGTGAGCGGGCTCGCATTCCTGGTCGCCAGCCTGAACGTCCGCTATCGCGACACGACGCACATCGTCGAGATCCTCCTGCTCGCGGGCTTCTGGTTCTCCCCTGTCGTGTACTCGGTCTCGCTGGTGAGCGCCCACCTCACGAACGAGTGGATGTACAACCTGTACCTCTTGAACCCGATGACCGCCGTCGTCATCTCGTCGCAACGTGCCTTGTACGCCCAGAACCCGGCGTTGGCCGGAGGCGGCCACGTGCTCGCTGATCCTGGCATCGCCTTCTACCTGGAGCGGCTCGGGTTGGCCATGATCATCGCGTCGATCGTCTGCGTGATCGGTCTGCTCAGCTACCGGCGCATGTCGGGCGAGTTCGCCGAGGTGCTCTGAGTCCGTGACCGATCTCGCGATCTCGTCCAGTCACGTCTCGAAACGCTTCGCCAGCCACGTGGGTGCAACGAGTCTGAAGGAGCGCATCCTCCGCCGGGCCCACATCTCCACGAAGGACTTCTGGGCTCTGCGCGACGTGTCGGTCGACATCCTTGCCGGCGAGACCGTGGGCCTCATCGGAGCCAACGGCTCCGGCAAGTCGACACTCCTCAAAGTGCTCGCGGGCATCTTGAGGCCAACCGAGGGCACGGTGCGCTCGAACGGCCGGATCGCGTCGCTGCTCGAACTCGGCGCGGGGTTCAACAGCGAGCTTTCCGGCCGGGAGAACATCTACCTCAACGCGTCGTTGCTCGGTCTCACGCGCAAGGAGACGCGTTCGCTGCTCGACGAGATCATCGAATTCTCCGAGCTGGAGGAGTTCATCGATGGTCCCGTCAAGCACTACTCGTCGGGCATGTACGTGCGGCTCGGCTTCGCGGTCGCCGTCAACGTCGATCCCGAGATCCTCCTGGTCGACGAGGTGCTCGCCGTCGGCGACGAACACTTCCAGCGGAAGTGCCTCGACAAGATCAGCGAGTTCCAGGACGACGGTCGAACGATCTTGTTCGTCAGTCACTCGAGCGGGCTCGTCGAGCAAGTGTGCAGCAGGGCGGTAGTGCTCGATCACGGCCACGTCATGTTCGACGGTGACCCGTACTTCGCGAGCTTCGAGCTGCGGAAGCTCCTCGGCACCGACGTACCGTCGTCGAAGCCCGACGATGCTGAGCACAGCGGCTTGGTGTTCGGGAAGGTGGTGTTCAGCAACCGGGCCGGCGGCCCACCCATCGAGCGCGTTGCGCCGGGCGAGTCACTCGCGATCCGGGTGCCGGTGACGATCGGCGAGCATTGGATCGGACGCGTCGACCACGTCCGCCTGGTCGTCATGGGCGTCGGCGACATCCCGATCTGGTCGATGACCATCCCCGCCGCCGATCTCCCCCAGCGCGCGGGCGACTGGGCACTCGACTTCGTGGTGCCGGAATGCCCGCCCCTGCGAGGGCGCTTCGTGGTGGCGGTGCAGCTCAGCCGCGAAGCCGGACAGGCGATCGCTGCCATGCGGACGAGCAACGCCTTCGAGATCACGGGCGCTCAGAAGATCGGTCTGATCAAGGTCGACTATGTCGGGTACGCAGAGGCCGGGGTCGTGGCGTGATCCTCGGGGCGCGCGTCGTCGGCGCTGCAGACCATCGGAGATGACGGTGCCGCAGGCGATCGCAACCGTTGTGATCGTCAACTACAACGGCGCTCACCTGCTCCCGGCCTGTCTCGACGCCCTCGACGCGCAGCGCAGCGAAGCGGCGCCTTTCGAGACGGTCGTCGTCGACAACAACTCGTCCGACGACTCGCGTGATCTGCTGGCCGCGAAGTATCCGTGGGTCCGTGTCATCGAGAGTGCGTCGAATCTCGGATTCGCGGGAGGGAACAACCTCGCCGCCCGCGAAGTGATGACACCGTTCACAGTCATGTTGAACAACGACGCGATGCCGCAAGCGCGCTGGCTCGAGCGCTTGCTGGCTCCGTTCTCGGAGCCAGGTGCCGACCGCCTCGCCGCGGTCAATGGCAAGACCTATTTCCACCCTCGCTTCTTACGCGTCGATCTGACGACCACCGCCTACCGCCCGGGGCCACACGACGGTCGAGACCTCGGTGTCAAGGTCTCGAGCGTGACGGTCGACGACACCGATGTGACGCGCGACGTGCGCTGGGAATCGGCGGCCTACGGGCCCGAGACCGTCGGGCAGCGCACCATCCGCTGGACGCGGCCTACCGGGGAGATCCTGGTGCCGGTGCCAGACGACGCGGTCGCGGGCACTACGACGAACCGCCCTGTTCGCGTCGAGCTGTCCGTGAGCGCGGAGCGCACGAAGCCGCTCACGGCCAACGGCCTCCGAGCAACTGTCGGCACCGAGCAGACGACGGTTGCCGTCGAGCTGCCGTGCCGCACCACGGTGGAACGTGTGATCAACAACGTCGGCAGCATCGTCTTGCACGACGGCCATGGGGCCGACCGCGGGTTCGAGGAGCGCGACACCGGGCAGTTCGACGAGCCTGTCGAAATCTTCGCTGCATGCGGGAACGGCATGGCCATCCGCACCGAAGTCGGCTCGGAGCTCGGGTGGTTCGACGACGACTACTTCATGTACTACGAGGACATCGACCTCTCGTGGCGGATCCGCTCACGGGGATACTCGATCCGTTACGAACCTACCGCCGAGCTCCGTCACCTGCACTCCGCGAGCAGCGACAGCTGGTCGCCCAACTGGACGTTCCACGTAGACCGCAACCGTCTGTTGACACTGACCAAGGACGCGTCCACGCCAGTCGCCTGCTCCGCGGTGCTCCGGTACCCGCTCGTGAGCCTGTCGATGCTCGCGCGGTCCGTCTTCGAAGCGCTCCGCACTCGCTCCCGTCCCGCGGCCGGCAGGCACGTGGTTCGAGCGAAGGTGCTCCGCTCGTACTTCCGGCTGCTGCCGCGCATGATTCGTCGACGTCGAAACATCGCAAAGGCCGCGACCGTCACGCGGGCGCAGCTCGAGACGTGGCTCACGGTGCGCGCATGAACCCGCGCCGACGGGTGGCCGTGTACAACAAGTACTGGCACTCACGCGGCGGCGGCGAACGATATACGGGGATGGTCGCCCAGGTTTTGTCGCGCACTGATGTCGACGTCGAGCTGATCGCCCACGAGTCGACCGACCTCGGCGAGCTCGGCGCATACCTCGGTCTCGACCTGAACGCGTGCTCGTTGCGCGTCATCCCTGACGTCGGCGAAGGCGCGCTCGCGCAACTCATGGAGGACTACGACCTTCTCGTCAACGGCTCATACATGTCGCGTCTACCGGCGCGCCCAGCGAAGGCCATGTACCTCTGCTACTTCCCTACCCCGGCCGACCACGACCTTCCCGAGTGGCAACGACGTGCCGCCCGCGCCTTCGGCCGGATCGCGACGAGCCCGAGCGAGTTCAGCCTCACCGGCTGGGGCGTGGGCTGGTTCCCGGCCGCGACTCTGCGGCTCCGTACGGTCATGTGGACCAATGGGCGGGGTCGGCTCCAGCTCCCACCTGGCAAGTCGGTGGACCTGCTCTTCGACGTCGCTCGGCTCTCAGGCCCGCCAACGAAGCTCGACGTCACGGTCGACGGCACTGTCATCGGCACCTTCGGCGTGGAGCCACGATTCGAGAAGGCCCGGGTCACCGTGCCGGAATCCAGCGAGACGCGCGAGCTGGTGTTCGAATCCGACTGGTTCGCACCCGAGAAACCCGACCAGCGACGGCTCGGCGTCGCCATCTCCCGCCTCCGGTTCGGGACGGATGGGCGCCACCCGTCTGCTTGGCTCGGGGCACGGTTCCCATGGCTGCTACGCGACCCCCGCGGGCTGTCGTTCCTCGACGGCTACCAGGTGATCGTCGCCATCTCGTCGTACACGGCGGAGTGGATCCAGACGCTGTGGAATCGCTCGACGGAGATCATGTACCCGCCCATCCACGTCGAGAGCTTCGAGCCGGCGCCCGAGCGCGACCGCAGCATCGTCACGGTCGGCCGGTTCTTCCCGCCGGGGGCCGGACACTCCAAGCGGCAGGTCGAGCAGGTGCAGACCTTCGGCGCGATGGTCCGTGAGGGTCAGCTCACCGGTTGGACGTTGCACGTGATCGGTGGATGCGAGCCTGCGCAGGAGTCATACCTCGACGCCGTGCGCAGTGAAGCTGCAGGACTCCCCGTAGAGATTCATCCCAACGCGCCCCGGGACACGCTCGCACGGCTCATGAACCGCGCCGCGATCCACTGGTCGGCGACGGGCTACGGCCAAGACGAGAGCCGCTCCCCATGGGCGAGCGAGCACTTCGGGATCACTACGGCGGAGGCGATGGCGGCGGGCTGCGTGCCGATCGTGATCGACAAGGCCGGTCAACGCGAGATCGTGCGCGACGGCGTCGACGGCTACCGGTGGACCACGCTCGCCGAGCTGCGGGATCTGACGCTGCGAGTCGCCAACGACGAAGCATTACGTGCGCAGCTGGCAAGCTCCGCGCGCGCCCGATCGTTGCAGTATTCCGACGACGCGTTCGCGGAGCACTTGCTCGAGATCGTGGAGCGAAATCAACTGCTGTGACCCACAGCGACAGCCGTGGTCGCTTGCTTCGGAGTCCATTACGGCTTCAGCTAACGTGTCGACGTGGAGCTACGGCTTGAGGATGCAGCGAGCCGTGCTGCGGATTACGCGTGGTACCACACCATGCAGTTGCCCGGCGGTGTCGTCACTCAAGGCGTTACCGACCCCTCGCGCGCACTGCCCCGACTTCACCTTCCAAGGTCCCTCACGGGACTGAGTGTGCTCGATGTCGGCGCATGGGATGGGTTCTACTCGTTCGAATGCTCCCGGCGCGGCGCCTCGCGGGTGCTGGCAACAGACTCCTATGCATGGGATGGATCGAGCTGGGGTCGGCGCGATGCCTTCCTATACGCGCGCAACGTGTTGGGCTTGAACTCGGTCGTCGAGGACAAGTTGATCGACGTTATGGAGTTGTCTCCGGAAGCCGTTGACGGCCCTTTCGATGTGGTTCTGCTGCTCGGTGTCCTCTATCACTTGACTGACGCGATCACGGCACTCCAACGCGTGGCGGCTTGCTGTCGCGACCTGCTGATCGTCGAAACCGAAACCGCGGTCAACTGGCTGCCATATGCCGCCGCGAGGGTCTATCCGGGTACTGGTCTCAACGATGATCCAACCAATTGGTATCAATACAACATTCGTGCTCTGCGAGGGCTGCTCCTCAACTGCGGATTTCGCACGGTCGAAGTCAAGTATCGGACCCCTCTGCATCGGCGCGTCGCACGTTCTCTCGCCGGCACGAGGAGAGGCCGGTCTCTCCGAACCGAGTTGAGATCCCAGCGGGTCGTGCTGCACGCGCGCCGGTAGCGAAGGCGCCCTACCCGATCACACGACCTGCCCGACACCAACCGCGGCGAACCAGTATGTTCGGACAACAGTGTCCGCGATGAGCGCTATCCGGAACCGATTCCGGGCCGGGAAGTGGGCGGCGAAACAAGAACGCGCCGCGCACGGCGATCCCCGCTCGGAGCCGTGGGAGTCCGCGATACGAGCGTCGGACCCGTCAACCGATCGGCGCGTCTGCAACATCTGCGGGTGGCATGGTGCCGACTTCGACGGGACGGCACACAGCGAGATGGCCGGCTGTCCGTCCTGCGGCAGCATCGCGCGCGACCGCTTTCTGTTCTGGTGCTGGACGCACCGCGTCTCCCACGATGCGGGGGCGCGCGTGCTCGAGACGAGCCCTCGCCTGGGATCCGAGTATCGCGACCGGATGGCGGCGATCGTCGACTACACGGCGAGCGACTACGACCAGTCTGCGCACAAGGCAATGATCTCCTTGGACCTGCAGGCGATCGATCTCCCGGACGCGTGTCTCGATGTGGTCCTCACACCGCACGTGCTCGAGCACGTGCCTGACACCGAGAGCGCCTTGTCGGAGCTGTTCCGCGTCCTCCGCCCTGGCGGCTCGATCCTGCTCATGATCCCGATGCCGCAGAGCAAGACCGCGCCGCCGGTCACACCCGAATATCACGGCGACAACACCCTGGTGTTCTGGCGGTTCGGTTGGGATCTGCGTGAGAAGCTCGAAGCAGCGGGCTTCGTCGTGACATGCCTCGTGCCAGGTCCGCTCATCGACCGAGTCCGCGCGGGCGGTGCCGGGCTCGACTCCGGCTATTCCGACGGGTCGCTCGACGAAGTCGAGCTGCTCTCGGCGTGCGATCCGGATTCGCTCACATCGATCGCGAACGGCGACGAGAGCACGCGTTACGGGTTCGTACCGGACGTGCATTTCATCTGCTGGCACTGCGAGAAGCCGGCCTGACCACGGCGCGGCGCCGTTTCGCTCGCGCGGATGACAGACCGGTTCGGCCCAGAAGCCAGTTCAGCCCAGCGCGGCGGCACGCGCGACGTACGGCGTCGTGATCGCGGGTGCACCCGAGTAGGTCGACCGAGCTTGCGCGACGGCGGGCGCCGTCCCGAACGGGTTGAGCTTCCCTGAGTCGTCGAGTGTGTATCCGCCACCGGGCACGAGGAGCAGCGACCGCGCGACGTTGCGGCGGAAATAGGGCGCGTGGAGCCCGGGCGCGCCGCCGGTGGGCCACACACCGCCGAGGCCGTCGAGCACGTAGAAACCAGTGCCGGTAGCCGCCGGAACGAAGTCGCGTGCGATGTCCCACCCACGCCAGTAGCCGCCGATGTGCAGGGCGGGGACTCCGGACGTCGGATGGATCCCGCCGTACCCGTCGAGCACCTCCGCGCCCCCCGGGACGAGCACGAGCTTCCGCGCGATATCGAAGCCCGGCCACCGAGCACCGCCGACGATTGGCGGCGCGCCGCCAACCGGGTGGATGCCGCCCCATCCGTCGAGCACATACGCGCCGCCTCCGGGTCGCAGCACGAGGTCCCGCGCGATCGGCACGCCGCGCCAGTACGGACCGCCCGTGAGCGCGGGAACGTTGCCGAACCGGTGGATCCCGCCGTACGCGTCGAGCATGTAGCCACCTGCCCCACCCGGCACGAGTGCGACGTCGCGCACGATGTCGCGACCCGGCCATGCCCCCGGGAAGTGAAATTGCTGCTCGCCGCCCGCCGAGTAGAGCGCGCCGTAGGCCGTCGCGACGATCAGCCTCGGCTGACCCGGCGTCGCCGCGAACACGCGCAGCACGTCCATCGGAGCGCGCGCGACGCGCAGACCCACGTCCAACCTGATCGCCGGCAACAACGCGTACACGTACCGACCCGGGCAATCGGTGATTCCCGGGTCTCGGTGGCCGACGATGGGCGGGAGAATGTGCGTCGAGCCGGCGGGCCACCGATCAGTCCCCGTCAGCGTCGTGTACGCCACAGAGCGGCCGAGATCGACGCCGTGCCAGCTCAGCTTCCACGCAAGCAGCGTGTCGAGTGCGCGGATCATCGCCGGTGGGGCGGTTGTGACGTCGTAGTTCCCGATCAGCGCGACCCCGACGGTGTCGTAGTTGGCGCCAGTGGTGTGCGCGCCCAGCACCGGCTTGTCGATGCCGCCGTATCTGCCCTCGAAGATCTGGCCGTACTTGTCGACGAAGAAGTTGTAGTGCGTGTCGCAATAGTGGAGGACGTTGACCGCGTACGCGTACAGGCCGCGCACGATGCGCGGCGTGTCGCCGGGGCCGTAGTTGTTGCTGCCCGCTGTGTGGTGCACGACTGCCAGCTTCACGTTGTCCGTGTACACCGGCCCCTCTGGGCACTGCCGCAACCGCAGGCTCTCGTCTGCGCCCCACATGCGCCGGGACACGACTCCCGGTTGGGGCAGCGTGAGCGCGCCGGCGATGCGCGTGTCGGGCGGCGGGCCGGCAGGCGCATCGATCTGTTGGAGGTGCACGTCGCGCGCAGTCCCGCGAACGAGGCGGATCCTTACGCGCGTGGCGTTGCCCACCCAGAGCGGCTCGGAGACGAGCGACCTCGTGGCGCGCCGAGCCTCGAGCGTCCCGGGGTCGGGACCAGTAGCCTGCTGGTCGCTCGCGACGACACCGGCGCTTTGCCAGCCCCCCGACTGTCCTCGCACGTCGACTTCGAACTGGGCTGATCGGTCAGCGGTCCAGGAGACGCTCACCATGTTGGCGCCCGCGGCCTCGCTACTCCGCCAGCCGGCGTGCAGCACACGCCCGCCTTCGGCGAAGTCGCTCGCGCGCACGTGTGTCGGCACAACTGGTGGTGAGGATCGCGGTGGTGATACGGCGAGCGGGACCGCAACGCTGACCGCACCGCCCGCGAAGCCACCGAGCACCACGACCAGCCCCGCGGCGATGCACCCTCCTGTGCGCGCGAAACGACGCCGCCGACAACGTTGGGTGAGGTTCCCCGGTCGGCGCCTACCGTGCAAGGCGCGGCCCCCAGCCATCGCCTCACAGTATGCCGACTCGTGTCGACGCCGACCGGGATGCTCGAGCATCCTCTGACGCACCGCGCGCGACACCGAGCATCGCGTGTCACCCGCCGGGTCGGACCGTGCCAGACGTGCACCTGTAGAGTCGCCGGATCGGAACACTGCGCGTCGCCATCGACGGCACGCCGCTCCTGGGGAACCGGACGGGCGTCGGTGAGGTGGCCGCCGGGCTGCTCGGAGCGCTGAGCCGCCGCGCCGACGTCAGGCCGGTTGCCTATGCGGTCAGCCTGGCCGGGCGTGACCGGCTCCGCAGTGCGGTGCCGCCCGGCACAGCGGTTGCCACACGACCACTACCCGCGCGTGTTGCTCGCGCCGCGTGGCAGCGTGGATGGCCGGAACCCCGGATCGAGCGTTGGACTGGCGACGTCGACGTCGTCCACGCCGTCAACTATGTCGCACCGCCGGCGCGCGCTCCCGTGATCGTGTCGGTACACGATCTCACCGTGCTCCGCTTCCCCGAGCTGTGCACCACCGACACCTTGCACTATCCCGCGCTGCTGCGGCGAGCGATCACGCGAGGCGCGTACGTCCACACGGACAGTGAGTTCGTCGCGACCGAAGTCCGCGAGGAGCTGGGCGTCCCGGCAGAGCGGGTGACCACGATCGCTCCGGGACTGCCCGAGGTTGCGGGCGGTGACGCGGCCCGAGGGCGTGAGGTCGCAGGTGGCGTTCCGTACGCGCTCGCGCTCGGAACCGTGGAGCCCCGCAAGAACCTCCCGATCCTCGTCGACGCCTTCGCGGCGGTCGCAGCAGCGGTACCCGATGCGCGGCTGGTCGTCGCGGGGCCGGACGGTTGGGGCCGCGACGCCTTTCAACGGGCAGTCGACAATTCGCCGGTGAAGGACCGGATCGTCCGCCTCGGCTACGTGAGCGAGGAGACACGCGCGGACCTCCTCGCAGGTGCGTCGGTGTTCGCGTACCCGTCCGTGTACGAGGGCTTCGGCTTCCCGCCTCTCGAGGCGATGGCGGCGGGCGTCCCCGTGGTCGCGTCAACGGCCGGCTCCCTCCCCGAGGTGCTGGGAGACGCGGCGTTGCTCGTCGATCCGAGAAACGCCGACGAGCTGGCCGCAGCCATCAAACAGCTGCTCTGCGACAGCGAGACACGCGCACGGTATGCCAAGGCCGGTTTGCAGAACGTCATGCGGTTCTCTTGGACGGATGCAGCGGACCGGTTTGTCGACCTGTACCGGAGGGTGGCGTGAGAGTCGCGCTGCACCTCGGGCAGCTGCTCCAGCCGGTACCGGGCGGGATCGGCCGGTACACCGAGGCGCTCGGTGCTGCGTTGCCCGAGGCCGGAGTCCAAGTGCAGGGCTTCGCCGCGGGCACCCTGTCGCAGCGCCGCCGCGCGATCTTCCCGGACTACGTCGACCTCGGATGGCCCGGTGGATCCGCACGCTACGAGCTCTGGCACCGGCTCCGCCGCCCGGCGTTGCCCGTCCGTGCAGACGTCGTGCACGCCCCGAGCCTCGCCGTGCCTCCTCCCGGGCCGCGACCACTCGTGGTCACGGTGCACGACGTGGCGTTCCTGCGTCACCCGGACGCGTTCACACGGCGAGGCCTGGGGTTCCATCGCCGCGGGCTCGAGATCGCGTACCACGAGGCACGAACAGTCGTCACGGCCTCCGACTTCTCGCGTGACGAGCTGCGACGCGTCGGGTTCGAGGACGCGCGGATCCACGTCGTGCCGCACGGGGTGCAAGTGGGTCAGCCGGAGGCGGACGACGTCATCGAACGCAGGCTCCATCGCGTCGGCGTCACGCAGCCCTTCGTGGTGTGTGTCGGCACGCTCGAGCCGCGCAAGGGCCACGACACGTTGATCGGGGCGTTCCAGGCGGCGCGTCGGGAGCTGCCGGATCTCACGCTCGCGCTGGTGGGGCCGCGCGGCTGGCTCACCGTTCCCGGGCTCGAGGGCGCGGGCATGCACGAGCTCGGAAAGGTCGACGAGGCGACGCTGGACGCGCTGTACCGGCGCTGCACCGTCTGTGCCGTCCCGTCGCGCTACGAGGGCTTCGGCCTGCCGGCATTGGAGGCGATGGCGCGGGCCGCCACGGTGGTGGCGGCCGACAGCACCTCGCTGCCCGAGATCGTCGGCGATGCCGGCGTGCTGTTGCCTCCGCTGGACGTGCAGGCGTGGGCGAACGCGATCGTCGAGCTCACCTGCGACGACGCCGCCCGGAAGGAGCTCGGTGAGCGTGCGCTCCAACGCGCGCACACCTTCTCGTGGGAGGACTCGGCGCGTGCACACGCCGAGGTATACGCGGCAGCGCTGTCGGCTCCCGCGCGCCCATAGAATCGCCGCCCGTGCGCCTTCTCCTCGACGTGTCGGCGGTGCCCGCGCGCCCGGTGGGCGCGGGTGTGTACACCGTGAACCTGGCGCGCGGGCTGGCAGAGCGCGACGGCGTCGATCTGCACCTCCTCGCCCGTCGCGACGACGCCGAGCGATGGACCGCGCTCGCACCGTCCGCGACCGTGCACCCGGAGGTGCCCACACAGCGTCCGGCGCGGCTGCTGTGGGAGCAGCTGCGCGCTCCGTCGGTGGCGCCGCGCCTCGGCATCGACATCTGGCACGGGCCGCACTACACCCTTCCCCTGCGCATCGGCGTGCCCGCCGTTGTCACCGTGCTCGACATGACGTTCTTCGACCACCCTGAATGGCACGAGCGCGTCAAGGTCCACTTCTTTCGCCGGATGATCCCTGCCGCGCTCGCGCGTGCCGACGCCGCGGTCGCGATCAGCGACTTCACCGCGCGACGGCTCGCGCAGACCCTCCAGCCCACGATCCCGGTGATCACTGCGCCGCTGGGCGTCGACACGCAGCGGTTCCGCGCCACTCCGCCGGACGGCGAAGCGGGCGACCTGGCACTGCTCGCGCACGTCGGGATCCGGCCGCCGTATCTCGGCTTCGCTGCGACGGTCGAGCCGCGCAAGAACATCCCGGGCCTCGTCGCCGCCTTCGCGGCGCTCGCGTCGGACCATCCCGACCTGAGGCTGGTGCTCGCAGGCCGCGACGGCTGGGGCACGCGCGCCGTCGGCGAAGCGGTCGCCGCGAGCGGCGTCGCGACGCGCATCCTCCGCCCCGGATGGCTCCCGGCGGACGTGCTGTCCGCGATGTTCCGGCAGGCGGCGGCCGTCGTCTACCCGTCCCTCGAGGAGGGATTCGGTCTCCCGGCGCTCGAGGCGCTCGCATGCGGCGCGCCCCTCGTCACGACCACGGGGTCGGCCATGGAAGAGGTCGTCGGCGACGACGCAGTGCTCGTCCCTCCTGGTGACGATCCGGCGCTCGGCGAGGCGATCGAGAAGCTGCTCGCCGACCCATCGCGTGCCGAGCAGCTGCGCACGAATGGCCCGGCGCGCGCGGCCGGTTACACGTGGAGCGCGGCTGTCGATCACCACATGGACGCGTACCGGACCGCGATGAAGGCCGCAGCGTGAGAGCGGTCGTCACCGGAGCACGCGGGTTCGTCGGCCCTCACCTCGTCGCGCATCTCAGCGCCTGCGGCGACGAGGTCGTCGCGCTCGATCTCGCGGATTCCTTCGACATCACCGATCCCGACAACGTCCACGGTCACTTCGAGGCCGCCGAAGCCGAGGTCGTCTACCACCTCGCGGCGCTGAGCCACGTCGGCGAGAGCTGGAAGGCGCCCGCCGCGTCGTTCCGTGTCAATGCCGAAGGAACCTTGAACGTGCTGCGCTCGGCCGCCGACCTGAAGATTGGCCGCGTGGTCGTGGTCCTGAGCTCGGAGGAGTACGGGCACGTCACCGACGCCGACCTCCCACTCACCGAGGAGGCGCCGATCCGCCCAGTGACGCCCTACGGAGCAGCCAAGGCAGCTGCCGACATGCTCGCGGTGCAGGCGTTCCTCGGTGACGGTCTCGCGACGATCCGCGCCCGGCCGTTCAGCCACACGGGTCCGGGCCAGACGGAGGGGTTCGTCGTCCCGGCGCTCGCCGCGCGTGTCGCACGTGCGGAGCGCGACGGCGCGGACAGCATTCCTGTCGGCTCGCTCGAGGCGGTGCGGGACATCACCGACGTGCGTGACGTCGCGCGTGCGTATCGACTGCTGGCGACGTCCGGTGTTCCGGGCGAGGTCTACAACATCTGCTCCGGCTCGGGCGTGACGATCCAGCACATCGCCGATCTCCTGATCGAACGCGCGGAGCGGCCGATCGCGCTCGTCACCGATCCCGAGCTCGTACGGCCCGTCGAGGTGCCGCGCTTCACGGGGAGCAACGAGCGCCTGCGCGCGACCACGGGTTGGGCGCCGGAGATCCCGCTCGCACAGACGGTTGCCGACGTGCTCGATCTCGCTCGGGAGTGTGTCGCCGCGGAGACCTGAGCCCGCGGGCGCTCAGCTCACCTGCCGGTCCAGCCAGCCCAACAGCGTCGCGATTGCACGCGGGTCGTGGCGGAGGCGCCGGCCTGCCGTGGGGACGACGTGCAGCTCCGCGTCGCCGTGAGCGTCGGCGAGCTTGCGGGCGTCGCTGACCGGAACCAGCTCGTCGTCCGAGCCGTGCAGGAGCAGGAACGGGCGCGGCGCGAGCCGCCCGGCTGCACCGACGGCATCGAGCTGGCGGATCTCCCGAGCCCATGCCTGCGCGTCGCGCGGGAAGCCGGTGCTCCGGATCACGTCCATCCGGCGGCAGTGCTCGAGGAAGCGGTTCGAGTCGCGGGCCCAGTCGTCGAGCGACGCCTGGCCACCGAGCGCGGCGACGCCCTGGACGCGCCTGTCGCGCGCCGCCGTCACGATCGCGAGCGTCCCGCCGACACCGGTCCCCACGATCCAGATGCCCGAGACGTCGTCGCGGGCGGCCAGCAGCTCGACGACAGCGCGCTGGTCGTCGAGCCACCCGTTGATCGAGAAGTCGCCTTCCGAGCCCCCGGTCCCGCGGAAGTTGAACGTGTATGCCAACCAGCCCGACCGCGCGACGCGATCGGCGAGCTCCGGGAACGTGAGGCCCGACGCGAGTGATCCACGCGGCGGCGTGGGGAAGTCGTGACACAGGATCACCGCCGGTAGCGCACCTGCGCTCGCAGGGCGGGCGAGGTGCGTCGCGAGGGTGAGCCCGCTCACTTCGAGGTGGTCGTCCAAGCCGTGCCCTCCCGGGGTCACCAGTATCCTGACCCACATGAGCGTCTCCGCCGTCCCCGCGCTCAAGGAATGGTCGGTCATCTGGCGCGCCCTGCTCTCCGGGGAGCAGATCATCGACGTTCGCAAGGGCGGGCTCCGTGAGGACGGGCGCCACTTCTCCGTGCAGTCGAACCGCTTCTGGCTCTACCCCACCGTCGAGCACCAGAAGGCCGAGCTGCTGAAGCCGGCGTACGCGCGGTGGGTCGACGGGTCGGAACCGCCGGCAGGGGTGATACGCCTCGCAGGATGGGCCGAGGTGGTCGGCGTCGCGGTCGTCACCGAGCCGGACGTCCTCGACCAGCTCGACGGCAAGGTGATCTGGACGCGCGACTACGTCGAGTCCCGCTTCAGCTGGAAGCGCCGCGATCCGCTCCACGTGCTCGTGCTGCGTGCCCATCGGCTCGCCGAGCCGATCGACGTTCCGCTGCGCGACGAGTACGTAGGCTGCACCTCGTGGGTCGAGATCGAAGGGCTGCCGCCCGATCCGGCAGCGTTGCCCGGCACACCTGCCCTCTCCGACGTCGCGTTCGACGCGAAGCGCAAGGGCGTTGCCGACTCGATCCCCGGAGGCCTCGCACAACCCCCGGGAGGCTGATCACCCGGCTCGGTACCCGCGGTTGCGGGCTTCTGCCGGCGTGTCCGGAGCGAAGCACGCGAACTTCTCCGAAGCCATGAGCTCGTCGATCACCGCGGGATCCGTGGCCTCGTCGTCGAGGTCGTAGAAGCGCTGCGTGCGCTTGTCACCGACATAGCGGAATTCCTCGAACTTCGTGGGACGTTCCATGCGCCCGGGAGCATACGCGCAGGCTTGACGGGACCGGCCTCCCTGTACCCTCACAGCAGTGGACGTCGGGGTCAGGGATCAGGGCGACGGCGCAGGCGTCGACCAGGGCGAAGTCGTGGGCGTCGCCGAACCGGTCGCGCACGAGCATGTCCGGACCGCGCCCGTCGAGTCCGTCGGCGTCGACTCCAGCGCGCATCGGTTCGGGTACCACGCCGCGCTCGACGGGATCCGCGCCCTCGCGGTGCTCGCGATCATCGGGTTCCACGACCAGTACCAGTGGGCGCGTGGCGCCTACCTGGCGGTCGACGCGTTCTTCCTCCTGTCCGGCTACCTCATCACGACGTTGCTCCTGCTCGAGTACCGGCGGCACGGCACGATCAAGCTGAAGGCGTTCTGGGGCAGGCGCGTCCGGCGGCTGCTGCCCGCGCTGCTGCTCGTGCTCCTGTTCGTCGCCTGGTACACGCACGCCTATGTCGTCCCGTGGGAGCGCTCGAGCGTGCGGAACGACGGCATCGCGAGCCTCTTCTACGTCGCGAACTGGCGGTTCATCGCCGACAAGCAGTCGTACTTCGCGCTGTTCTCCGCGGCATCACCGCTGCGGCACATGTGGACACTCGCGATCGAGGAGCAGTTCTACCTCGTCTGGCCGCTGCTCGTAATCGGCTGCCTCAAGCTCGGCCGCGGATCGATGCGCATCCTCGTCGCAGTCAGCGTTGTCGTCTCCGCGGTGTCCGTGCTCCTCATGACCGGGCTCTTCCAAGCCGGTGATCCGTCGCGGTCGTACTACGGCACCGACACACATGCACATACCTTGCTGATCGGCGCGTTGCTCGCGATGGTCATGGTGGCGCGGCCACCGGGCGTGGTGGTGCGCCGGCTCATCGCAGTGGTGGGCACAGCCGCGCTGGTCGTGGTGCTCCTGCTCTGGATGCACATGTCCGACACCGACGCTCGCTACTACCACGGCGGCTCACTGATCTACGCGTTGCTCTTCACGCTGGTCATCGCAGCCGCGATGAACGCCGGGCCTGTCCGCGGCGTGCTCGGCTTCAAGCCCTTGGCGTGGATCGGCACCCTCTCGTACGGCTTGTACCTGTGGCACTGGCCGATCACCGTGTGGCTCGTCCCCACGCGGGTGCACGTCGGCACGACGGAGCTCAATCTCATACGCCTGGCCGTGACCTTTGCCTTCGCGATCGCGTCCTTCTACCTCGTCGAACGCCCGATCCGGGAGGGACGGCTCTTCCGCGCGCGCCCGGCCGTGTGGGCAGTGCCGGCGGGCGTCCTGCTCGTGCTCTTCGGTCTCCTCGCGTCGACGACGGGCGCGGCGGCCGCTCCGAGCTACATCTGGGGGTACGGCGACCCATTGATCTGCGGTACACCGCGCCCGAGCGAGACGCAGCAGGCCAAAGCAGCCAACCGCGCGGAAGGGAAGCTTTCGCTCCCACACTCCGCGTCCCACATGCGCATCCTGCTCGTCGGTGACTCGACGGCGTGCAGCCTCTGGACGGGCCTGTCGGCGGTCGGGAAGGCGAACCACATACCCATCGACCAGGGCTCCGTGTTCGGTTGTGGCGTGGCGAGCGACCAGATCACCACGACACGCGGCGAGCAGATCACGCCGCACTCGGAGCGCTGTCACAATCTCGTCGACACGACGCTGAAGAAGGCGCTGGCCCGGTCGCGCCCGAACGTCATCCTGTGGATGAGCATCTGGGAGAAGTCCGACCTCGTGATCAACGGCAAGACGCTGGTGAACGGGACGAAGGCCGGCGACAACGCGATGCTCGCCCGCATGGACGACGCCTTCAACCGTCTGACGGCCGGCGGTGCCCACATTGTGATCCTCACCAACGCAGCACCTGCGCCGAACGACGCCCAGGGGACCCAGAACACCAGCAACGCAGTCGACAACGCGAGCTATGTGCGGCTCAACAAGATCGAGCACGCCTTCGCGCGCAGGCATCGTCACAAGGTCACGATCATCGACCTCGGCAAGCAGATCTGCCCGAAGGGTGCTCCATGCCCGGAGTTCGTGCACGGCGTACGCATCCGTCCCGACGGGCGGCACTTCACCCCTGCCGCGGCCGCGCAGTACTCGCGATGGGTTCTCCAGAAGCTCGCCAAGGAGAACACTTGAGCCCGGAGGTGGGCGAGGCGGTCCGTACGGACGCCGAGACCGACGCTCCCGTCGAAGCCGTCCGTACGCCGAGGTCCTGGTGGCCGGTCCTGCTGACCCTCGTCCCTGCGGTGATGATCGGCGTCGGCGGGTGGGTCCACCGCTGGACCGACGAGGACGCGTTCATCAACTTCCGCATCGTCTCGCAGATCGTCTCGGGCCACGGGCCGGTGTTCAACGCCGGAGAGCGTGTCGAGGCGTTCACCAGCCCGCTCTGGCTCGCGATCCTCGTGGTGGGGCGCGAGACGCTCGGCCTGTTCATGAGCCTCGAGTGGGTGTCGGTGCTGCTCGGGCTCGCGGCGGCGATCGCCGCGTTCGCGATCGGGGGCCGCGCCGCGCGGTTCGCGCACGAGCAGGGCGCGTTCGTGGTTCCGATCGGGCTCGTCTTCGCCGCCGCGATCCCGGTGATGTGGGACTTCGCCAGCTCGGGCCTCGAGATGGGCATCGTCTGGCTCTGGCTCGGCAGCTCGTGGTGGATCCTGCTGCGGGCGGCGCGCACGGACGACCCGTCCGCCTCGCCGTGGTGGGCACCTGTGGTCATCGGGCTCGGACCACTCGTGCGTCCGGAGCTCGGTCTCATGATGGTCTGCCTCCTCGTCGGCTGGCTCGTGATCGCGCGCCCGCGTCGGATCGCCCGTGACCTCTCGCTCGCGCTCGCGCTGCCCGTCGCGTACGAGATCTTCCGGATGGGCTACTACGCGAGCATCGTGCCGAGCACCGCGCTCGCCAAGGATTCCGGCGGCACCTACCTCAGCCAGGGCTGGGGATATCTCAACGACCTGTTGAGCACCTACTGGCTGTGGATCCCGATCGCGCTCGTCGTCGTGACCGTCGTGATCCGTCTCCATGAGCTGCACGATCGTCGCGTCGCGATCGCGACCTGGTCGATGCTCGCGGCGTCGGCCGTCAGCGTCGCTTACCTCGTCGTGAGCGGCGGTGACTACATGCACGGGCGCCTGCTGCTCCCGGCCGTGTTCGCACTGGCCTTGCCTGCATCGATCGCGCTGCGACCGACCACGCTCGCGAAGCTCGGGGTCCTCGCGGTCGGCGTCGTCTGGTCGCTGGTCGTCGTCGCGGCCGTGCGTTATCCGCCGCCCAGGCTCGCGTTCGGTGTGACCGACATCGCCGACTGGCGCCTCGTGCTCGGCAAGAAGATGTTCCACCCCGAGCATTCAGGATTCCTCGTCACCGGTGACCAGGTCCACACGCTCTACCAGCAAGGGAAACGCGGCTACATGCGCGTCACCGACAAGATGCCGCGACCGGGCAAGGACCCGCACGCGCTGGTGATCACGCTCGGCTCGATCGGGGTGCCCGCCTACGACGCCGGGCGCCAGGTCTGGGTGATCGACATCGGCGGCCTAGCCGAGCCGCTCGCCGCGCGGACCTCACCCATCGCAGGCCGGCCGGCCGGCCACCGCAAGCAGGTGGACGAAGCCTGGTACGACGCGCGCTTCGGTGCGGCGAAAGGGAACGCGAAGGTGCAGGCTGCCCGCCGCGCGCTCGCGTGCCCGAAGCTCGCCACGATCATCTCCGGGATCGACGAGCCGCTCACCCCAGGGCGTTTCCTGTCGAACATCTGGCACGCGGTCCCGAACACGTTCGTGCACGTGCCCCGCGACCCGATCAAGGGCGAGCAGGAGCTCTGCTGAGCGAGCGTTACTCCGGCGCGGACGGCGGAGCGTCGTCGTCCGGCGCAGGCGCCGGGTCGATCGCCCCGATGAACCGCAAGTAGTCGATCTGGCAGTCGAGGACCGCAGCGACCTGCTCGGGGAGGTACGTCTCGCCGTCTTCCGCGCAGCGCGCCACGATCGCGTCGATCGCCTCCGACGTGTCGAACAGCACGACACCGCGCACCCGGCCTCGCTCGCCGTTCTCGGAGACCCCGTGCTCGCGGATGAAGTCCATCTGCGCGTCGAGGATGCGGTGCACGTCGGCGGTGCTCAACGTGCTCGCCGGGAGATCCGGCAGGTGCTCGTACACCCAGTCGTACGCGTCGTCCGGGTCGAAGATCGCAGCCGGGGGTCGCTCGCGCATCCGGGCCGCCTCGCGCACCACCAGCGCGCCTGCGATCGCGAGCACCACCGCCACGACGACGACGCCGACAACGATCGTCATGCGATGAAACTACGCGCCAACAAAGGTGCGGTGGACGGAGCGACCGGAGGGAGCGAGTTCACTCGCAGGAGCAGCGAGCGCCCGCGGCGCAGGTACCCTGCGCCGCAGCGAGCGCGACCAGAATCAGATGCCGATTCGCTGAGCGAGCAGCTCGCGGTGGTAGGTGGCGTCGCCGAGGAGGATCTCCGACGACTTCGCGCGCTTGAAGTACAGGTGCGCGTTGTGCTCCCACGTGAACCCGATCCCGCCGTGGATCTGGATGTTCTCCGCCGCCGCGTGGAAGTACGCGTCCGAGCAGTACGCCTTCGCGAGCGACGCGACCACGGGAAGCTCGTCGTTGTCCTCGGCTGCGGCCCACGACGAGTAGTAGGCCGCCGACTTCGCGGACTCCACCTCGAGCAGCATGTCGGCGCACTTGTGCTTGATCGCCTGGAACGAGCCGATCGGCCGGCCGAACTGCACGCGGTCCTTCGCGTACTGCACGGACGACTCGAGCACGAACTGAGCGCCGCCGACCATCTCGTTCGACAGCCCGACCGCGGCCTGGTCGAGCGTCTTCGAGAGCGCGGCCCATCCCTTGCCGGGAGCACCGAGTCGCTTCGCCTGGACACCAGACAGCTCGAGCCTTGCCTGCTTGCGCGTCTGGTCCATCGTCGCGAGCGCAGTTCGCGTGAGCCCGTTCGCATCACCCGTCACGGTGAAGAACGAGATCCCGTCCTCCCCGCTCGTGCCGGACTCACGCGCGGCAACCACGATGAGGTCCGCAGTGTGGCCGTCCAGCACGAACATCTTCTCGCCGTCGAGCACCGCGCCGTCGCCCTTGGCGGTGGCCTCCATCGTGATGCCCGACGCGTCCCACTTGCCGTTCGGCTCGGTGAACGCGAGCGTCGCGATCGTGTCGCCGCTCGCGATACCCGGCAGCAGCGCCTGCTTCTCGTCGGCCGATCCGGCGTTGAGGATCGCGTTCGCAGCGAGCACGACCGTCGAGAAGTAAGGCGCGCAGAGCAGCGCGCGTCCCTGCTCCTCGAGCACGATGCCGAGCTCCACGAAGGTGAAGCCCTGCCCTCCGAATTCCTCGGGGATGTGGAGGCTCTGCAGGCCGAGCTCCTGCGCCATCTGCTTCCAGACCGCGGGGTCGTAGCCCTCGGTCGTCTCCATCAGACGGCGAACCTCGCTCTCGGGGCTCTTCGCCTCCAAGAACTTGCGCACCGCGTCCCGCAGCTGGTCCTGCTCCTCCGAAAAGGCGAAGTTCATCGTCTGCTTCCTTACCTGGGTTCGCGCGGGAGGCCGAGCACCCGCTCGCCGATGATGTTGCGTTGGATCTCGCTGGCGCCGGCGTAGATCGTCTCCGACCGGCTGAACATGAACTCACGGTGGAGCTCGTCGAGCGAATACTTGCCGCCCGGCTCGCCGGCCACCAATCCCGCATGGGCGCCGAGCACGTGCATGGCCCGCTCCCCGAGCGTGCGGTGCCAGTTGCTCCAGTAGAGCTTGCCGATGCTGCTCGACGGTCCGAGCACGCCCTTCTTCACCAGATCGGTGAGCATGCGGAGCCCGTTGTACTTCATGATCTGGACGCCGATGTAGGAGTCTGCGAGCTCCTGGCGGATCGTCGCATCGCGCGCTGCACCGTTCTTCTGTGCGACCGCCACGATCTCGTCGAGCTCGTGCTGGAACGCGAGCTGCTGCGACAAGAAGGCGGTCCCGCGCTCGAAGCCGAGCGTGGCCATCGCGACCTTCCAGCCGTCGTTCACCTCACCGACGACGAGGTCCTTCGCGGTCCGTGCGTCGGAGAAGAAGACCTCGTTGAACTCCGCTGTGCCCGTCATCTGCTCCAGTGGACGCACCTCGACGCCGGGCTGGTCCATCGGGATGAGCAGATAGCTCAGGCCCTTGTGGCCGGTCGAGCTGGGGTCCGTCCGCACGACGGCGAAGCACCACTGCGCGCGGTGCGCGAGCGTGGTCCAGACCTTCTGTCCGTTCACCACCCACTCATCACCGTCGAGCTCGGCTCGCGTCGCGACGTTCGACAGGTCCGACCCGGCGTTCGGCTCCGAGTAGCCCTGGCACCACAGCTCCTCGACGGCCTGGATCTTCGGGAGGAACCGATGTTTCTGCTCCTCGGTGCCGTACGCGAGCAGGGTCGGGGAGAACAAACCTTCACCGAAGAACGAGATGCGTGCGGGTGCGTCGGCCTTCGCGTACTCCTCGTTGAAGATCACCTGCTCCGCGAAGCTCGCCTCGCGGCCGCCGTACTCCGCAGGCCACGACATGCCGACCCATCGGTCCCGCCCGAGGAGTCGCTCCCACTCGAGCCGCACGTCCCAGCCGGACTCGTCGGCAGGGCCGCCGCGGCCGCCCAACGCCGCGAACTCACCGACGAGATGGTCGGAGAGCCAGGACCGCACCTCGTCGCGGAAGGCCGCTTCGTGAGGCGAATCCCGGAAATCCACGGCTAACGACCGTACTTGACCACGCGGTCAGGTTCCATTTTCGCTGGTCACGCACCCGCTCGCGCTCGCTGCCCTCTGGTCGCGCTCGCTGCTCGCCGGGATACCCGGCTCGCGGGCGCTCGCTGCTCCTGCGAGTCGGCTTCGCTCACGCTCCGCCGACCGCCACTCGACAAGTGCACGCCAGGTGCAGCGAGCGCGTTCACTCCTGCCGAGGCCCAGGGAAATATTTGTCACAGGGGGTGGGTAGCCTTGGGTCGTGCCCTCGACGGCGCCTCCCCCGGCGCACTACGAGACGGCCGACGCCCGCATCGACAAGATCGTGGTCGGTCCCTTCGAGAACAACGTCTTCGTCCTGCGCTGCAAGGCCACGGGAGACGCGGTCATCATCGACGCCGCGAACGAGCATCGGCTGCTGCTCGACGTGAGCAAGGCCGTGGGTGTGCGCCGGGTGCTCACGACCCACGGCCACGCCGACCACATCCAGGCTGTCACCGCGCTGCGCGACGCGGGCGTCGAGGTCGGCATTGCGGCCGAGGACGCCGCAATGCTCCCGGCGTACGACTTCACCATCCCCGACGACGAGGAGTACGCCGTCGGTGATCTCCGGCTCCGCACGATCCATACGCCCGGTCACACCCCCGGCTCCACGTGCTTCGAGCTGGTCGGTCACCCGGTCCTGTTCAGCGGCGACACGCTGTTCCCGGGCGGCGCCGGCAACACGAGCTTCGAGAACGCCAGCTTCGAGCAGATCATCGAGTCGATCGACCGCCGGCTGTTCACCCTGCCGCCGGAGATGCTCGTGCTCCCCGGTCACGGCCTCGACACCACCGTGGGCAACGAGCGTCCGCACCTCGACGAATGGGTCGAGCGCGGCTGGTAGGTCGCGCGTCACCAACGCCCCAACCTTGGTCACCGAGACCGAGAGGCAAGGAGGCAGTATGAGACGAGCAAGCGTCTGGACCGCACCGGTACGGAACATGGCGTGGGTGACTGCGCACTTCGGACACCGCTAAGCCGTGCCCGCGCATCCCGAACAACTCACGCTCGACGACGCGCGCCGTCGTATCGCGTCCGCGGGCTTCGATGCTCCCGTCGACGTGACCTCCGACGAGGTGAGCCCCGACGCGGTGGGTCTCGAGCTCGAATGGCACGTCGTGCGCGCGACCGACCCGGCGGCGCCCGTGCAGTTCGACGCCGTGCGGTCGGCTGCGGTCGACGACGGCGCGCTCCCGAACGGCAGCCGGATCACGTTCGAGCCGGGAGGCCAGGTCGAGCTGAGCGCGCTGCCGCGCGACACCGTCGACGCGGCCATCGCGCTCGCCGCCGAAGACGCGGCTGAGCTCCTCGCTCGCCTGGCGCGCGCCGGCCTTCGGGCCATCGCGATCGGGCTGGACCCTGCGCGCCCCCGCGAGGTCGTCCTCGACGATCCGCGCTATCACGCGATGGCCGACTACTTCTCACGCCAGGGAAACGCCGGCGCATCGATGATGTGCGCGACCGCGTCGCTCCAGATCAACGTGGGCCTCGGGCGGGGAGAGCAGCGTGCGTCCCGCTGGCAGCTCGCACACGATCTCGGGCCCGTGATCGCCGCGGCGTTCGCCCACTCCCCGTTGTGCGGGTCCCAGCCGAGCGGCTGGCGCTCGACACGCCTCGCCGTGTGGCTCGCGCTCGATCCGAGCCGAACCGAGCCGGTCGCCGTACATCCCGGATCCGATCCGCGCACGGCGTGGGCCGACTACGCGCTCGGCGCTCAGGTGATGTTCGTGCGCCGCTCTGCGGCTCGATTCGACGTGCCGAGCGAGCCGCTGACGTTCGCGGAGTGGATCGAGCGCGGGCATCCGCTCGGCACTCCGACGCTCGCTGATCTCGAATACCACCTCACGACGCTGTTCCCGCCCGTGCGACCGCGTGGCTGGCTCGAGCTCCGCATCCTCGACGCGCTCCCCGATCCGTTGTGGCGCATCGCCAGTGCTGTCACCGCGAGCCTCATCGTCGACGACGATGCATCCCGCGCGATCGCTCCTGCATTGCACGCGACGCGTGGTCGCTGGGTCGATGCGGCGTTGCAGGGCGTACGGGACCGCGCGCTGCGCGACGCGGCGCTCGCGTGCTTCGACGTCGCACTCGAGTCGATGCACCGAGGCTCGATCGATCGCGCCATCGAGGACGCGACGCGCGACTACCGCGACCGGTACCTGGCCAACGGGCAGACCCCGGCCGACGACCGGCTCGAAGACTGGACCGCCACCGGCGCGCTCGTTCCGGACCCCGAACCCATCCCGGCGACCTCGTGGACCTGACGCAGCACATCATCGACGAGCTCGAAGGCGCGCGCGCCCGCACCTTCGCGCTGCTCGATCCCATGCCCGACGAAGTGCTCGTTGCGCAGCACTCCGAGCTCATGTCGCCGCTGGTGTGGGACCTCGCGCACATCGGCCACTACGAGGAGCTGTGGTTGCTGCGAACGCTCGCGGGCGCGAGCCCGACCGACGTGCGCTTCGACGACGTCTACGACGCGTTCCGCCATCCGCGCGCCGAGCGGCCGACGCTCGACATCCTGGGGCCACGCGAGGCGCGCGACTACGTCACCGGCGTGCGCAAGCAGGTGCTCGACGTGCTGACAGAACGCGGTGTCGATGGAACCGATCCGCTGCTGCTCGACGGCTTCGTGTACGGCATGGTGATCCGGCACGAGCACCAGCACAACGAGACGATGCTCGCCACCACGCAGCTCATGCGCGACTTCGCTCATCCGCACGCGGGTGACGAACCAGCGACGGCGCGCGTCGATCCGCTGCGCGAGGCCGACCAAGTGCTCGTCGAGGCGGGACCGTTCGTCATGGGGACCGATTCCGATCCCTGGGCCTACGACAACGAGCGCCCCGCGCACGTTGTCGACCTCCCCGCGTTCCGGATCGACACGACCGCCGTGACGAACGAGGCCTATCTCGCGTTCGTCGACGCAGGAGGCTACGAGCATCCCGAGTGGTGGTCTGCCGACGGCTGGGCCTGGCGGCAACGTGCCGAGCTCACGGCTCCGCTGTTCTGGTCACGCGACAAGGGTCGCCGCTGGCAGAGGCTGCGCTTCGGGAGGCGTGAGGAGCTTCCGCCGTGCGAGCCGGTGCAGCACGTCTGCTGGTACGAAGCCGACGCGTACGCCAGGTGGCGCGGCCGGCGGCTCCCGACCGAGGCGGAGTGGGAGAAGGCCGCGAGCTGGGACCCCAACCACGGCGACGGCGTGAAGGTGGACGGGCTCGGACCCGACGGCGCAGGGGTCGGCGGGCTGTTCAACGTCGAGGAGCGCTTCGGCCCCGACGAGGTCGGCGCGCACCCGCACGGCGCGAGCCCATGGGGCTGCGTCGACATGATCGGCGGCGTGTGGGAGTGGACCTCCACGAGCTTCGACGGCTACCCGGGCTTCGCCTCGTTCCCCTACCGCGAGTACTCCGAGGTCTTCTTCGGCGACGACTACAAGGTGCTGCGCGGCGGATCGTGGGCCACGCACCGCAGCGCCGTCAGCTCGACGTTCCGCAACTGGGACTACCCCATCCGCCGCCAGATCTTCGCCGGCTTCCGCTGCGCATCGGACGCCTGACGTGTGCCGGCATCTCGCATACGTCGGGGCCGCGACGCCGCTGCGCCCGCTCCTGTTCGACGCCGAGCACTCGCTCACGCGCCAGGCCGCTCGGCCGCGCTTCCAGCTCGCGGGAGACGACAACCCCCACGGTTGGGGCGTCGCCTGGTACTCGGAGATGGATCCGACAGCAACCGGAACGGCACCGGCTGTGCACCACAGCACGACACCGATCTGGGAAGACGAGGTCCCGCCGGCCCTCGAGCAAGCGCAGGCCGTCGCGTGCGTTGCGGCAGCGCGCCTCGCGTCGCCCGGCACTGTCGAGGTCGACGCGCGCAACAACGCACCGTTCGTCTCCGGTCTGTGGTCCTTCTCGATGAACGGGTGGGCGTTCGTCGACGACCCGCGCAGAGAGCGCTCTCTGCGCGACGCGCTCACGCCGGCGCGCGCCGCGGCGCTGGTCGGCGACACCGACTCCGAGGTCCTGTTCGGGCTGATCCTGGAGCATCTCGACGCGGGCGAGTCACCGGCCGAGTCCGTGGCCAAGGTCAACGCGCTCGTCGAGCCCGGGCCGGGCGTGCGAGCCAACATGCTCCTCACAGACGGCACGAGGGTGATCGCCACGGCCAACGGCAACTCGCTGTTCACCAAGGTGTCCGACGAAGGGGTTCGCCTCGCATCCGAGCCGACCGAGGACCCGACCAGCTGGAAGCGGGTTGCGGATCTCTCGATCATCGAGGCCGACCGCGACGGCATGACCATCGAATCGCTGTGATCGGAGCGGGCGGATGAGCAACGCGACCATGCGCGTCGATGTCCACCTCGGTCCCGACGACCTCCGCAACGCACTCGTCGCCGACGCGCGCCGCGGTCTCAGCGCGGCGCCGAAGGATCTGCCCCCGAAGTACTTCTACGACGACCGCGGCTCGCAGCTGTTCGACGACATCACGCGTCTCCCCGAGTACTACCCGACTCGTTCGGAGCGCGCGATCTTGCAGGCGCAGGCGAACGAGATCGCCAAGCGCTCCGGGGCCGACACGCTCGTCGAGCTCGGCTCCGGAACCTCGGAGAAGACACGGCTCTTGCTCGACGCGATGCACGAAGCAGGGACGTTGCGGACCTTCGCCCCCTTCGACGTGAGTGAGACGACCTTGCGCGAAGCCGCTTCGGCGATCTCAGCGGCGTACGAAGGCGTCGGGGTCCACGCGGTCGTCGGTGACTTCGAGCACCACATCGACGAGATCCCCGACAGCGGGACGCGCATGGTCGCGTTCCTCGGCAGCACGATCGGCAACCTCACGCCCGAGGGACGCGCCGAGATGCTCGGGTCGCTCGCTGCGGCACTCCGCCCGGGAGAGACGTTCCTGTTGGGCACGGATCTCGTCAAGGACGTGACACGGCTCGAGGCCGCGTACGACGACGCGCGCGGCGTCACCGCAGACTTCAACCGCAACGTCCTCCACGTGCTGAACCGCGAGCTCGGCGCCGACTTCGCCGTCGACCGGTTCGAGCACGTCGCTTGCTGGTGCACCGAGCCGGAGTGGATCGAGATGCGCCTGCGCTCGACGTGCGATCAGACGATCGAGGTCCCTGGCCTGGACGGTCTCTCGGTGCCGTTCGCGCACGGCGAGGAGATGCGCACCGAGATCAGCGCAAAGTTCCGCCCCGAGGGCGTCGAGCACGAGCTCGACGCGGCGGGTTTCGAGCTCGCCGAGTGGTGGACCGATCCCGCGGGCGATTTCGGCCTGTCTCTGGCCCGCCGCCGCTAGGAGCATCGCCGGATCTCGGATTCCACAGTTTCCACTACGGGCGTAGTGGTATTACCATGGCACCCATGCCGGCGGACCCGAGTGCTGCGCCAATCCTCGAGATCGACGACCTCTGGGTCGAGGTCGAGGGCGCCCAGATCCTGCGTGGCCTCACCTTGGAGGCCCGTCCGGGCGAGGTGCATGCGCTCATGGGCCCGAACGGCTCCGGGAAGTCGACGCTCGCCAACACGCTCCTCGCGAGCCCGGCTTACACGGTCACCCAGGGCCGGATCCTGTTCCACGGCGAGGACATCACGCCGCTCTCGACGCCCGAGCGCGCGGCCCGGGGACTCTTCCTCGGTTTCCAGCACCCAGAGGAGATTCCGGGGGTCAGCGTCCTGAACTTCTTGCGCCAGGCGATGGCCGTGCGCAAGGGGATCGACGATCTCTCCGTCCTCGAGGTCCGCATGGCGCTGATCGAGTGGACCAAGCGCCTCGGCATGGACGACCGCTTCACGGAGCGCTACCTCAACGAGGGATTCTCGGGCGGCGAGAAGAAGCGCAACGAGATCCTCCAGATGGCGCTCATGGAGCCTGACTTCGCGGTGCTCGACGAGACGGACTCGGGGCTCGACATCGACGCGCTGCGCATCGTCGCGCGCGGCATCGACGAGGTGCGCCACGATCGACCCGGTCTCGGGATCCTGCTGATCACCCACTACCAGCGCATCCTCGAGCACCTGACGCCGGACGTCGTGCACATCCTGCTCGACGGCCGGGTCGTCGACTCCGGCGGCCCAGAGCTCGCGGCACGTCTGGAGACCGAGGGCTTCGACGCCTTCCGTGCGAAGGTTGCCTCATGAGCGAGCGCATCGACGTGGCGCGCATCAAGGCCGACTTCCCGATCCTGAAGCGACAGGTGAACGGACACCGGCTCGTCTACCTCGACAGCGCCGCGAGCTCACAGAAGCCGAACGCGGTGCTCGACGCGATGGACCAGGTGTACCGGGAGACGTACGCGAACGTGCACCGCGGGGTCTACACGATCGCCGAGGAGACCACGCAGGCATACGAAGCGGCGCGCGCGAAGGTCGCCGCTTTCGTGGGTGCGGATACGGGCGAGATCGTGTTCGTGCGCAACGCCACGGAGGCGATCAACCTCGTCGCGTACACGTGGGCGCGCACGAACCTGTCTGCCGGCGACGTCATCGTCCTCAGCGACATGGAGCACCACGCGAACATCGTTCCGTGGCACATCCTCGCCGCCGAGCGCGGCGTGGAGCTCCGCTGGATCCCGCTGACCGCCGATTACCGGCTCGACCTCACGAACCTCGGCGAGCTGCTCCGCGGGGCCAAGCTCCTCGCGATCAGCGCGATGTCCAACGTGCTGGGGACCATCAACGAGATCGGACCCCTGAGCCGCGCGGCACACGCGGCCGGCGCGCACGTCCTCGTGGATGCGAGCCAGGCCGTCCCGCACCTGCGGACCGACGTTCGCGCGTGGGATGCCGACTTCGTCGCGTTCACCGGCCACAAGATGCTCGGACCGAGCGGCATCGGAGCGTTGTGGGCGCGCCGCGAGCTGCTCGAGGAGATGCCGCCCTTCATGGGCGGCGGCGAGATGATCCTCGACGTCCGGCGCGATGGGTTTGCTCCCAACGAGGTCCCGTGGAAGTTCGAAGCCGGGACGCCGGCGATCACGGAAGCCATCGGATGGGGTGCCGCGGTCGACTATCTCGAGGCGCTCGGCATGGACGCCGTGCGAGCGCACGAGCGTGAGCTCACGACCTACGCGCTCGACGCGCTCGGGAGGCGTTTCGGCGACCGGCTGACGGTGCACGGTCCTGCCGATGTCGATGTCCGCGGCGGCACGATCTCGTTCGTCTTCGAAGGCATCCACGCGCACGACATCTCCCAGGTCCTCGACGGCGACGGCATCTGTGTCCGCGCGAGCCACCACTGCGCCAAGCCGCTCATGCGTGTGTTGGGAGTCCCCGCGACCACGCGTGCGTCGCTCTACGTCTACAACGACGAAGCAGACGTGGACGCGCTCGTGGACTCGCTGGAGGGTGCGGAGAAGTTCTTCGCCCTGTAGACGAAGTCCGGCGCCTCGGGCTCGGAGAGGCGTCGGCCCTTGAATAGGATCGGTACGACATGCCAGCGCTCGAAGACCTCTACCGCGAGATCATCCTCGACCACTACCGATCGCCGCGGAACCGCGGCGAGCTGGCGGTACCTCCTGCGCACCGAGCCGAGGGATTCAACCCGCTGTGTGGCGACGAGGTCGTGGTCTACCTCGACGTCGACGGGAACACCGTGCGCGATGTCAAGATCGGTGGGCAAGGCTGCTCGATCAGCCAGGCGTCGACGTCGATGATGAGCGCTGCGGTCAAGGGCAAGACGCTCGAGGAGGCCCGCAAGCTCATCGGCGCGTTCAAGGCGATGATGTCGATCCACGAATCGAAGCTCGAGGGCGACGAGGACGGCGCGGGCGCGTCGAGCGAGCTCGGCGACACCAGGCTGGGCGACCTCGAGGCGCTGCAGGGCGTCGTGAAATTCCCGGTGCGCATCAAGTGCGCGACTTTGGCCTGGAACACCCTGCAGCAAGGGCTCGACGAGCTGGCAGACGCAGGAAAGGCGTCCTGACCTGGGGTGATGGAGCCGCCACATTGGGTGAACCGGGAAGGGTTTGCGGGGCTACTACGTTGTTCGGAACCCGTACCGAAGGGAGTCGGATGGCAACGCAGACGGAACTCGTGCAAACCATCGACCGTGCGCTGGAGCGGTTCGGCGCGCGTGATCTCGTGTCCAGCTCGGAAGTGCTGGACTTTCTGCTCGATCTCCGCCTTGCCGTCCTCGCGACTCCCGACGAGCTGGAGCAGCTCCTCGAGCAGGAGCGCGAGCCCGCAACCAACTGAGCGGCCGCGCGCTCGCGGTCCTGTTGCACCTGTCACATCCGGCGGTGTGACACGAAGCTCGGAGTGGCGATAGGTACGATGTGCCCTTCTGAGGCGCATTCCCAACCACTGGCTCTGGGCGGCCGGCGGCGGGCTGCTCGGGCTGGCGATCGTGGTCACGGCGGCAGTGCTGCTCGGACGTTCCGATTCGTCCGCCCACACCGCGGACGTCCACCCCGCTGAAGCCGCGGCCGGTCACGCCACGACGACCACGACGACGAAGCCGGCCACGCCGGGCGGCCTCGTCCAACCGCCGAGCGCGGTGCTCCCGGCGATCCCCCCGGGGAGCTCGCTCGGCCCCGGGAGCTCGGGGCCGGTGGTCGTCGCCTACCAGCACCGCTTGATCCAGCTGCACTTCGATCCGGGCCCGGTCGACGGGAAGTACGGCGGCGAGATGGCCTACGCGGTCCAGGCGGTCCAGAAGATCATCGGGGCCCCTCGAACCGGCGCGATCGGCCCGACCGAGGCGTGGGCGCTCGAGCACTTCCGCTACCCGACACCGCTCGCACCCAACGCCGAGCCGAACCGCACCGAGATCGACATCACGAAGCAGGTCATCACGCTGTACCAAGGCGGGCAGGTCCGCCTGATCACGACGACCTCGACCGGAGCCGGCGAGCTCTACTGCTACACGACGCCCCGCGACCATCCCACGCAGCGCGTGTGCGAGTACGCGAACACGCCATCGGGCCGGTTCACCTACACACGGTTCGTGAAGGGTTGGGACAAGTCACCGCTCGGCCAGCTGTACAACCCCTTCTACTTCAACGGCGGGATCGCGATTCACGGCTACGACTCCGTGCCGCCGGAGCCCGCCTCGCACGGATGCGCGCGGATCCCGATGCACATCGCCGAGTACTTCCACACGCTCGTCCACGTCGGCGATCCGGTGTACGTGTTCGGCGGCAAGCCCGCGAACGTCGTGTCGAGCACGCGCATCGCGACCAACACACCGGCGCCGCCACCGGCGGCTCCGGGTGGTGCACCACCCGCGCCGCACGCCAAGCCCAAGCCCAAGCCGAAGCCCCCGACCACGACACGTCCGCCGGTGTCGACCCCGCCCACGACCAAGCCCGTGGTGCCGACGACGTAGCCCGCCCCGTCGCACGGCGAGACGCAGCGGCGCGACGTCAGGAGCCCTTGGGGGTGACTCCCGACCAGTTCGGGACGGACGGCTGCGTGACGCCCGCGGGGCCCTGGCCGAAGAGCCGGAACACGTTCGCCGTCACCGCGCGGGTGAACGCCGCGCCGCATGGCGCATGGGGATCACTGCACGGCGAGAGCGTGCTCACCCAGACGTTGTCGCCGCTGTCGAACACACCGGCCTTGCTCGCCGGGTCGGTGTAGTAGGTCATGTCGGAGTACGTCAGGCCGTCCCAGCTCCCTTGATTCGTGTACGCGCGTGACAACGAGATCGGGGAATGCGCGAGCACCTGGATGTTGCGCGGCATCGGCTGACCCGGGTCGATGTGCTCGATGTCGGAGTTGATCATGTTGGGGATGGTCGTGCCCTTGGTGACGGGCAGCCCGTGGAAGACCCAGCTCGACGGGTCGTACACGACCATCGGCAGGTTGTTCTCGTGCGGTTCGACGTACCCGCTGTAGATCTGGCCGACGAAGCTGCTCGCCGCCCAGCTCGTCGGTGGTTCGTCCCACGTGTTGCCGGTCACCTCCAACGGAGCGCCTTGTCCGTCGAGCGGATCCTCCGACGAGTTCCGGTAGTCCACCTCTTGCCGGTCGCGACCGAACGAAGACGGTTCGAGGCGGGCATGGCGCACCAGCGTCGCCGCACCGAAGAACGCCATGTTCACGCCGGCGCGCAAGGCGAGGAGCGCGCCCGTGCGCTCGCTGTTCGTCCACGTCTCGTCGTGGTCGAGCGCGAGCAACGCGCGGTGCTGCAGCAGGAACTTGGGTTGCTCGGAGATGCACACGTCGGTGCAGTAGGTGGCGTCGAGGCCCAGCTCCTCCGCGTACTGCACCAGCGGGTACTCGTTGCCCAAGAAGTCCGACGCGCCGTCACCGTCGTACGGTCGATCGAAGGACACCACACGTGCCCGGTTGCAGGGCGGGTAGCCGTGCTCGTCCAGGATGCAGGAACCAGTGCCCTGGTAGTACGAGTAACCGCCGTACGCGTTCCAGCCCTGTTCCACCAGCGACCGGTTCATGATGAGGTACGTGGCCGTGCTCGCGGGATCCCAGACCGTGAGCGGGACGTAGGCCTGCTGACGGCGGTTGCCGACGAGCTTCAGCAGATAATCACCGGGGACGAACGTGCTGTTGACGGAGATCGTCAGTGCCGAATGCCAATTCGTGCACGACACCATGTTCGTCGCGTGGTCGACCGGGCAGTGTGGCTGCACGGACCCCTGGATCGGCGGGGAAGCCCAGATCTCGCGGGCGCCCAAGCCCTGGTACCAACCCATGCGGTAGGCCGTGACCGTGTAGGTGGTCGCGTCCGTGGACACGAAGAGATCGACCGGGTCTCCCACCGTGGCGTAGTTCTTGTCCGCGAACCCCTCGATGAAGCCCGGGCCTCGGTTGGTGATGATCCAAGCCGAGGTTCCGGGACGAGCGTTCTCTGCGACGACTGCAGTCGCAACCACACCATGGGATGTGAGCGACGTCGGAGGTGCGATCACGCGGACGGGCTTCGGTGTCGCGCGGCGAACGACAGCTCGATGGCTCGCACCGCTGCTGCATGCCGCTACGAGCAGGGCGACGACGGCAACCAGCACGCTCACGCGCAATGCGGAGCGCGTCTCACGGGACACGCCATGGCCGGGAGGCGCGGCCATGGCTGCCGCCTGGTGACCTGGGTGCAACGCTCCTCCCTCGACTGGCACGACGATCCGACGCCTCGAGGGTGACGAGCCCACGAGTCCAGCCTGCCTCCGTCCGAAACCACGATGACGGTAATCGCCTCGGTAGGCAACAACCCCCGCGCCCCGCAGGCAGTCGCCTTGCCTTGGCGGTTAGGTGTGCGCGTGGACGAGGAGCCGGCCGCGGCCCGCTTCGGGACGGCTGTCGGCGATGTCGCGCACCTCGAGGTCCTTCCAGCCTGCGGCGCGGACCCATGCGACGGCGAGGTCGGAGGGCGGGACGGTGAGCACCGGCTCGCCGGTCTCCGCAAGGTGCTCGCGGTGCGCCAGCTCGCGCTCGGTCTCCTCGCGGTCGACCTTCGCATTGGTGGAGATGCTCGCCGCGAGCTCGCTTCCCGCGGCGCCGAGCGCGGCGGCCGACGCGAGCAGCGCCCGGAACGACTGCTCCGGGAGGTACCGGAGCAAGCCCTCACAGAGCAAGAGCGCGGGGAGTCCTCGATCGAAGCCCGCCGCGACGACTCGGTCCTCCATCCCCGGCTGCGTGAAGTCCGCGCTCACGAAGCACACGTCGTCGCAGCCGGCGCCGACCTCGGCCAGCCGAGCGCGCTTGTCGCGCTGCGTCGCCGGATGGTCGACCTCGTAGAACTGCACGCCCGGTGTGCGGAAGCGCATCGCGCGGCAGTCGTAGCCCGCGCCGAGGATCACGACCTGTCGCACGCCCGCGCCGATGGCTACGACGACCGCACTGTCCATGAACTCGGTACGCGCACCGAGGAACGCGAGGAACTGCGATGCCGAGCGGTCCGCGATCCGGCCGACCCAGTCAGCCGGTTGTGGCCCCTGGCCGAGCAGAGCGGCGAGCTGCGTTTCCACCTCCGCGTCGCCTGTCGATGTCGTCGGGCGGTCGAGGAGCGAGCGGGCGAGCACCACCCCGCGGGCAGTGAGGGACGGGGCGTCGTCGCGCATGCGACAGATCAGATCACACGCGGCGCGCGGAACGGCGTCAGAAGCCGGGATCGGCGAAGGGGTCGGGCTCGGGAGCCTTCTCCGGCTCCGGCGCCTCGACGCCGAGACGCTCGGCGAGCCCCTCGTAGCCCACGCGCTCCAGCTCGTCGGCGAGCTCGGGGCCGCCGCTCGTGACCACGCGGCCGTGCATCAAAACGTGGACTCGGTCGGGATGCAGCTCCGTGAGCAGGCGCGTGTAGTGCGTGATCGCGAGGACGCCGAGGCTCGACTCCGTCGTCATCGCCTCGATACGCCGTGCGACGTCGCGGAGGGCATCGACGTCGAGGCCCGAGTCGATCTCGTCGAGGATCGCGAACCTGGGCGCGAGGACAGCGAGCTGCAGTGTCTCCGTGCGCTTCTGCTCACCACCCGAGAACTCGACGTTCACACCGCGCTCGAGGAACTCGTTGCGAACGTGGAGACGCTCGGCCTCGACGCGGACGCGCTCGTCGATCGACGCGCCCGCGCCATCGGCCGCCTCGAGCAGATCGGCGACGCGCACACCCGGAACCTCGACCGGGTACTGATAGGTGAGGAACAAGCCGGCGCGTGCCCGCTCCCATGTCTCCATGCCGAGCAGGTCGACGCCGTCGAGCTGCACGGAGCCACTCGTGACGCGGTACTCGCGCCGTCCCATGAGCGCGTGGCTCAGCGTCGATTTGCCGGATCCGTTCGGGCCCATGAGCGCGTGCACCTCGCCGGAGCGCAGCTCCAGATCGACGCCACGGAGGATCTCGAACCGGTCGACAGACACGTGGAGACCGCTGATCGTCAACGTCGAGGCCGCGCTCATACCTTCACCACCACGTCGTCGCCGTCGACGCGCACCTCGTAGGTCGGCACGGGCCGCGTCGCGGGAAGCGTCTGCGGCTCCCCCGTGGTCAGGAGGAAGGTCGATCCGTGCTTCGGGCACTCGATCTCGCGCTCGTCCTCCCAGACGTAGCCCTCGGAGAGCGAGTAGTCGGCGTGGGAGCACTCGTCGCCGATCACGTACCAGTCATCTGCGATGTGGACGATGCACAGGCGGTGGCCCTCGACGTCGACCCGCTTCGCGGAGCCGGACGGAACGTCGGCGACGGAGCACACCCGCACCTCAGCCATGCAGACGCCCGAGCTTCTCGTGCACGGACGCGCGGAGCTCGGCGACGAGCGACGGAACCGGGAGCCGCGCGAACACGTCTTCGAAGAACCCGAGCACGATCAACCGCTCGGCGTCGGCGGGGCTCACGCCGCGCGACTCGAGGTAGTACAGCTGGTCGTCGTCGATCGGTCCGACGGTCGAGGCGTGCGAGCAGCGCACGTCGTCCGCCTCGATCTCGAGGTTCGGGATCGACTCGGCGCCCGCGCCCTCGGTGAGCACCAGGTTGCGGTTCGTCTGGAACGCATTCGCCTTCTGCGCGCTCTTGCGCAGGCGGATCAGCCCGCTGTACACCGAGCGCGCCTCGTCCTCCACTGCGCCCTTGAAGAGCAGGTCACTGCGCGTTCGCGGGGCGGCGTGGTCCTGGAGCGTCCGGAAGTCGTGCATCTGCTGCTGGTCCCCGAAGTAGACGGCCAGCAGGTCGCTCTCCCCGCCCTCGCCGTGCAACAGCGACTCGCTCCGCAGCCGCGCGTAGTCGCCGCCGAGCGCCACCGCAGAGGACTGGAGACGCGCGTCGCGCCCGACACGCGCGCGCTGCAACGCGATTGCCCAGGTCTTCTCGCCATGCTCCTGCACCGAGATGTACCGAACGTTCGCGCCGTCGCCCACGACCAGCTCGATGACGGCGTCGGTGAGGTGATCCCCAGCGGCCGCGAACCGGTCGACGATGGAGACCTCCGCCCCTTCACCGACGACGACGAGCGTGTGCGGGAAGGACGCCAGGCCGTCGCCGCTGGAGCGGTGTGAGACGAACACGGGCTCGTCCACGACGACGCCGGGCGGGACGAAGATGTACGCGCCACCGGCCGCGAACGCGTCGTGCAGCTCGGTGAAGGCGTCCGGCGATTCGCCGGCACAGCGCCCGAACCACTCCTCGGCACCCTCGGCGTCGATCGAATGCAGGTCACCGGCGATCACACCCTTCGAGCGCAGCCCCTGGGGCACGGGCGAGACCTCGAGCTCCCGCTCGTCGGCAGTGCGGGGCCGGTATCGCTCGAGATCGAGCTCGCCGATCCGGCTGTAGCGCCAGATCTCCTCGGTGTCGGTGGGGAGCACGAGATCCCCGAGCCGCTGCGCCGCGGCGGCACGCCTCTCGGCGAGCCACTCGGGCCCGCCGAGGCCGCGCGACGCATCGGGGGTGAACGCAGAGGGCATCGACGGTCCGGACGAGGACGCGGTCAGCCGACCGCGCCCTCCATGTTGAGCTCGATGAGCCGCGACAGCTCCACGGCGTACTCCATCGGCAACGTCTTGGTGACGGGCTCGATGAACCCGTTCACGATCATCGCCGTCGCCTGCTGCTCGGAGAGGCCGCGGCTCATGAGATAGAAGATCTGGTCGTCGCCGACCTTCGAGACCGTGGCCTCGTGGCCGATGCGGGCGTCCTTCTCGTCGATCTCCATGTACGGGTAAGTGTCGGACCGGCTCTGTTCGTCGAGGATGAGCGCGTCGCAGCGCACGTGGCTCTTCACGTCGTGCGCGCCCTCCTCGACGCGCACGAGGCCGCGGTACGTGGTCCGGCCGCCGTCCTTCGAGATGGACTTGCTGTCGATGATCGAGGTCGTCTCGGGAGCCGCGTGCGTCATCTTCGCCCCGGCATCCTGGTGCTGGCCCGGGCCCGCGTACGCGACCGAGAGCACCTCACCGTGCGCCTTGGGCCCGGTCATGACGACGGCCGGGTACTTCATCGTGAGCTTCGAGCCGAGGTTGCCGTCGATCCACTCGACCGTCGCCTCCGTCTCCGCACGCGCACGCTTGGTGACGAGGTTGTAGACGTTCGGCGACCAGTTCTGGATCGTGGTGTACCGGATGCGCGCACCAGGCTTCGCGATCAGCTCGACGACCGCCGAGTGCAGCGAGTCGGAGGTGTAGATCGGAGCCGAGCATCCCTCGACGTAGTGCACGCTCGCGCCCTCGTCGGCGATGATCAACGTGCGCTCGAACTGCCCTGCGTTCTCGGCGTTGATGCGGAAGTACGCCTGGAGCGGCATCTCGACGTGCACCCCGGGCGGCACGTAGATGAATGAGCCGCCGGACCACACCGAGGAGTTGAGCGCGGCGAACTTGTTGTCGCCGGGCGGGATGACCGTGCCGAAGTGCTCGCGCACGATGTCGGGGTGGTCGCGCAGCGCCTCGTCCATGGAGCTGAAGAACACGCCCTGCTTCTCGAGGTCCTCCCGGTTTTTGTGGTACACGACCTCGCTTTCGAACTGTGCAGTGACACCGGCGAGGAACTTGCGCTCCGCTTCGGGGATGCCGAGCTTCTCGTAGGTGTTCTTCATCTCGTCCGGGAGCATCTCCCAGTCGGAGACCTGCCCCTCGGTCGGCTTCAGGTAGTAGTAGATGTCGTCGAAGTCGATGTCGGGCATGTTCTCGGCGAACCACGCCAGCATCGGCTTGCGCTCGAAGCGCTTCAGCGCGTTGAGCCGGAACTTCGTCATCCACTCGGGCTCTTCCTTGTGGCCCGAGATCTCACGCACGACCTGTTCGTTCAGGCCCTTCTGCGGCGTGTAGACGTAGTCGTCCGTCGAGTCGTGCCAGCCCAGCTGGTACTTGCCGAGATCGATGCCCTTGACCGCCATGAGGTGCGCTCCGAGGATCGCCAAAACCTGCCGGACGGGGGCCGGCGAGGTATTTCCACTACGGCCATAGTAACAATCCCCGGGTGCCGGAACAATCCCGGACAGCGGCGTGCTGCCAGGTCAGGCACCCACCCCGGCCGCGGACCTGGGCCGGGTCGTGGGCGACGTGCTCGGAGGACGGGTCAACGGCACCGGCGTTCCACTCGACCCGCTGCTCGTGGCGAGGGACGCGGCCTGGTTGAGCAGGTTCCCGAGCTTGACCTCGAGCTGCGCGTACTGCACGAGGTTTCCGGCGCGCAACGCGGCCTGCATCTGGTTGTATGTGCTGCTCGCCTGTGACAATACCTGTTGCAGGGTTCCGCTCGTCGTGCCGCCTCCTCCCCCGGTCGCGGGCGGGGTCGTAGGAGCCGGCGTGACCTGGGAACCGGTTGCGGTCTCCGGGAGCGACGCGAACTCGGGAAATTGGCGCAACGCCTCGTTCAGCGTCGTCCCGATCTTGGCGGTGCCGTTGAGCGCCGCTACGACGAACTGATAGGTCGGTTGTTTGCCGTTCTGCGGCTCGACGTAGATCGGGCGGAAGTAGATCAGTCCGTTGCCGATCGGCACGATCTGCATGCTCCCCTGCCGGACCCGCGAGCCCGTGTTCTGCTGGCCCAGGAGCGTGAACTGCCGGGAGATCTCGGGGGTGCTGTTGATCTGACTGTTCGCCTGCACGGGGCCGAGCACGGTCACGCCGCTCGGCATCTGGAACGTCTCGAGCCCGTCGGGGGCGTTCGGCTCGGCCTTCGCGATCATGAACGCGGCGAGGTTCGCGATCGTGTTGTTCTTCGAGACGGGCACGAACGGTCGGATCAACAGGAACTGCACCTGCGACTCGCCGGGGGGCTTGATCAGCACGTACAGCGGATCGATGCGCGGCCCGCTCGACGACGCGGCCTGCGGCGTCGACGGCGCCGTGGTCGGCACCGTCTCGGGAGCGCTCGTGTCGCCGATCAGGCCGACGCCCGGGTCCTCTGAGATGTCCCACTTGCGGTCACCGCTGAAGAACGTCGTCGCGTCGGTGACGTGGTACGAGCGGTACATGTCCGTCTGCGCGCGGAACAAGCCCTGTGGGTAGCGCAGGTGCGCCTTGAGGGCCGCCGGCATCTTCGAGTAGCTGGTGAACAGACCCGGGAAGGCAGAGCGATACGCCTTGATCAGAGGGTCCTTCGGATCCACGACGTAGAACTTGATCGTGCCGTCGTACGCGTCGACGGTGACCTTCACCGAGTTCCTGATGTAGTTCACGGAGTTCTTGAGCTCGCCGTTGGCGTTGTAGCTCTGCGAGTACGGGTAGTCGTTCGTGGTCGTGTACCCGTCGATCATCCACACCAGGTGACCGTTGGAGATCACGGGATACGGGTCGCCGTCGTAGGAGAGGAAGGGCGCGGCCTTCGAGACGCGATCGAGGATGCTGCGCAGGAACATGATCCGCGTGTGGTCCGTGATCTGGCCCGAGATCAAGAGGTTCGGGTCGCTGAAGCGCAGTGCAAAGGCCGCTCGGCGAAGCAGGCTCGACAGCGGGACGCCGCCGCCGCCCTTGTAGCGGCTGTAGACGGTGACACCGCCCTTCCTCGTGTAGTCCAGCTCCTTCTGCTTCGCCCCGACGAGCGCGTAGCCGCCGAGCGACTCGCCGAAGTACACCTCGGGCCGACTGAGCGGGATCGAACCCGTCGGCGGGATGTCCTGGGTCAGGAAGCTCGGCAGCCCGTTCTTGTCGGCAGCGTTGGCCGCGGAGACCACGGCGCCGTACCCGTGCGTGTAGACGATGTGCTGGTTGACCCAGCTCTGGCTGGGCAGATCGGCCGAGTTCAGCTCACGGGCGGAGATGAGCGTCTGCTTGAGCTGTCCGTCGACGACGTACCGGTCGATGTCGGCGTCCTCGAATTGGTAGAACGTCTGCAGCGTCTGAATCGACTGGAAGTCCTTCTGGGCGACGTCGGTGTCCCAGAGGCGCACGTTGTCGATCGACTGAAGATTGTCGACGACCTGGCCGAGTGTGAGCGTGTTCGAGTAGTTGAACGGCTTGTTCTCGACCTGATTGAGACCGAACGCCTTGCGTGTGGCGGTGATGTTCCGCGCGATGTACGGCTGCTCCTTCGCGAGCGTGTTCGGGTTGACGAACACCGCCTGGTAGACGGCCGGGACCACGGTCCCGATCACCAGGGACACGAACGCCCACAGCCCGACCGCGATGATCGGGAGCATCCAGCCGCGTCGCCAGATGTTCCACACGAACAGTCCCGCGGCGATGATCGAGATGAAGAGCAGAAGGTTCAGCGCAGGGAGCTGCGCGGCAACGTCGGTCTTCCCCGCACCCTCGACGAACCCGCGCGTGGAGAAGTCGAGCTGGAAACGCGCGTAGTAGTACTGCGCGGTCTTCGCCAGCGCCATGAGCGCGAGGATCACGGAGAGGTGCGCCTTCACCTGGGGTGTCACGTGCTGGTACGGGCTCTGCAGCCTGATCCCGCCGTTCAGGTAGTGCGCGACCGCCGTGATGATGAGGATCACGATGAGGGCCGCGAACAACCAGCTGAAGAGGAAGGTCAGGAAGGGCAGCCGGAACACGTAGAAGCCGACGTCGCGGTGGAACTGCGGGTCCTTGGTCCCGAAGCTCTGGGCGTGGGTGAACAGGATCCACTCGCGCCACTTGCCCGCGACGCTGCCCCCGACGATCAGCGCGAAGAACGCCGAGACGGCGAGCCGGATCCGTCCGCTGTACGGAGCGACGGACCGCTGGTAGCGCGCGAGGAGCTCGTCCTCCGGCCCCATCGCACGCGAGCGCGGGGCGAGACGATCCGCGATCGTCAGGCTCACCAGCATCATCACGAAGAAGAGGATCGTGAAGACGGCGGCCGGCGCGAACTTCGCCCACAGCAGGTTCCTCCAGGTCCGGCCGAAGCCGACAGAGTTGAACCAGAGGTGGTCGGTGTAGAAGCCGGCGAGCCCACGGGCGCTGAGGAACAGCACCAGCACCGCGATGACGACAACGATCATCCAGGCCCTGATGCGGAACGGGCCGCGGCGACGTCGTTCCACACTGGGCGCACGCATTGGGGGCGAGCCTATTCGGGGAGGGCTCGAGCTCCGGGTCGCCTAGCGACCGGTGGTGCCGTCGTCGATCGCCAACAGGCACCGACAACCGGGATGTGCAGGCGGGAACTGCTGCCCGGTGGGGAACTCCTGGCCCTTGGCCGTTGGCTCCAGTGCGTTGTCGTCGCAGTCCGGGCACGATCCGACCGAGTCGGGCACCCAGCGCAGGCGCGCGCGCTTGGGCGCGGCATCGAACGTGCCGCGCGCCCAGGCGGCGCTCAGGCTGTCGCCCAGGATCGCGTCGAGCTCCTGTGTGCGGAAGTCGCGGTACCGCGCGCCGATGCGCTGGGGGATCTCGTCGACGTTGTCTCCGACGCCGTCGATCGCGTCGACGAGACGACCGCGCATACCGTCGACGAGCAGGTGTGCGGTGCTCGTGACGATCTCGTCCGGCACTGCGGACTTTGCCCCGGCTCGGCCCGCCGCGACGCGCGCGGCTGCGTACGCCTCTCCGAGGGGACCGCGGATGACATCCGCCCAGGACGACTCGCGCTCCTCCGCTGCCGCCAGCGCCTCGGCGGCGACGGGCTTCGCCTTCGCGGTGCGGAGACGGTCCAGCAGCTCGTTCTGCTCGTCCTGCAGCGAGCGCTTCGCCCGTCTTCCCAGCTCACGCGACAGCGGGCGCAGCGCGCGCAGGCGGCGCTCGCGGAGCGCGTCGTCGCCCGTCAGCTCCTCCTCGGGGGTGTCGCTCGCGTCGGGCTCGGCGGACGAACCTGTCGTGACGACCACGGTCTCCTCGACGACGGTGACCGCTCCCTCCCCGTTCGACGCTTGCGGCGCCGGGCCCTCGGTGCGCTCCAGAACCTCGGTTGCGACGGGTGCGGACGCCGTCACCGCCTCGCCGGACGCGTTCTCCGGCCGGTCTGCGGAGCGCAACCTGGCGAAGAGCGCGTCGACCGCGGCACCCGAATCGGCATTGTCGTCACCCTTGTCCCCCTGGTCACCCGTCGGTGAGCCGGCGTCGTGCTCGCCCGGCTCCGCCGCCGTGAGATCGACCTCGCCACGATCGCCCGCTTGCCCGGGCTCGGCCGCCGGGGACGCGGGCGACTGGGTGTTTTCGAGCGGCTCCGACGATTCGGACGGCTCGGGCGTGGGCTGCTCGGCGGTCGCGCCCCCGGCCGTTCCGAGCACCTCCAGCTCGCCGGTCACCGGGGGCACGTCGAGCGCCGGCGCGGCTGCGCCGAGCTTGGACGTCGCGTGCGCCTCGACGTCCGCCAGAGCGTCCGTCGCCTCGCCGAGCGTGCGCTTGACGACCCTGTAGGCGTCGAGGAGGCGATCGCGCCCGGCGCGCAGCTCGTCGATCTGCTCCTGGAGCAGCCCACGACGTCGATCGAGATCGGCGAGCACGCGTTCGCGCACCGCGCGCGCCTCTTCGACCATCGCGCGTCCGCTCGCCTTGGCCGCCTCGAGATCGGACTCCGCGAGCGCGGATGCAGCGGCGCGCGCCTCTTCGATCTCGCGCTCCGTACGTGCGTGCAGCTCGCGCGCCTCTCGCTCCGAGTCGTCTCGGAGTGTTGCGGCCTCGGTGGCAGCATTCTGTTCGCGCTCGGTCGCTCGCCGGTCCGCATCTTCGAGGAGCGCGGTCGCTTGCCGCTCGGAGCTCTCGCGGAGTGCCGCGGCTTCGTCCTGCGCCTCGCGGACCAGCGTTGCGGCTCGCTCCTCCGCCCGGGAGCGGATCTCGCTCGCAGCGTCCTGCGCCGATCTGAGGACCCGCGCGGTCTCCTCGCCGAGGCTGTCGAGGAGCTGCTGCTCGGTCACCGGCGGCGGATGACGGAGCCGGTCCTCGAGCTCCCGGACCTGCTCGGCGAGTGTGGTCTCCCGTTCGCCCATCGCCGCGACCTCGTCCGAGACCCGCTTGAGGAAATTGCGGACCTCGGTCTCAGAGAACCCACGGAACGCCTGGGCGAATCCCCGAGCGGCGATCTCGTCGGGGGTCAGCCTCGCCGCGCTCGCTGCCGCGCGCCGGTGCAGATCACTCATGCTCTCTGCTCATGCCTGGCTGCCCCTCGCGTCCACGACCAGCCATGCTATTTGACACATGCTCCGACCCCGTGGGCAAGCGCTCGTGTCGCTCGCCCCGCAGCACGCGGGTCAGCGTTGTCAGGCGGCGGCCTTCGCAAGAGTCGGGAGCGGTGCGCCGCCGTGGGCGCGGAGCACGCCGAGGGCTTGGTCGATCGTGTCGACACCCACGACCTGGAGCTTCGAGTTCGCCATCTTCCGCGCGTCCTTGGCCTCGCTCGTCGGCACGATGAAGAGCGTTGCGCCCGCGCGCTCGGCGGCGACGGTCTTCTGACGCACACCACCGATCGGGCCGACCGTGCCGTCCTCGTCGATCGTGCCGGTGACCGCGACCTTGTGCCCTCCGGTGAGATCACCGGGTGTGAGCTTGTCGAGGATGCCGAGGGTGAACGCGAGGCCTGCCGAGGGTCCGCTCACGGGACCCTGGTCGATCTTCACGTTCACCGGGAAGTTCGCGCGCAGGTCCTTCGTCTCCGAGAAGACGCCGAGCTGAGCCTTGCCCTTGAACGGACCGCTCGTCGCTGCTTTGGGGACGATGGTCACCTGATGCTCATCGCCCTTGCGAGTGATGGTGATCTGCGCGGGGTGTCCGACCGGAAGCGCGCGCACGAGTGGCCCGAGCTGACCGCGTGCGCCCACCGGCTTCCCGGCGACCGCGGTGATCACGTCGCCGGCTCGGAGCACACCAGTTGCCGCGCTGCCGGGCGCGACCTGGTCGACGATCGCGCCACCACCGGTGACGCTCACGTGATAGCCGAGCCGCGTCAGCGCGACGATCTCCGCGGCGACCTGTGACTCGTTCATCGCTTGCTGGTCCTGCTGTTGGATCTGCGAGCTCGGTCGCCCGCCCGTGTAGTCCTGCTCCTTGATCAAGTCGTCGTTGTGGTCGAGCTTTGCCTCGAGGTACGCCCAGACGTTGGGGCGTCCGTTCGAGACCGACACCGTGAGGAAGTACACGTTCCCGTGGTGCTGGTACGTCCTGGCGCCGTCGATGTGCACGACGCCCGACAGCGACTTCGCGTCTCCGGGGGCGAAGATCCGGTACGGCAGCCGGATCACCGCCCCGGCGATCGCCACCACGGCGAGCAGGCCCACGAAGGAGAGCAGGACGATCGGCAGCCACTTGCGCCGACGCGGCTCGGAGGCCGCCGTTCCGGGGGCAAATGGGGGCTCGACCGGTGTGTCCTCACCGGTCGGCACGGATGGCGGTGGCGTCATGGCAGGAACAGATTGCCACGAAGGAACGCCATCACATTCGCGGAAGCGGATCAGTCACCGGGGCGCGGGAACGACGCGAGCGCGGCGTGCACGACGAGTCGCTGCGCGGAGCTGTCGAGCGGATGACATGTGAATATCGTGAGTGTCCGGCCCGGGTGCTGATCGACGATCCAGAGCGCGCTCGGGTCCACGACTTCGAGACCCGTCACCCGGTACGTGTAGACACCCGTTGCATCCGTGAGCAGGATCTCGTCACCCGGCACGAGCTCGCCGGCTCGAAGGAATGGCGCAGTGCGCGTCGTGCGGTGACCGGCGAGCACCACGTTCCCCCAACCACCGAAGAACGGAGTTCCGGGCCAGTGCGCGGGACCGGCGTCGATGACCATCTGCTCGACGCCCTCGCGCACGATCTGGTCGACACCGATCTTGGGGATCCGGATCGTGCCGAGCGCCGTCAGCGGGACAGTGGCCCAGCGCGGAGGGACGGGCGCGGGGACCGGCAACGGTGGCGGTGGCGGTGGCGGTGGCGGTGGAGGAGGTGGGACCGGCCTGGTGGTGGTCGTCGTCGTAGTGGGCGCTGCAACCGCCGCGTGGCGCGACGGAGGACGGCTCTCCCCGAGCCGTCGCGCGGAGGCGGCGGTCTCTGCACGCAGCACCTTCGGCGGCTGCGCGCTCGGGGTCGTTGCGAGGGACGGCGTCAGCGTGACGAGGACCAGGCAGAGCGAGGTCACGAGACCCGCGATCACCGCCACCCGGGCGTGGGACGATCGAAGCATCAGCTCGATGCATCGGCGCGTCGGGTGAGACCCTGTAGTCACGCCACCGGAGACGCCACCGGGAGATGCGATGGAGCCGCGCTCGATCGACACCGCCGCCCGCTATGCGGCGCTCGCAGCCGCGGGCGAGCTGAGCGACAGCGACGCCGAGGAGCTGCTCGGCGTCATCCAGAATTCTCCTGACGCCCGGTTGCGGCGGAGCGCGCTCGGCGCGGTGGCACGCGCAGGAGGAGCAAACGATGCGCGCGCAGCGTGGCAGGCGGGCGTACGCGACGCCGACCCCGCGGTCCGGCGGCACGCCGCAACGCTCGCACCGCTGGCCCTGCGCGCGGAGCTCGACGAGACCAACGACGCGCAACAGCTCGTGCGCACGCTCGATGACGACGACGCGCTCGTCGCGGAGTCTGCAGCCTGGGCGCTCGGCGAGATCCCCTGGGCGAGCACGGCGAGCGTCGCGGGTGCGCTCGCCCGAACTGCCGGCGCCCACCCCGACCCGCTCGTGCGCGAAGCGGCCGTCGCCGCCCTCGGAGCGATCGGCGACCCGGTAGGTCTCCCGGCGATCCTCCGCGCGTGCACCGACCGCCCGCAGGTGAGGCGGCGAGCGGTGCTGGCGCTCGCGCAGTACGACGGCCCCGAAGTCGAGGCAGCCCTCCAGCGCGCGCTCACCGACTCCGACTGGCAGACGCGCCAGGCCGCCGAGGACCTGCTCTAGCCGCGCCCGGCAGCCGGTGTGGCTATCGGCTCATGAACATGTCCTTGAGCCGGTCGAACGACTCCAGGCAGCGACCGGCGCCGAGCACGACGCATTCGAGGGGCGCGTCGACCAGGTGCACGGGCAGGGCAGTTTCCTGGGCGATCCGGAGGTCGAGGCCGCGCAGCATCCCGCCGCCACCGACGAGGTTGATGCCGTGTGTGATCAGGTCTTGCGCGAGCTCCGGCGGCGTCTGCGAGAGCGCAGCGATCACCGCGTCGCAGATCGCGCGCACCTGCTCCTCGATCGCCTCGCGAACCTCTTCAGGGGAGAGGATGATCGTCTTCGGGAGCCCGGTCATGAGATCGCGGCCGCGCACCTCGGCCTTGTACTCGTCCGGTGTCGGGAAGGCCGACCCGATGGCGAGCTTGATCTCCTCCGCCGTGCGCTCCCCGACGGCGATCCCGTACTCGCGGCGCACGTACGACTGGATCGCGGCATCGATGTCGAAGGAGCCGACGCGCACCGCCTCGAGCGCGACGACGCCGCCGAGTGAGATGACGGCAACCTCGGTCGTGCCTCCTCCGACGTCGACGACCATGCTGCCCATCGGCTCGTGGATGGGCAGCCCGGCGCCGATCGCGGCGGCCATCGGCTGCTCGATCAGGAACGTCGTCGCCGCACCGGCGCGCCTCGCCGCTTCGAGCACGGCACGCTGCTCGACGTGCGTGATCGCGGAGGGCACGCAGATGAGCACACGGGCGCGATAAAGCCGCGACACGCCGGCGCGCTGGAACAGGAGCCGGATCATGCGCTGGGTGATGTCGAAGTCGGTGATGGCACCGCCGCGCAACGGCCGGACGGCGACGATGTAGCCGGGTGTGCGCCCGATCATCTGCCACGCCTCGTGCCCCATGGCGAGGACGTCCTGGCTACGGCTGTTGAGCGCGATGACGGTCGGCTCGTTGAGGATGATGCCCTGGCCGCGCGAGTACACCAGCGTGTTCGCAGTACCGAGGTCGATCGCGAGGTCTCTAGCCAGACCGGCGGCTCCTCGATTGCGGTGGATCTTCATCCGGCGCCAACGCGTCGCGTCGTGCCTCGAACTCGGCAATCCCGGAATCGATGCCACTCGGTCGGCGGTTGCGGATGATCACCACGCTGACGCCGATCACGATCAGCACAACCGCGAGAAGGAGAAAGCTCACGTTGCCTCGATCGGTACGGCCTGCTCGGCCCAGTCGGCACCCTGTGCCCAATGCTCGCGCTTCCAGATCGGGACAGAGACCTTGAGAATGTCGATGCAGTACCGCGCCGCCTCGAACGCGGCGTCGCGGTGCGGTGACGAGACGACCACCGCGACCGACGGCTCTTGCAGACCGACAACACCCGTCCGGTGCAGCAGGGCGACCCGCGCGAGCTCCGGCCAGCGCACCCGCGCATCCCGGACGATCTCGGTCATCACGCGCTCCGCCTGGCCCTCGTAGGCCTCGTACTCGAGCAACCTCACACCCGCTCGTCCGTCGGACTCCTCGCGCACGACGCCGGTGAACGTGACCACAGCCCCTGCACTGGGCACGGTGGCCCACGCGACGGCCTCATCGACCGGCAACGACGCGTCGTAGAGCGCCACCCAATCTCGGGTGTCAGCGGGGATCGGCACGGTCGACATTGTAGGGACCGCATCGCGGGAGAGCTCCGTGCGGAGCTGCATCTCGCGGCTCGGGGCGCCCGAAAATCGGGCAGATGCGTCGGTACACTCCGCGCCATGCCCAGCGACGAGCCCGACGACGAGGGCGCGGCCGGGCCGCCACCGCATCCACTCGACCGGCCCTGGGTACACCCGACCGAGATGTTCGCACGCGCGTCCAGCGGACGCGCTGGGCGGCCCCGCGTGCCCGGAAGGTCACGCGGGCGCGACATCGCGCTCGCCCTCGGCGCGGGCATCGTCGGCGCGTTGACGATGGTCGCCGTCCTCGGCATCGCAGGGCTCCTGGGCGGGTCCGACTCCGCGCAGTCCCAGTCCTCGGCGGAGCGGAACAACGAGACCGATGCCGCCGAGCGGATCGCCGCCGTCGCCGGCCACAGCGTGGTCGGACTCCTCGCTGTCACGCCCTTCGGGACCCGCCGCGCCTCGGGGGTCGTCGTCGCGCCGGGCGATCTGCTCACCACGACCGAGGCGATCGAGGGGGCCACCTCGATGCGGGTGGTCGACAACAACGGGGGCTCGCGCCCGGCCAGCGTCCTGGGCAAGGACGACATCACGGGCTTGGTGGTGCTGCAGTTCGACTCGCACGGGCTCGACCCCGCGAGCCTCGCCTCCGACGACGACGTGCGCTCCGGCACCTGGATCGTGGCGATCGGGGGCGGATCGGGCACCGGCCCGTTCGTGACGTCGGGTGTGGTGTCGTCGCTCGGTGGCTGGTCCGACGACGGCTCGGGCGTGAGCAAACCGAACCTCATCACCACGAACACGCCGATGCCCGACACCGCACGCGGAGGCGCTCTGCTCGACAGCGCCGGCCGGCTCGTGGGCTTGCTCGCGGGTCCGGTGCACGGCGGAGCCGGCGCGCTCGCGACGCCCGCCGACATGGCGCGCAGCGTGCTCGACCAGCTCGCCGACAGCGGACACGTCGAGCACGGTGAGCTCGGGATCCGCGCGACGGACGACGGCGGCGGCGGCGGAGGCGTGCGCGTCTCCTCGGTGCCGACGGGGAGTCCGGCGGCGAAGGCCAAGGTGGAGGTCGGCGACGTCATCGTCGCGGTGAACGCCGTGCGCGTCCCCGATTCGGCCAGCCTGGTCTACGAGGTGCAACGGCACCGCGCCGGTGACGAGGTGACCCTGTCGGTGACCCGCGGCGGCAAGAAGCTGAACCTCGCGGTCACGCTGGGCCGCTTCACGGAGGAACCCGGCTCCGCGACGGCGGCAACCACCACGGCGCTTTCGAGCGCTCACTGAACCCGTTCGCCCGAGCCGACGGCGACGGTCGTCGGGCGCGAGAATGGGACCGTGGAGAGCGAGACCCCGGAGCTGCACGAGGACGACCGTGCGCTGCTGAACGCGGTGCAATGGGACTTCCCGCTCGAGTCACGCCCCTACGCTGCGCTCGCCAAGCGGCTCGGCACCGGCGAGGAGGACCTGCTCGCGAGGGTTGCGCGGGTCAAGGAGATGGGTGTCCTCCGGCAGCTCTCGGCCATCTTCGACACGAGGGCGCTCGGCTACTCGTCCGCGCTCGTCGCAGCGAAGATCGAACCCGAGCGCGTCGACGAGGCAGCGGCCGTGATCAGCGCGCATCCCGGCGTGAGCCACAACTACAAGCGCAACCACGCGTACAACCTCTGGTACACGCTCGCCACGCCTCCGGGTGAGGACTTCGAAGCGCACCTCGACGTGCTGCACCGCGAGTCCGGATCGCTCGTCACACGCCCGCTCCCGACGCTCAAGCTCTACAAGATCGGCGTCAAGCTCGACATGACCGGCAAGACGGCTGCCGACGCGAAGACCGAGGTGCTCGAGCACGAGAAGCCGGAGCGCCGGGCGCACATGCCCGCACCCGAGCTGAGCGACCTCGAGGTTGCGACCATCCGCGTCGTGCAGGAGGACCTACCACTCGAGGAGCGCCCCTTCGCCGCCCAGGCAGAGCGGATCGGCTGCACCGAGGCAGAGGTCCTCGGCGCGCTCGCCTCCTTCAAGGAGCGGAAGCTGATGCGCCGCTTCGCCGCCGTCATGAACCACCGCAACGCGGGCTTCAAGGCGAACGCGATGGGCGTGTGGGCGGTTCCGGAGGATCAGCTCGAGGAGATCGGGCCGCAGATGGCGTCGTTCGCCGCGGTGTCCCACTGCTACCGGCGTCCGACGTACGAGGACTGGCCGTACACCGTCTTCACGATGGTGCACGGCATGTCTGCGCGGGAGTGCGAGGCGACGATCGAGGCGATCCGCGCGGAGACGGGCATCGACGAGCACGCGCTGCTCTGGTCGGTCAAGGAGTACAAGAAGGTTCGCGTGCGCTACTTCACGCCGGACTGGGACGAGTGGCGCGACCGGCACCTCAGCCCGACCGGCGCCTGAGCGCCCGCGCGGTCAACCCCGCGCCGAGGCCGGCCGCCGAAGCGGCAGCCGCGATCGCAATCGACTTGGCAGCGGGCACACGCGCGCTCGGACGCGCATCGAGGGTCTCGAGGATCGTCTCTTCGTTGGAGTAGGCGGGCTCCCAGCCGATCGCGCGCAGCTTGTCACTGGCGATGACCCACGGGTAGGTGAGGTAGGGCACGACCGCCGGCGGTAGCTCGCCGATGCCGCTGCGCCAGAGGCGCGCGAGACCGCGCCGGAGTATGTCGCCCGGGATCGCGGGCATCGCGGGCGCGGGCACCAGCGCCGCGACAGCATCTGCGTCGAGCCAGCCCTCGCAGGCAACGTTGAACACGCCCGCATGGTCCTCCCGGACGACGAGCTCGACCGCAGTGACCGCGTCGTCGACGTGGACCACCTGGACGGGCGCCTCCCCGCCGCGCACACGCAACCGGCCCGGCGCGCAGATCAAACGCGACCACAGGTGCGTGGCGCCGGAACCGAGCATCGGGGCCGCGCGCAGCGTCGTGACCACGACCCCCGGATGATCGTCGTGCCAGACCCGGAGCAGCCGCTCGGTCTCGGCCGCCTGGAGCGCGGGACCGAACCCCGGATTCGGTCGCAGCGGGCGCTCCTCCGTGATCGGGAGCGGGTTCGTCGGCCACGCGCCGTACGCGGCCGCCGTAGACACGCGCACCAACTTCCGCACGCCGACGTCGGCTGCCGCTTCGAGCACGCGTCGCGTGCCCTCGACGTTCACGCGCGCCATCAACCTGTCGTCCGCGATCGGATCGACGACGGCAGCAAGGTGGACGAGCGTCTCGACTTCCTCGAGCAACGGTTTGAGGTCGTGTCCCGCGATGTCGACGCGGTGATGCTCGAGCTTGCTCGTGCGACGCGCCGGGTCGCGGACGTCGAGACCGACGATCCGGCCCACGGCCGGATCCGCGTTGAGCCGGCGCAGCAAGCGCTGTCCGAGGAAGCCCGAGACACCGGTGACGGCGAGGATCGACGGCTGCATGGCACTCCTAGACTGGCCGCGTGACCGACGTTCCTCAACCTGGCGGTCCTGACGACGACGCGGGTGACGACGACGGCAGGCACGACCGCCCCGATCGCGACGAGGACATCTTCGGCGAGCAGCTGAGCGCCCAGTTCGGCGGCATCGACTTCTCGCAGCTCGATCTCGGCGCGCTGATGGGGATGCTCCACTCCTCGGGCCCTGTGAACTGGGACATCGCGCATCAGGTCGCGGGTGTCGTCGCGCTCGAAGGAGAGGAGCAGGAGGCTCCGGTAGCGGCGGGAGCGGCCTCCGAGCTCCAGGACCTCGCGAGCGCCGCCGAGAGCCAGGTGGTCGCCGCCACCGGGCTCGGCGCGGGGCTCGCGATGCGGGTGCGCGCGACAAACCGGCGCGAGTGGGCCGACATCCACCTCGCCGCGCTCAAGCCTGTCCTCGAGGCGCTGGCGATCCGGATGCGCGAGGCGCTCACGGAGGGGGGCGAGGCGGAGGGCCTCGGCCCCTCACTGCAGGACGCGCCGGCGTTCCCGTCCGATCCCGAGGACCTCTCCGCGATGGGCATCTTCGGAGCGAGCGGCGAGCAGCTCGCCGGCATCTTCACCATGCTCGCCCCCGTGCTGCTGGGGGTGCAGTCGGGATCGATGATCGGATACCTCGCGCAGCACGCGCTCGGCCGGTACGACCTCCCGCTCCCGACCGACGACGTGCCGACGCTGCTCTTCGTGGTCCCCAACCTCGAGGCCTTCGAATCCGCCTGGTCCCTCGAACGTCGTGACCTCCGCTTCTACTTGGCGCTCCACGAGCTCCTGCGCGCCGGCCAGCGCCAGGTGCACTGGGTGCAGGAGCGGATGGTCCGGCTCGCCGTCGACTACGTCTCCTCGTACGAGCTGGATCCCCGAGCCTTCGAGGAGCAGTTCGGCAACCTCGATCCGACCGACCCGGAGGCGTTCTCGAAGGTGGCGGAACACCCCGAGGCGATCCTCGGCGCGATGCAGTCGGATCGGCAGCTCGAGGTGCTCGCGAGCATCCAGCGGTACTCGCTGGTGCTCGAGGGCTACGCCGACGTGATGATGGAGCGCATCGGGGAACGGATGGTCCCCGACTTCGCGCGCATCCACGAGGCGATCCAGCGTCACCACGTCGAGCGCGGCGAGGCGGGCCGGTTCATCGAAGGGCTGCTCGGCATGCGGCTCGACCGGGAGCACTACGAGCTGGGCCAGGCGTTCTGTCGCGGCGTGATCGAGCGCGCGGGCACGGAAGGCCTCAACCGCCTGTGGGACGATGAGCGCCTGTTCCCCACGCCCAACGAGCTCGACGCGCCGGGCCTGTGGCTCGCGCGCATCGACATCCCCCGCGAGAGCGGAGATCCATGAGCGAGGTGCGCAGCATCGGCGTGCTGGGCGCCGGTGTCATGGGAGGCGGCATCGCGCAGGTGTGCGCGATCGCCGGTTTCGAAGTGGTCTGCTACGACATCGATCCGAGCGCGCTCGAGGCGGGGAAGCAGCACGCCGTCGGTGGACGCTACGGGATCGATGCCGCGGTCGAGCGGGGCAAGCTCACGCGTGACGAGGCCGACGCAGCGATCACCCGCCTTGCATTCGTCGACTCCTTCGAGGAAGCGGCCGGCACCGACCTGATCGTGGAAGCGGTGCCCGAGCGGCTCGCGCTCAAGATCCAGGTCTTCCGCGACCTCGATCGCGTCGCACCGGCGGAGACGGTCCTCTGCTCGAACTCGTCGGGATTCCCGATCCAGGCGCTCGCTGCGGCGACCGACCGGCCCGAGCGCGTCATCGGCTGGCACTGGGCGTCGCCCGCGCCGGTCATGAAGCTCGCGGAGCTCGTCCGCACCCGGATGACGAGCGACGACACGGTCGAGACCGTCTCATCGGTTGCGCTCCGCTGCGGGAAGAACCCGGTGGTCGTGAACGACACTGCGCAATCGTGGGGCTTCGTCGCCAACCGCGTGTACTTCGCGATGATCCGCGAGGCCGACCGGGTGGTCGCGGAGGGCATCGCGACCCGTGATCAGGTCGACCAGATCATGACCGACTGCTTCCGCTGGCCTTCCGGTCCGTACGGCATGGTGAAGGGCGCCACCGAGGGCTGGAAGCAGTAGCGACGCCGGTGCGAATCGATCGAGGTCTCGGCCTCGCAGCGCTGCTGCTCGTCGCGGGCCTGCTCGTCCACCTCCCGGCGCTCGTGCAGCACCACGATCCGTTCAACTCGGACGAGGCCTACCTCGCGACACAGGCTCAGGTGGTCGATCACGGCGGTGCTCTGTACTACGACACCGTCGACCGCAAGCCACCGCTTGTCCCGCTCGTGTACGCCGCGGTGTTCGAGATCACGGGAACCGACACGCTGCTCTGGGTCCGCTTGGCGGCGATCCTTGCCGAGGTCGTCGCGGCCTACCTGCTGGCCGTCGAGGCGCGGCGCCGATTCGGCGAGGACCGCGCCGCACCGATTGCCGGCCTGTTGCTCGTCGCGTCGACCGGAGCGTTCTTCGCCAAGGACTTCCAGACCGCCAACTTCGAGGCGTTCATGCTCCCGGCGGCGGTGGCCGCAGTGTTGCTCGCGAACCGGAGCCGCTACGCCGAGTCCGGCGTCGCGGCGGCCGTGGCGACGCTCTGCCAGCAGACCGGAGCAACCGTTCTGCTCCCCCTCGCATGGCTGGCCTGGCGCGCGCGTCCGCGCGCGCGTGCGCTGGTGATGCTCGCCGCGGGATTCGTGGTTCCCATCCTTGCAACGGCGCTCGTGTTCGGCTGGAGCGCGTTCACGCACTGGGTCTTCACGTCCAACACCGGGTACCTGGACGCCTCCGGGGTCTGGGGTTACGTGATCCGCCTCGGCCTGCGCCAGACCTGGTACTTCGTGCTCGCGCACCTCGCCATCGTCGTGCTGGCGTTGATGACCATCAGGCGCGCACGCGAGCACGTCGACCTCTGGCTCTGGCTTCTCGGCGGGCTGATCGCCGTCGGGAGCGGGCTGCGATTCTTCGGCCACTACTACCTCGTGCTCCTCGCGCCCCTTTCGCTGCTCGCGACCATCCCGCTGCTGCGCGTCTCCTGGAAGCTGCTCGCCGTCGTCGGCGCGTCGATCGTCGTGACGGTCGGGTACTTCGCGTGGCCCGCGCTCGTGTACACGCCGAGCCATACGGTCCGAGTGGGTGAGGAGCTGGCGCACTACGTGAAGGAGCACACGAGCAAGGGCGACCGAGTGCTCGTCTGGGGACACCTCCCCGAGGTGTACTGGCGCTCGGGCATCCCGCCGGCGACGCGTTTCGCGACGACCGGATTCCTCACGGGCTTGAGCGGGGGCCGGCCGTCGTGGCGCACGGGCATGCAGTACGCGGCCCCGGGCGCGTGGGACGCATTCGATCGCGATCTCCGCGCCCATCCCCCGGCGCTGATCTTCGACCTGTCACCCGCGAACGTGCGCGATCAAGGCCACTCGCCTCCGTCGAAGTTCCCGCGGTTCGGCGACTATCTCGCTCGCAACTACGAGAGGGTCGGTGTCGTCGACGGCGTTCCCGTGTACGCCCCGCGCACTGTCAGAACCAAGTGAAGGTGTACGGGCTCCGCTCCGCCGCGAACAACCGGTCCGCGCGGCGCGCGACCGACGGATCGCACTCGATGCGGTGCGCGCGCAGCAATGCGGACGCCGGGACACCACCGAGCGACAGGGAACCCAGCTCGGCGACGCGCAGGGTCAGGTCTGGTTCTGCAGTCGTTCGTTTACAGGACACGCCGTCGGGACCCGCGTCGAGCTCGAAGACGCCCGCCGTCTCCGGACGAAAGTCGTCGCGCACGTCGAGCACCAGCCGGTCACGCACCTCGTAAGCGCGCGCGTCGAGGAACGCGGGGACGTCGACGGGGCACACCCAGAGCCAGTCGTTCAGCATGGTGGTTTGGACCTGACGCGGATCCCGGATGCGCCAGGCCAGATCGGCGTCGAGCGGGAGACGCGGCACCGTGATCGTCTCGGTCAGGTCGAGGTCGCACAAGAACTGGAACAACGCGGCCTCGGCATCCGCGTCCTCCGCGACGACATCGTGCACGTTCACGTTGCGCCGGGAGATGCCGTCAAGCCAATCGCCGTCGACGCCGTACACCGCGTGTCCCGCAACGCGGCCGTCGCGCTCGTAGACCACGTCGAAGCGGTGCTTGACGATGTCCTTCTCGGCCCACTCACACGGCCACCAGGGCGCGGGTCTCGAGATCGCGCCCGGCCGCGTGCGGCGAACACGATCGAAGAGCTCGGGTCCCGTCTTGAGTGCTTCGTCTGCCTCGATCATCCGCAGCCGCCCGTCGTGCACCGGCTCGCGGAAGTGCACGTGCGCGCGATCGAGCTTCACAGAGAGGTGGTAGGTCGCGATACCGAAGCCGAAGCGGTTGTAGATGTTCCCTTCGGACGCGGTGAGCGCTGCCGCCGGCTCACCGCGCTCGGCGGCGTCCTCGACGAGGAGGCGCATCATTCCCGTCAGCACGCCGCGCCGGCGGTGCGTCGGGCGCACCGAGACCCAGCTCACACCGGCGACAGGTGTCGTCCGCCCACCGGGCATCGTCAGCTCGAGGCTGTAGCTGCGGCTGACACCCACCGGCTCGTCGCCCTCGAACGCAGCGACAGTTCGCTCCAGCTCGAGCTCGGCCCACGCTGCGATCTCGTCCGGGTTCTCCGGCCGATACCCGAAGCCGTAGCTGTCGGTGCGCCGGAACGCGTCGAGCTCTTCACGCGCGATCGGGCGATAGACGGGTTCCATCCGACCGTTGTAGCCGTCACCCGCTGAGCTGTGCAGGGGTTTGTCCTCGGATGCTCACGGAGCCTGGGCATCCGGCTTGCGACGCGGCGGCCTGAGCCGAAACATCGAACGCGCCGTCACTCCCTTCACGTCCTCTGCACCCGGCTCGCGTTGCCGAGCAGGACCACCCCATTCATGGCGCGCGCGCAGCCCCGCCACGTACGACAGCCCGGAGAATCCGAGCACGAGAGCCAGCAGGAAGAACCCGACGCGCTGGTCGAGCACGTCGAGCAACGCCACCGGGATGAGCCCACCGACGACCCACGCGAGCTGGAACCGTGTCTCGAAACGCGCGAAGGCACGACCACGGACGCGATCGGGGCCGTCACGCTGGAGCAGGCTGTCGAAGGCGATGCGCCCCGCGCCCGCGCCGATCGCCACGACGAAGGCGGTCAGCACGGCGCCGGTCCGTCCGCCGTCGCGCGCCGAGAACAGCGCCGCCAGCGCAGGGACAAGGAGCGAGCAGGCGAGGATCGACTCCTCGCGGAGTCGTTTTCGCAGGACCGGGATCGAGAGGACTCCGACCAACCCGCCGAGGAGGCTGGCGACGAGCACCACTCCGAAGAACCACGCGGGCTCGTGCGCTTTCTTCAGCTGGAACGCGAGGAAGAACGCGAGGAAGCCGACACCGCCGCGCAGCATGGCCATCGCGGTGCCCGCGAACACGATGCTCGGTGCGGCGAGCTCCTCGCGCTCTTCGGGGGTCTCGACGGGGGTGGGCTTGCCCGAGGACGGGATCCGGAAGCAGAGCAGCCCCGCGATCACGAAGACCACCGCCGACAGACCGAGCGCGGCTCCGCCGCCGACGAGCTTCACCAGCGCCGCAGCGGGCAATCCGCCGATGACGCTCGCGGCGATGGAGATCAACGAGAGCCGGGAGTTCGCCGCGACGAACTCCTGATCGCCCCGCACGACGGCCGGGACCAGCGCCGACTTCGCTACCTGGTGACCTTTCGCGAACACCAGCGCCAGGAACGCCAGCGGATACAGGAACAGCGTGTGGAGGTTCCCGGCGATCAGCACGCAGACGATTGCGCGGCCGAAGCAACCGAACGCCATCAGTGTGCGGCGCCCGGCCCTGCTGCGATCGAGCACCGGCCCGATCACCGGGGCGACGATCGCAAACGGCGCCAGCGTCAGCAGGAGGTACAGCAGCACACGTCCCTGAGACGCGCCCACGCTCGTCGTGAAGAAGATCGAGCCGGCGAGCGAGACCGTGATGCCCGCGTCCCCGACGACCGACACCGCGTGGGCCACGGCGAGGCGGCCGAACGGGTTCAGCGCGTATGTGTGGGGATCGCGAGTCACCATCCCGCCGCGAGGCTACCGGGGCCCGCCGCGGTCTCCGGCGTGCTCGAACCGCTTTCCGGTGACCGGTCGCAAGAGCGCCGGTACGATTTGGACCGTGGAAGCCTTCGAGACGCAGCCCTTCGACAGGCAGCGCGTCCAGCCCGACCGGCTGTTGAACCGCGAGCTGTCGTGGCTCGACTTCAACGCGCGGGTCCTCGCGCTGGCCGAGGACACGGAGAGGCCGCTGCTGGAGCGGTGCAAGTTCCTGGCGATCTTCAGCACGAATCTCGACGAGTTCGTGCAAGTCCGCGTCTCGGGTCTGCAGGAGCAGGTGGCCGCCGGGGTTCGCCTCTCGACCCCCGACGGGATGAACCCGCTCGAGCAGCTGCGTGCGATCCGCGCCCGAATCGACGAGCTCGCGCGCAGGCACGCCGAGGTGTTCACCATCGAGGTCGCGCCCGCGCTCGAGGCCGCCGGCATCGTCTTTGCCAACTGGGAGGACCTCGACGACGGTGATCGCGCCGCGATGGTCGAGACCTTCGAGCAGAGCGTCTTCCCCGTGCTCACCCCGCTCGCCGTCGACCCTGCACACCCGTTCCCCTACATCTCCAACCTGTCGCTGAACCTTGCCGTCGTCGTGCGCGATCCCAAGACCGAGGAGCAGCGCTTCGCGCGGGTGAAGGTGCCGCCGCTGCTCCCCCGCTTCGTCGTGACCCCCGACGGCGAGCGCTTCGTTCCGCTCGAGCAGGTCATCGCCGCGCACCTGGCGGAGCTCTTCCCCGGCATGGAGATCCTGTCGCACCACCCGTTCCGGGTCACCCGTGACGCGGACTTCGAGCTCGAGGACGAGGACGAGGACCTGTTGGAGGCGATCGAATCCGTCCTGACGTTGCGCAAGCGCTCGGGCCACGTGGTGCGACTCGAGGTCGACACCACGATGTCCGAAGAGGTGCTCGAGCTGCTGTGTCGCGAGCTGGAGCTCTCCGAGCTCGACGTGAACGTTGTCGACGGCCCGCTCGATCTCTCCGGGCTCTGGGCGCTCTACGAGCTGGATCGGCCCGAGCTCAAGGACGAGCGCTGGCGCCCGCAGACGCAACCCGTGCTGACACGCACGGAGCCTCCGCCCGATCTCTTCCGCATCCTGCAGGCCGGCGACGTGCTGGTGCACCACCCGTACGACTCGTTCACCACCAGCGTCGAGGCGTTCGTCGACCAGGCCAGCCGTGATCCCCGCGTCCTCGCCATCAAGCAGACGCTGTACCGCACTGCAGGGCCCGAGAGCACGATCGTGGGCTCACTCGTGCGCGCCGCCGACGCCGGGAAGCAGGTGGTCGCGCTCGTCGAGCTCAAGGCTCGCTTCGACGAGCAGGCCAACCTCGAGCGAGCGCAAGAGCTCGAGCAGGCGGGCGTTCACGTCGTCTACGGACTCGTCGGCCTGAAGACACACACCAAGATCCTCCTCGTCGTGCGCGAAGAGGACGACGGCATCCGCCGCTACTGCCACATCGGTACCGGCAACTACAACCCCGTCACCGCGAATCTCTACGAGGATCTCGGGCTCCTCACGTCGGACCCCGACCTGGGCGCGGACCTGACCGAGCTCTTCAACTACCTCACCGGGTATTCGCGTCAGGGGCAGTACCGGAAGCTGCTCGTCGCGCCCGTGAGCCTGCGGCCCGGGATCCTCGAGCGCATCGAGCGCGAGACGGCGAAGGGCCCCGACGGGCGCATCGTCATGAAGATGAACAGTCTCGTGGACCCGGACATGGTCGACGCCCTGTACGCCGCGTCGCAGGAGGGTGTGGACATCGATCTCATCGTGCGCGGCATCTGCTGCCTGCGCCCGGGCGTCCCCGGGCTCTCCCAGCGCATCCGCGTGCGGTCCATCGTCGGCAGGTTCCTCGAGCACTCGCGCATCTACCGGTTCGGATCGGTTCCCGACGACGCGGAGTACCTGATCGGCTCGGCCGACCTGATGCCGCGCAACCTCGACCGAAGGGTGGAGGCGATCACGCCGGTCACCTCACCGTTGCTCCAGTCGCGCCTCGACGAGATCCTCGACACCGAGCTGGCCGACGACGTGCTCGCATGGGAGCTGCAGCCGGACGGCTCCTGGACCCGCGTTCCTACGCAGAAGGGCATCGATACGCAGCGAGCGCTCGCGGAGCTCGCGGTTGCCCGGTCGCGTGACGTCTGGGTGCCCGACGCGCGAGCCTGACCGGATGGTCACGACGTCGGGCAGGACCTCGTCGCCGCGTGTCTCCGAGAACACCGCCACTGCTCGCGAGGTGCTCCGTAAGGCGCTCGAGCAGGCGAACGGCGCGATCCGATCGAACGCTGCGCTCATCCTGCTCACTGAGGATCCCGAGACGGTGCACGATGCGCGGGTCGCGGTGCGCCGGCTGAGATCGCAGCTGAAGACGTTCAAGCGCTGCTTCGACGATCCGTGGCGTCGCGAGCTCCAGCACGACCTCGGCATTCTCGGCGACGAGCTGGCAGCACTTCGCGACTCCGAGGTGCTCCTCGATCTGGTGCTCTGCCAGGTCGCAAGGATGCCGTCGGGCGACCGGCTCGCCGCGGCGGGCCTGCTCCCGGCGCTCATCGAGCGCCGGGACAACGCGCGCCGGGAGGCCATGCTCGCGATGGCGTCCCACCATCACATGCAGGTCCTCGAGCGGATCACCGTCGCGGCGACCCACGCACGCACGTCGTCGCTCGGCTCGCAAGACGCGCGTGAAGTGCTCGCGCCGATGGTCGACAAGGAGTTCCGCAGGACCGAGGCCGCGGCCCGCCGGGCGCGCAAGGTTGGCTCGGCCACCTCTCTGCACCACCTGCGACTCGCGGCGAAGCGTCTCCGCTATGCGGCCGAGGTGCTGGAACCCGTCGCAGGCAAGGCCGCCAAGCGGCGATCGAAGCGGGCTGCACGGCTCCAAGACGTGCTCGGCGCGCACCACGACGCCGTGATCGCGGCAGATTGGCTGCGTGATGCCTCCTATCAGGCGGCTTCGCCGACCGAGTCGTTCGCTGCCGGGATGCTCGCCGCGTCCGTGCGCCGCAACGCGCGCGATGCACAGCGCAAATGGCCGACGGTCTGGAAGCGCCTCGCAGCGACGCGAGAATTGACCTCGTGAGCAAACGCGAGCTGGTTCGAGCAGGCGGTGGTCTGCTCTGGCGCCGCCATGGCGGGCGCCCCGAGATCGCGCTCGTGCACCGGCCCGCGTACGACGACTGGTCGCTTCCCAAGGGGAAGGTCTCCGGCGGAGAGGACGACGCCGCGTGCGCGCTGCGCGAGGTCGAGGAGGAGACGGGAGTCCGGGCACTCCTCGGCGAGCACGCCGGTACCGTCGAGTACGAGGATCGCGAGGGCCGACCAAAGATCGTCCACTACTGGCGGATGACCGTCGAGCACGATCCCGGGCCGCCGGCGCCCAACGACGAGGTCGACGAGGTCCGCTGGGCAGAGCTCGACGACGCGCTCGACGTGCTGACCTACGACCATGACGTCGAGCTCGCGCGCGCACTGCGCGACGACCTTGCGAAGAAGGTCTCCGTCTATCTGGTGCGCCACGCTCGCGCGGGGCACCGCACGACGGAGGGTGACGACCGCGCCAGGTCGCTGACCAAGGGGGGCCACGCCCAGGCCGAGGGGCTCGCTGTGTTGCTCGGCGACCGCGATATCGAGCGCATCGTGACGAGCCCGTACACGCGCTGCGTCGAGACCGTGGCGCCCTTGGCCGCGGCAATCGGCGTCGAGGTGGAGACCTCGGACGCGCTCGCGGAGGGCGCGCCGCTCGTCGAGGCATGGCGGCTCGTCGAGACGGCCACGGTGACGACGGTGCTCTGCAGCCATGGTGACGTGATCGGCGATCTCGTCCACACGGTCTTCCGGCAGGGCGTGGAGATCCCGAGTGACCGAATCGAGAAGGGATCGACCTGGTTGCTGCGGACCGAGCACGGCGAGGTGTTCGAAGCGCGTTATCTCGCTCCGCCGAGCTGACCACGCCCATAGGTTGCTGACATGCACGTGCTGGTCACGAACGACGATGGCGTGGACTCGCCCGGGATCCGTGCGCTCGCACAGGCGCTGCGCACGGCCGGCCATGCGGTGAGCGTGGTCGCGCCGACCGACGACCGGAGCGGCGCCGCCGCCTCGATCGGTCCGCTGCATCGAGCGGAGCCGATCCCGGTATCCGAGCGCCGCTGGGCAGAGCTCCCCGACGTGCGGGTGATCGGCATCGAGCGTCCACCGGCGACCGCGGTGTACCTGGCATGCGTCGGCGCGTTCGGTACACCGCCCGACTGCGTTGCCTCGGGCATCAACCCTGGAGCCAACACGGGGCATCTGGTGCTGCACTCCGGCACCGTCGGCGCGGCGTTGACGGCGGCCGGCCTGGGCGTCCCGGCGGTGGCCGTGAGCATGAAGTGGAGCGACGACGGTGCGTACCGGTGGGACAGCGCAGCCGCGTTCGCGCCCTCTGCGGTGGCATGGGCGGCCGCCGCGCAGCGCGCGCAGGTGCTGAACGTGAACGTGCCGAATCTCCCGCTCGCAAAGATTCGCGGGGTGCGCGATGCCACGCTCGCCCCGTACGGCGAGTTCTGGGTGTCGGCTGCAGACCAGGACGGGGACCTCCG
>DATBHZ010000005.1:0-5787 GCA_036557185.1 Acidimicrobiia bacterium | reverse complement strand
CACGGCGCTCGAGGCCCGCTACGGGATCGAGCTCCAGGGGCCCGGTCTCAACTACTACCGGTCAGGCAACGACAGCGTCGCACCGCACGCCGACCGCGAGCTGCGCGAGCTCGACGACACGATCGTCGCGATCCTCACGCTGGGCGCCCGTCGGCCGTTCCTCGTTCGCTCCAAGCTCGGCGGGCCCTCGATCGACCTCGGACCGAGCTCGGGAGACCTCCTGGTCATGGGCGGCGCGATGCAGCGCGACTGGGAGCACGCCGTTCCCAAGCTGCGCAGCGCCGGCCCCCGCGTCTCGGTCTCCTGGCGCGCGACGCGATGCGATCAGGGCACGAGCGTCGGCGACCAGCCGGAGGCGACCACCAGCTTCGGCTTCCCCGAGCCGTCGGCGGGCACGCGATAGATGTCGGTGGCGGCCGTCCCGGTCGCCGCGTGCGGGATTGCGTATCCGACCGTCTTGTTGTCGAACCACATCGGCTGGTCGTCCACACTGCGCGTCTCGGCGAGCTCGACGTCCTTCCCGGTCTGCAGATCGAGCACGTGGAGCCGCCACCGCACGGCCTGCGACACGCCCGAGACGATCTGGCCGCCCTCGCGATGCTTGTACGCGATGCGCGTGCCGTCAGGTGAGAGGCCCGGGCACTCGACCGCGTCGTGGATCACCTGCGCGCTGTGGTCCCGCAGGCTCCCCTTGATGAGGTACGTCTTCCCGCCGGTCGAGAGAGTGGCGTAGAACGTGTTCGAATCGGAGCCGAACGTGACGCCCCAGTAGTTCCGGTCGACGCTCTGCACCTTCTTCCCGTTCTTGGTGACGTCAAACTGCTCGAGGTTGTCGATCACCTTGCCCTTCATCAGGTCGACGAAGTCGGTCCGGGTGGAGAACGAGTTCGACGCGTAGGAGTCCCCGGTCACGAACACGGTGAAGGCGCCGACCTTGCCGTTCGGCGCGACTCGCGCCCGGCTGGCGATGCCCGGCAGGTCGATGTGGTGCAGCTGCCGCAGCTTCGCGTTGAAGATGTCGAGGCCGGACGACGTGAACGCCCCACGATTGACCGTCATGCACATGCCGCGGCCGTTGGTATACGCGACGCGTTCGCAATCCATCTTCGTGAATGCCCGCGGACCCCCCATCGCGGAGACGGGCGTCACGGCGACCGCCCCGTACGTGTTCCCGAGGCCGGTACTGCGGAACATGAGGTGGGGCTCGTCCATGAACTTCGCGAGCGATCCGGCCGGCGCGGTCTGGACCTTCACCAAACCCCGTTGCGCGTCCGACTCGGAGCGGTTCCGGGCGTAGATCAGGTAGCCGGCGCCGACCACGGCGCAGACCAGCACGAGCACTCCGAATCCCACGACCGGCGCGGTGAACGCGCTCGTCGCGACCTTGCCCGTCCCGCCCTTACCGGTTCCGGCCCCGGCCTTGGCGTTCTTGGCCTTGGCCTTGTCGGTCTTGGCCTTGCTCCGCGATCTAGTCGCCATGCACCTCTCCCGACGTCACCGCGACCGAGTGCACGGTCGAGCGGAAGAGGAACCAGCCCGCGATCAGTGCGACACCGAGCAGCACACCGAACAGCTGCACGCTCCCCACGGGACCGTGCCACTCCCACCACGCGCCGAACAGCACGGACGCGCCGAAGGTCGCGAGCGCGGTCGCCGTCGTGAGGATCGCGAGCCCACTCGTGCGCAGCTCTGCCGGCACCACGGTGCTCGCCATCGCCGCGAGGATCCCATCGGTCGATGCGTAGTAGGTGCCGAGCAACGCGAGGACCCCGATGAGCACCGTTCCACCCGGCGAAGGCATGAGCAACAGGATGTAGACGCCGCCGAGCGCGAGATACCCGGTCAGGAACACGCGGGAGCGCCCGACCCGGTCCGCGAGCCGGCCGAGCGGGATGGCCAGCAGCAGGTAGACGAGCGCGGTGCCGACGTACAGGAGCGGGAAGTACTTCGTGGTGAGGTTCGACCGCTCTTGGAAGGTGAGATAGATGAACGCGTCGCTCACCGTCACCAGACTGAGCAGGATCGCAGCAATGAACAGGCTGCGGAAGCCCGGCTCGTGCAGCAGCCGGAACGCGGCGCGTGCGGACGGCTGGACGCGCTCACGCAACGCACCCGCCTGCGGAGCCCGGTTGCGAACGAAGCACACGAGCACGCCGATGCCGAGGATCGCGAACAGGAAGCTGATCACGAACACGGCGTCGTATGCGGTGGGCGCAGCGGCGAGGATGAAGTACGCGGCTACCGGGCCGAGCAGTGCACCGGTCGTATCGAGTGCGCGGTGCACGCCGAATGCCTCGGCGAGTCGGTGGAGCGGGGCGCTGAGCGAGATCAAAGCATCGCGCGGCGCTGTACGGAAGCCCTTGCCGATGCGATCGAGCACCAGCACCGTGGTCGCCGGAACCGCGGCCTGACCCACGACGAGCAATCCGAGCTTGGCTCCCGCGGAGACCCCGTACCCGACCCCTGCGACCTCCTTGTACCGCTTGCGGCGGTCGGAGATCAGGCCGCCGGCGATGCGCATGACACCCGCCACACCCTCGTACACGCCGTTGAACACGCCGAACGCCAGCGGCGACATCCGCAGCTGGAACACGAGGTACAGCGGGATGATCGAATTGACCATCTCGGACGAGATGTCGGTGACGAGGCTCGTCATCCCCAGCGCGATGACGTTCGGACCGACGTGCCACCAGCCGCGACGGTCCGGGCGCTCTCCACGGTCCTCGGAGCGCGGAACGTCTGGCGTGCGGATCGAGGGGTACACCAATCACCATTCTGACGCCGTGAGCGCGCGCCGAAGGCGCGCTGCAGCCGAAAGCAGCCGGAAACCTGGGTGGCCGCCGGTCGATCGGCCCAGGTCCTCCCTCACGCGAACAGGGTCTCTCCGATCCAGCCACCGCGCTGCGCGCCGGGAGGGATCGCGAACTGCGCGCTCGCCACGTGCTGGATGTACTCGTTCAACGCGTCGTTGGCGGCAAGGCGATGCTGGATTGGCACGAACTGCTTGCGCGGGTCGCGTTGATACGCGAGGAAGAACAACCCGGCGTCGAGCGCAGCTGTTGCCGGATCCACGCCGTCGGTGAAGGAGAAGCCGCGACGCAGCAGATGGTGTCCATGGTTCGTGACAGGAGCCGCCAGCCGGATGTGGGCATCGAGCGGGACGACCGGCTCGCCACCGTGCTTCGCGTGCAGGTCGACCGGATCGTGCTCGTGGCGCTCGCCGAGCGCCGCACCGCTGTCCTTGTGGCGGCCGATCGTCTTCTCCTGGTCGTCGAGCGCCGATCGGTCCCAAACCTCGATCCGCATGCGGATCCGGCGGACCACCAGGTAGGAGCCCTTGCGCATCCACGAAGGTTTGTCGGTATGCGGTACCCAGACCTGAGCACGCATCAACGCCGCGTCGTCGCCGTGGACGTTGTTCGTCCCGTCTTTGAAGCCCATCAGGTTGCGCGGGGTGCTCTGCGCTCCCGAGGTGCTCGCCGTACGTCCGAACCCCTCCTGCATCCAACGCAGGCCCACGACTCCGCGGCCGATGCGCGTGAGGTTGCGTAGCGCGTGGTACGCGACCTGCGCGTCGTCCGCGCAGACCTGCACGCCGATGTCGCCGCCCGACCGGGCGGGATCGAGAGCATCGCCGTCGAAGTGCGGGAGATCGGCGAGGGCCGCCGGCCTGCGGGAAGCCACCCCGAAACGGTCGCCACCTCCGTCGAAGAAGGTTGGACCGAAGCCGAACGTGATCGTGAGCGAGGAAGGCGGCAGCCCGAGGGCCTCGCCGGTGTCGTCGGGAGGGGCAACCGGGACGTCGTTCGTTCCCAGCTCCTTGCCCTGGGTGAGGCGTGCCGCCGCGCTCGTCCACTCCTTCAGCAGGCCGACCACGTCGGCGCGCGACGAGCCGGGCAGCACATCGAACGCGCCGAACGCGAGCCGCTCCTGGACGGGCGTGGCTATGCCGGCCTGGTGCGACCCGTAGAACGGCACCGCGGAGTTGCTCGCGATGTCATCGTCATCGCGAGCAGTTCTCGCGTGTGCCGCGCCTCCGATGACTGCAGCGCCTGCTCCTGCTGCTCCCGCGAACGCGAGCCCGCCGAGCATCTGTCGACGGGTGACGGCGATGCGGTCACGCGACGCCATCAGGCGGGGAGGTGCGCCGCCACCTGTGAGAGCGGTTCCGCGATCGCGTTCACGCGCTGCGCGATCGCGGTCGTCTGCGCGGGTGTGAGCTGGTTGAACAGGACGAAGCCGGTCGGCGTCCGGTACGCGGCCAACGAGGCATCGAGCTCCTGGAAGCGCTTGCTGATCTCAGTGGCAGACGGTCCGGCAGGACCGATCAGGGGTGCGACCGCGTTGAACGCGGTCTGGGATCCGTCGACGTTCGCCGCGAGGTCCACCAGGTCGATGTGCGAGTACCGCTCCTCCTCACCGGTGATCTTCGACGACGAGACCTCGTCGAGGAGCTCCTTGGCGCCGTTGGCGATCTGCTTGGGCTCGAGCTGGACGTTCTTCACGAGCCCTTGGAGCGTCTTCACGTCGGTGAGGAGCTGCCCGGCGACGGCGGCCATGCCGGCGGTGGTGTTGTTCTGGTACAGCGCCTGCTCGATCCGGTGGAAGCCGCGCCACTGCGATGCCGGGACGTCGCCGGCTCGCGCGTCGATGTGTGGGTCGAGATCGCCGAACGACTCGGCGACGGGCTCGATGCGCTCGTACGGTGCTCTGGCTGCCGCGTACAGGGACTTGGCCTTTGCCACGTCGCCGGCCTGCACCGCTGCGACAAAGGGTATGGTCTCGTCGCGTCGACGAGTGCCGTCGTCTGCTGCTCCAGGTACTCGCGGTACTGCTGCACTGCCGCAGCTGCGGCGGGCGACTGTGCCGTCGCCACCGCGGCACCCGAGACGAGGAGCCTGCCCTTGCCGTCGTTCTTGGTTCCACCGGTGCAATTGGTCGTGTACTTCTTCGGCTGCAAGGTGATCGAGAACGACTTCGACAACCCGGGTGCAACGTCCTCGACCTCCCCGACGATGCGGCTGCCGTCGAGGACCTCGAACTCCGTCACGGCATCCGCGCTGTCGTTGGACACGTTGAACGTCGTCGCGCCGGACGTCGTCGCGATCGACGCGGGATCACATCCCGCGTCGACGAGCTTGACGTCGATCGATTTGGAGCCTTTCGTGGAGCCCGACAAATTGCTGCCGCTCGAGCCGCATGCTGCGATCACGATCGCTGCGATCACGATCACCGCGCCGGTCCCGACCGCGACGGCTGCACGGGAGCGCCGCGTCCGGTCCTGGCGCGGCGCTGGCCAGAGCACGAAGAGGGTCATCGGGACCGCGTAGAGCAGCCATACGATCACCTCGACGACGGCCGGCTGCGGCTGGATGCCGAGCATCCCGGTCAGCAGCGCCGATCTGATCGAGCCCGGGTCGACGAGCCAGCGCAGGTTCAGCGCCTCGGTCTGGCCGACGTTGAGCCATGCCGCCTCATGGGCGGTGTGCGCGGCCGTCGCGAGCAAACCGGCGGCCACGATGACGAGCACGACGGCCGTGATCTTGAAGAGCCGCTCGAGGTTGATCTTGATCCCGCCCCGATAGATCCCGTAGCCGATCGCGCAGGCCACGACGACACCCAGCACTGCTCCCCAGCCTGCAGCGGTCGGATCCTTCGTGGCGTTGAACGCGGCAAGCATGAACACCGCGGTCTCGATGCCCTCGCGCAGGACCGCGAGGAAAGCCATCGCGATCAACGTGACGAGCGATCCCGCGGCCAGCGCGGCAGCAGCCTTGCCCTGGAGAT
>DATBHZ010000004.1:0-36779 GCA_036557185.1 Acidimicrobiia bacterium | reverse complement strand
CGACGCCATGCTCGTGAAGCCCATCGATGCGGGCACCTTGCGCCGGACCGCGAAGGAGCTCCTCGATTCGTACCTCGTCGAGGAAGACGAAGACGAGACGCTCGACACGACCGAGCCCGCTTCGGCAGGCTCCTAGCCGCGTCGGCTCGCTACAATCGACCGTTCCCACGGGATGTAGCGCAGTTTGGTTAGCGCGCAGCGTTCGGGACGCTGAGGTCCCGGGTTCAAATCCCGGCATCCCGACCAGAACGTGCTCGGGCGCGGCGCCCCGCGCGCACGAGCTGCTCCACTTCTATCCGAACGGCTTGCACACCACGCCGAGACACTGGGCCGGCTTCCCGTTGAAAGCGGCCACGTTGTGACGGCCGTCGATCACGTTGTACGCCTCGATGCCGTACGAGCCGTTCGAGAACGCGAAGTTGCGCGCGACTGTCACACTCGATCCTGCCATGACGCGGATCTCCGCGCCGTCCCCCGCGTTGCCGATGAACCTGTTCGCCTGAACGGTGCCGGTGACCGGCCTGGGACCTATGGAACCTGTGTCCCAAACAAGACCGATACCGTTGTTGACGAACTGGTTCGCGATGATCTGCGGGATGGGGGGGCCAAAAAAGCCTTGCCCGTAGCTGATGCCGTACCCGGTGTTCTGGGCGAACAGATTGCCCCGGAAGATGATCGGTTGCGCGAGGGAGTCGTTGGAGAACACGCCGTTCGTGTTCCCCGTCACGGAGTTGCGCACGAACTCGCCGTTGGACAGGTCCAGATACGCCGCTGTTCCGTTCGCGGTGAACGTGGAGTCAGCGATGAGATACGCACTCACCTCGGATGACCCAATGCCGGTGCCGTCGTGATCGAACCGGCTGTTGTGGACCTGAAAGTGACTGGTGTCGGAATTCGGATTCGCTCCGGTGCCTGAATAGCTCGCGACCACGTGGTTGAGCTTGAAGACGCTTGGAAGGCCGAAGGCACTCGAGATCGCCGTTCCGGGCACGCCTGTGACGGTCCCGTTCGAGACGACGACCCCGCCGCCGAAGCCCGCAATGATCACGCCGCCGCCCGAGATCGTGTGCCCGCCGAGGTTGAGGGTGATCGTCTTGCCGGGCACCAGGTCGATCTCGATTGCCGTTCCCGAGCACGTGAGATCGCTCTTGAGCGTCGCGCTCTGCGAGATGACCGAGCCGCACGTCAACGAAGGTGATATGGCCGCGGCCGGCGGTGCGACGGACAAAAATCCCACGACCGCGACAACGGGGACCAGGACAAAGCTCTTGCGAGACATGAAGACCTCCAAACCGAGGCTGCATCCTTGTGCAGCAATAGGTGCGGACGCAACCGGGGGTGTCGAGGGTGAGAGCGCGTGAGGTGACCGCTCAGTGTGTCGCTTCCTCTGCACGCGTTGTGCGATGGGCAACTCCGGCGAACCACGAGCCCGGCACGATGTCCTCGATGCCGTCGACTGCGAAGCCGGCCTGCGACAGCGAGGCCGCGAACTCTTCGGCAGAGAAGCGGTTGTCGCTCGGGTGTTCGAGAACGACCCGCGACCACGTCCCGCTCAGCCCGTCTCGGGTCGAGTCCTCGAACAGGAGGGTTCCACCCGGGCGGAGCACGCGGCTCAACTCAGCGACAGCTGCTTGCCAGTCCACGACGTGGTGCAGGACTTGGAGCTCGATGGCAACGTCGACCGACGCGTCCGGGAGCCCGGTGTCCGTAGCGTCACCAACGGCCACACGCGCGTGCTCCGCCCATGGCTTCAGGCGCCGCGTCGCCACCCTGACCATCCGGGGATCTGCATCGAGTGCCAACACACTCGTCGCACCTGATCGCAACGCGTACTCAGCACCGCGACCGGGACCACACCCCAGCTCCAAGACGGTGGCACCACGCAACGACTCGCGCGGAGCGATGTGCTCGAAGGTGGGAAACACGCGCTTGGTCAGCCGCCGCGTCCGGAGCTGACTCCGGATCTCCAGACGCTCCACCCAATTCATCAACATGGCGTCACCCGGAGCCGCTCGTGGTGGCACATGATCGCGCAGCTGTCAGCGGAGCATCAGCTACTTCCGGTCACCTGCTCGCTCGCTCCTTGCGTCAGGTCGGCGCCAGTGAGACCGTGATGGCGTGAGGGGCAGGGTGCCGGGGCGCGGTAGCCCGGCGGGACGCTGAGATGAAGCTGTCTTCGGCGCCGGCCGAGCGACAAGCGGCCGACCGAGAAGTCGCGGTCCAGACGAGCGTCAACTCGCGATCGCGCAAGTGGCTCGTCGCTTGCGTGCTCGTGCTCATCTTGGCGCCGCTGGTCGCGTCGGCAGTGTCGCTGGCGACGCATCACAGCGCGACGCCCATTCAGGACGATGCGCTCATGGAGATGCGCGTGCGCGACGTGGGCCATCACGCCGTCTTGCTCGGTCTGTACTCCCGCGACGGGTGGTCGCACCCGGGGCCCTTGATCTTCTACTCGCTCGCATTGCCGTACCGGCTGTTCGGAAGCAACACCGCTGCGATGCAGGTCGGCGCGTTGTTGATCAACGGGCTTGCGGTGCTTGCCATGGTCGCGGTGGGCCGGCGGTTCGCCGGGGACCGGATGGCGCTGGCGATCGCCGTTGCCCTCAGCGCGTTGATGCACGCGCTCGGTCCGAACCTTCTGAGCGATCCCTGGGTGTGCTACATCACCACGCTCCCGTTCGGCCTCTTCCTCTTCACGGTGTGGGCGATGCTCGAGGGGCGGCTCTGGGGACTCCCGGCGGTGGCTGCGCTCGCGACGTGGCTCACCCAGACGCACGTCGGCTTCGCGCCGATCACTGCACCGCTCGCGATCGGAGGTGCCGCCGTTCTCTCCTTCGATCTCTGGCGGCGTCACGATCGCAAGGAGCAACAAAAGCTCATAGCGGCCTACGCGGCAACGGCGCTCATCACGCTCGTGCTGTGGCTACCGACCTTGTGGGATCAGTTCCGTGGGAGCGGGAACCTCGGCGCCATCGCCGGGTGGTTCACAACGCCGAATGGGCAAACCCACACGCTGCTCGAAGGTGCGCGCATCGTGTTCGGAACGTTCGCCTACCCGCCCAACTGGCTCACCGGCAATCGACGGATCTCGCCGTTCAACGGGGAGACCCTCCTTCGCACCGAGACCCTCGTGCCGGTGCTGCTCGTCGGCTTCCTCGCGGCGCTCGTGATCGCATGGCGGCGTCACGACTCGCCGGTCGTGCGCTGCGGTGTCGTCATCAGCGCGGCACTCGCGATCTCGGTCGTGGCCGTCTCCAGAACCATCGGGACCATGTACGAGTACCGACTCCTGTGGACCTGGACGATCGCTGCGCTCGCGGCTGCCCTGACGATCCGTGCGTTCTGGGCCCCGGTCAGCAAGCGGTATCCCCGCGCCGATCGTGCGATCGCAGCCGCACTCGTCTTGGTGCTCGTCGGGCTGACCGCATCGCAGATCGCCGACGTCACCGACGCTCCAACGCAACCATGGGACGCGGCGGTCGTCCGCGACGTCGCACGACAGCTTCGCAAGCACTACAGCGGCGAACATCCGATCCTGCTCGAAGCGCCGAGCCCCGACGGCACGTCGTGGGCGCAAGGCCTGTTGCTCGAGCTGGAGAAGGAAGGTGTCGACGCACGTGGTCCGGCGGGTGGTGCGGGGCTCTACGGCAGCAGCCGCACCATCGGGAAAAAGGAGGCGCCTGCGGTCCGCCTCCTGGTACTCGGACCCAGCGACTTCCGCTCGCTCACGAGTCACAATCCGCCGCACCTCGTCGCCTATGCGGGGCCCGGATCCTTCGCACGCGTCTCCGCGTCCATCGCCCGGCACGACGCCCGGGCCGCAGCGCTGGACCGTGCATTCGCCGCCGGGAAGCTCAGCGGCGCCGACTTCACCCGGCGGCTGGTCGCCACGGCGCCCAAGTCGAAAGCGCTCGCCGTCGTCGAGCTGGCCCGCGCGGGCTGAAGGAACAGGCTCGTCAGGGACCCAAGATCACGCGTTCGAGGATCTCGGTCGTCCAGGCTTCGATCTTCTCCGCGGGCCACGCGTATTCGTCGGCGAGCCGAACCGCGAGCCAAGGATCACTGAGCACCGCCATCGTCGCGCCCGCCTCGTCGGCTGACAGGCCCACGCGCAGCGCACCGAGTGCCTCGAGGCGGGATGCGAGCCCGCGTGTCCCGAGCTCGTGCCGGTGCCGACCCTCTTGCACGACGGGCGCCAACGCGGGATCGGACGGCAAGGCCGACATCGTCGCGCGCAGGATGTCGCCGGAGCTCTCGAGCAGCGCTCGCGCAATGCGCGCCGGGACCGCAATGAGCTCGCGCGGGTCATCGATCGTGGGGATCGTCATCGCGATCGCGCCGATGCCGGCCTCGGCGTCGATGTGGTCGTTGAGCTCGCGCACGAGGTCCGCTTTCGAGCCCACGCTGTCGTACACCGTCTGCACCGAGACGCCCGCCGCGGCTGCGACCTCCTTGACGCTCGTCTTGGCGAATCCTCCCTGCGCGAACAGCGAGCGGGCCGCCGTCAGGATCTCGGCTTTCGTCTGCTCGGCCTGGCGGGCGCGGCGGTTGGGGTTGGCCATATCGTCCTCAACTTGACTCTAGTTCAAATCAGTGGAACGATGTTCAAGTAACTGGAACGCGAGCCAAGATTAGCGAGGGGAGAGCCATGACACAGGCGACGCTCACTTCGGCGCCGACGCGGATGACCGCCGCAAAAGCCGGCGCAATCGGCGGATTCGTCTTCGCCGCCACACTGATCCTGCAGAACGTCATGCGCGGTGCGGCGAACGTGGCGAACGACGCGTCGGCCGCCACGATCATGCGCAACTACGCCGATCACCGCAGTGCTCACTGGGCGCTGACGGTGGTGTTCGTCGTCGGGGCGTTCGCGCTCGTGACGTTCGTCGCGTCGCTCTGGACACGCCTGCGTGACGGCGCGAGCGCAGTCCCGATGCGTGTCGGCGTCCTCGGGACAACCCTGATCATGGCTCTGTTCTCGATGACGGTCGCGCTCGACGTGGCGCTGACGAGCTACGTGCACCTCGGCGGCGCATCGCCCGACATCGTGCGCGGCCTGTTCGTGCTCCACAACGCCGTGTTCACGATCCTCTTGCTCGGCATTGCTCTCGCGCTGGTGGGACTGGTGCTCGCGTCCGTCGCGGGCGGGCTCATCGGCTCCGCGTGGCGGACGGTCGCAGTACTCGGCGCGTGTGCGCTTGCATTGTCGGCGCTGGCAGCGCCCGTGGTCACCGAAGGCAGCGGGCTCTTCTACGTCTCGGCGATCGGCTTCGCCGTGTGGGTCGTGTGCCTCGTGCGTATCGCCGTCGCCCTGTGGCGCGAGCCGGAGCCCGCCTACTGATCTGGTTTCCGCACGGCGACGATCGCGCAGCGGCATCCGATTCCTTGCTCGACCCGACTGTCGAGCTGGGCGACGGTCTGCACGAGCCGCTGGTCGACGTGCGCGTGCGCGGCGTTGTATGCGATGAAGCTGTCGTCGACCTGCCCTGCGAGATCCGCGCGTCCGGCGTTGCGGAGCTGCCGCTGGAGCTCCTGCTGCGCGCGGGTGAGCTGCGCGTCGCGCCGCGGATCGAGCGGGGAGGTGTCGGCGACGAGCCGCGCACCGGGTAGGCGGAGCAGCTCGGGGACCTCGGAGCCCTGCTCCGTCACGTACCAGGTCTCGCCGGCGTTCTCGGTGCTCGTGGCGCGCTCTCGACCGAACGCGTCCTTGAGCGAACGCGCCACGTGCACCGAGACGCCCGCGCGGTCGAGCTCATTGACGACGCCGTCGAACAAGCTGCGCGTCGGACCGACGTTGAGCACCAGGATCTCTTTGCGCTCGAGCTGATGCCCGCGGCGGGCCTGCCGCATCACGCTCGTGAGCGCGGGAGCGCGCCGCTCGAGCGCATCGAGGTCTCCGTGGTGTCTCGGCTCGCGGCTGTTCGGGTCGATGGAGCTCGCATGCGATACCGAGCCCCACACGACGATCGCGAGCGTGCCCACGAGCGCCACCGCTCGCGTCGCGGACCGAGCCACGCCTTCGGCAGCGGCGGCGATCGACCACGCGCTCACGACCATCACGAACGCCGCAACGACCACGCGCCACTGGAACGTGTACCAGAGCGGCTCGTCGGCCCGTGCCATCGCCACGACGCCGACCACCAGGAGCACCGCCGCGAACCCGAGCGCGCGCAACAGATCGCGTGATCCAGCTCGACGCGCGGCGAGCGCGCCCAACGCGAGCAGTGCGACCGGCACGACGAGCCAGGCGAGCGGCGCGCCCTGCGCGAACCCGCTGAACGGGTTCGTGTGGTTCGTGCCGCCGAGCCACGGCGGGACCGGCCGGAACTCGGCGCTCGTCAACCCGAGCGCATCGGCGAAGCCGACGTGGCTCCCGCGCCCCGTCGCGAAGTAGCTCACGACGCGTCCGAGGTTTGCCGGCCAGTGCAGCGCGAGGTCGACCACCGGTGGGATCCACGAGATCACCCACACACCGAGGCAGATCGCGCCGGTCGACTTCCAGCGATCGGGCGCGCGTTGTGCACGACGCGCATCGACCGCGACGCAGACGCCTACCCACAGGAAGCCCGCAACGACCAGCGGCACGTAGCTCACGTGCGTCTGCGCGAGAAACGTGGCCACGAGCGACATCGCGATCAGCTGCCGGAACGCGCCCGTCGCAGCAAGATAGCTCAAGAAGACGAACAGGATGAAGAATGGGATCGGGATCCAGAGGTTCCACGGCTGCACGAACAACCACGGCCCGACGGCCAAGTACGTGCAAGCGGTGACGGTCGCTGCTGCGAGCAACGGCGCCAGACCGCGCCGCCACGTCACGATGGCAAGCCACGTGAGAGCGCCCATCTGGAGCAGCGTGCCGCCGACGCGTGTCGCCCACGACGCCTGCCCGACCAAGCCGGAGAACAGGCCTAAGAGCCAGAACACCACGGGCCCCGGATGGCTCCAGCCGTTGCGGCTGACCAGCCCGACGAGCGGCGCGTGCGACGACCAGACGTCGCGCGTGCGCAGGTCGATGATGGCGAAGTCGTCGACGGGAACCCACGGCCGCCCGACCGTTGCGACGAGCGCGATCAGCGGCGGGAGCAGCAGCAACGCCACCAGCAGGACCTTGACGCAGAGACGGACTCGGGCATCCGTTCGAAGCACTCGCCCCCGCTCCCCGCCGGCGCCGGGCGTCATTTCATCACGTTCTCTCCGAGTCGGTACCGGCGCCAAGAGGGGTGGTCGTCCGTTTCGCGCACAACGCTGCGGGGGTTGCAAGTCGAAAAGGCCCGTGAGTACCGTCGCTGAGGCAATTCCGGGGGTTGGCAGGGGGGCGACACGGTGGAGAACAAGCACACCATCCGCGGGCTGTTTCCGCGCGCACGCACGTTGCGGCGAGCGACCGCCGCCCTGGGCGCGGCTGCGCTCGTCGTTGCCTTCTCCGCGCAAGCCGCGACCGCCGCGACCGTGCCCGACCCACCGACCGGTCTCACCGGCACCGCCGGCCCGCTGGCGGGCAAGGTGAAGCTGAGCTGGGTGGCTCCCGCGAACGACGGCGGGTCGGCGATCACGGCATATCTCTACGACGTCTCGACAGACGGCGGTGTCACGTTCGGGGCGAAGATCAAGAAGGGGACCGCCAAGTCGACGAGCGTCTCGTGCCCGCAGGTGCTCGCGAAGCCGTGCACGTTCCGCGTGTACGCGCGCAACGCGATCGGCGACAGCATCGCCAGCGCGCCAGTGACAGTGCCCTGGGCTGCGCCGAGCGCCCCCAAGTCGCTCAAGGCGACGACGACCAACTTCTCAGACGTCAGCCTCTCCTGGACGAAGCCGGCGAGCACGGGCGGGCTCGCGATCACCGCCTACACGGTGCAGGACAGCATCGACGGCGGCGCGTGGACGACGATCGGCACCGGCATCACCGGCACGACCTTCGCCGCGACCGCGTCGTGCACGGGAACGGCGACGTGCCAGTACCGGACCTTCGCAACCAACCCGGTCGGCAACGGTCCCGTCTCCAACACCGCCACGATCACGGTCACGTCCGCGACGGTGCCCGGTCCGCCGACAGGATTGGCGGGCACGGCCGGTCCCACCGCCGGCAACGTGAAACTCAGCTGGGTAGCTCCCGCGAGCAACGGCGGGTCAGCGATCACGGCATATCTCTACGACGTCTCGACGAACGGCGGCGTCACGTTCGGGGCGAAGATCAAGAAGGGAACTGCCACGTCGACGAGCGTCTCGTGCCCGCAGGTGCTCGCTAACCCGTGCACCTACCGCGTGTACGCGCGCAACGCCATCGGTGACAGCATCGCCAGCGCGCCAGTGACAGTTCCCTGGGCTGCGCCGAGCGCCCCCGTTTCGCTCAAGGCCACGACCAACAACTTCTCCGACGTCAACCTCTCCTGGACGAAGCCCTCGAGCACCGGCGGGCTCGCGATCACCGCCTACACGGTGCAGGACAGCAACGACGGCGGCGCGTGGACGACGATCGGCACCGGCATCACCGGCACGACCTTCGCCGCGACCGCGTCGTGTACGGGCGCGACCACGTGCAAGTACCGGGCGTTCGCGACCAACCCGGTCGGCGACGGGCCGGTCTCCAACACCGCGACCGTCACGGTCACACCGGGCGCCGTCAAGAACCTTGCGGTCGTGAAGACGGCCGACGACCCCACGGTCGGGAACCCGACCTCGGGAACCAGCACCTTCTCGGTGAGTTGGGCGGCGCCGACCACGGGCATGGTCACCGGCTCGACGTACGAGCTCCAGGAGTGCCAAGCCAAGTGCGCGCCGGGCTCGTCGTCGTGGTCACCGAGCACACCGCTGGTGGTGACCAGCCCGGTTGCGCGCACCTGCAACGAGGGCTCGATCACCTGCTCGTACCGCGTCCGTGCGACGAACTCGCGAGGCGCGGCCGGTGCGTGGACGATCGTGACCTACCGGCCGTGGGCGGCCTACGGGTTGACCGCGGTTTCCGGAACGACGACCGGGACCGTGACCGCCACCTGGTTCGGGCCCGGTGACATCGGTCCGCCGGGCGGCAACGCCGAGCACTACGAGATCTGGGTGTGCACGACGGCTTGCGATCAAGCGGCGAACTGGAGCATCTCGCAGCTCGCGTTCGGCGTCGAGCCACAACCCGTCTCGCGCGATATTGCCTGCGCGACCGGGACGCTGTGCGCCATCCGCATCCGGTTCGTCGCCCCCAACTTGGCGACGAGCACATATTCCCTGGAGGCCGCGGCCGTCGGCAGCTGACCCGCTCGCGCGGCGTCAGCCTTCGAGGAGCAGCTCGGCCATCTGCACGCCGTTCAACGCCGCGCCCTTGCGCAGGTTGTCGCCCGTGACCCACAAATCGATCGTGTTTTCCTGGCTCGGATCCTGACGGATCCGTCCCACCAGAACCGGGTCGATACCGGCGCCCTCGAGCGCTGAGGGCGCCCCGTCACCGTCGTCGACGAGCTCGACACCCGGCGCTCGCTCCAGGAGCTCGACGGCCGCCGCACGGTCCAGGGGGTCGCGGAACTGGATGTTGGCGGCCATTGCGTGCCCGACGAACACGGGAACGCGCACGCAGGTCGCGGTGATCCGGGCGTCGGGTGCGTGGAGGATCTTGCGCGTCTCGTGCACGAGCTTCCATTCCTCGCTCGTGTAGCCGGCTTCCCGTCGGGACCCGGCGAGCGGGATGACGTTGCCCGCGATCGGCTTGTCCCAGATCTCGCCGGGTGTGATGAAGCCGTCGATGGCAGCGGCCCGGCGCAGCTCGTCGGTGGCGCCGCCGTACTTCTGCCACTGGCCGGCGAGCTCCTCGATGCCACTGACACCGGCACCGGAGACGGATTGGTACGTCGCGACGACCATGCGGTCGATCGTCGCCGCTCGATGCAACGGCGCGAGGGCGGTCACGAGAACCATCGTCGTGCAGTTCGGACACGAGGCGATGCCGCGTGGCATGTCCTGCATGTCGGCCGGGTTGACCTCCGCGACCACGAGTGGGACATCGCGCTCCATGCGGAAGGCCGCCGACTTGTCGATGACCTTCGCTCCTGCTGCCGCCGCTCGCGGAGACCACTCCTCGGAGATCGGCTCGTCGACGTCCACGATGACGATGTCGAGCCCGTCGAAGCACTCCGGTGCCAGCACCTCGCACTCGACCTCGCGATCACCGAAGGGCAGGCGTCGCCCCTCCGAGCGTGGGGATGCGAAGACACGCAACGTCTCCACGGGGAACGACCGCTCCTCGAGCACACCGAGCATCTCGGTCCCGACGAGGCCTGTTGCTCCGATCACACCGACGTTCACGGCAGGCCCCTACGCGTCCAGCTCGAACGCCGCGTGCAACGCGCGGACGGCGGTCTCGACGTCCGCCTCCTTCACGACGCACGAGATGCGGATCGAGGAGGTGCTGATCATCTCGATGTTGACGCCCTCGCTCGCGAGCACCGAGAACATCTTCGCCGCCACTCCGGGGTTCGTCTTCATGCCGGCGCCCACGAGTGTGACGCGGCCGACGTTCGCGTCGTGCGTGACGCCGGTGGCCTCCACCTCGGCGCCGACCTTCTCCATTACGGTGAGCGCGCGCTGGAGGTCGTCGCGGGGCACCGTGAACGAGATGTCGGTGTGGCCGGCCGAGGAGACGTTCTGCACGATCATGTCGACGTTCACGGACTCGTCGGCGAGCGCGCGGAACATCGACGCGGCGACGCCCGGCCGGTCGGCGACCTTGATGATCGTGACCTTGGCCTCCGAGACGTCGTGGGTGACGCCGGAGATGATCGCCTGCTCCATGGTCGGGTCCTCCTCGACGACCCACGTACCCGGTTCCCAGGTGAAGCTCGATCGTACGTGGACCGGAACGTGGTGGTTCCTCGCGAACTCGACGGACCTCAGCGCGAGCACGCGCCCGCCCGTCGCCGCCATCTCGAGCATCTCCTCGTGCGAGACACGGTTGAGCTTGCGCGCCTCCGGCACGACCCGCGGATCGGCCGTGAAGACGCCGGAGACATCGGTGTAGATCTCGCAGACGTCGGCGCCGAGCGCGGCCGCGAGCGCGACAGCCGTCGTATCGGAGCCTCCGCGGCCCAGGGTCGTGATGTCCTTGTCGGTCGAGATCCCTTGGAACCCGGCGACGACGGCGACCGCCCCGAGCGACAGCGTTTCCCGAATGCGATCGCCCTTCACCTCGAGGATCTTCGCCCTGCCGTGCTCGGTGTCCGTCACAATGCCCGCCTGCGAGCCGGTGAAGCTGACGGCGTGGACGCCTTGGTCCATGATCGCCATGCAGAGCAGCGCCATCGAGATGCGCTCACCGGCGGTCAACAGCATGTCGAGCTCGCGGCCGCGCGGATCCTGCGCAACGTCGCCCGCGAGGCGCAACAGGTCGTCGGTGGTCTTCCCCATCGCGGAGACGACCACCATCACCTGGTTGCCCTGGTTGTGCGTCCGGACGATGTGCTCCGCGACCGCGCGGATGCGATCAGGGTCCGCAACCGAGGTTCCCCCGTACTTCTGAGCGACGAGCACGACGTCGAGGGTACAGGGCCTCCGGCCGCGAACCCGCCCGGTATCGGCTTCGTGTGCGGCTCCACGGCACTCGCGTCTGACACAATCCGCAGTCGATCTGGCCACCGGGGGGTGCCGTGAACCGCCGCGCAATACGGGGAATCGCCATCGTCGCCGCGCTCGCGACGGCACTGGCGGGGATCGCGGCAGGGACCGCGGCCGCAGCCGACGCCTCCGGCGTCACAGTGCGCGGCAGCGTCCACCAGGCCTCGATCATCGGCGCCACTCCGGGGACCGCAGTCGTCCTCCGCCGCAACGGCAAGGAGCTGCAGCACGGCACCGCGGATGTCAATGGGGGCTTCCTCTTCCGCAACCAGCCGGCCGGGAAGGGGTACGCGATCAGCTCCACGAACGGCGGCAAGGACACGACTTCGACCACATTCAGGGTCCTCGGCACCGCGAACCCGCCGCGGTCGTTCTACGCGAAGCAGCGGCTCCCGGTGACCAACCTGTCATCGACCAGCGGGTACGGCTACCTCAGGACGCGCGACGGCACGACCCTGAGCGTCCAGGTGGTGCTTCCCGGGCCGCCCGACAAGGGCCCGTATCCGAGCGTCGTCGAGTACTCCGGATACGACCCGTCCAGCCCGTCGACGAGTCAACCGCAGTACAAGCTCGTCATGCCCGCGCTCGGATACGCGTGGATCGGCGTGAACATCCGCGGCACCGGCTGCTCGGGCGGCGCCTTCAACTTCTTCGAGAACCTCCAATCGCTCGACGGCTACGACGCGATCGAGACCGTCGCCGCACAGCCCTGGTCGAACGGCCGGGTCGGCATGGTCGGCATCTCGTACGCCGGCATCAGCCAGCTCTTCGTGGCGCGCACGCGCCCGCCCCACCTCACCGCGATCACGCCTGTCTCCGTGATCGACGACACCTGGCGCGGCACCCTCTACCCCGGAGGCATCTACAACAACGGCTTCGCGAAGGGCTGGGCCAACGACCGGATGCAGCAGAACAAGTGGCCCAATCCCGATGCGCCAAAGTGGGTGCAGACGCGCATCAGCAACGGTGACACCACCTGCGCGAACAACATGAAGCTGCGCGGCCAGAACGTCGACCTGCTCGCGCAGATCACGAAACACCCCTACACGACGAACTTCGAGAAGGACTTCCGCTACGACCTGCCGCAGGGAGCGAAGTCGCTCGCGCCGGCGTACTTCGTGAACCGGATCAACGTGCCCGTGTTCCTCGCGGGCGCGTGGCAGGACGAGCAGACCGGGCCGCACTGGGCCAACATGATCAACCACTTCTCGAAGAAGATCGTGCTGCGGGTCGACGGCCAGAACGGTGTGCACACCGAGCAGCTCGACCCGAACGTGCTGCGCGACACACTCGAGTTCCTGGACCTCTATGTCGCGAAACGCGTGCCGCACATTCCGGCGAGTGTGCGCTCCGTCGTGCCAGCGCTCTGGGCGCAGATCACGGGCATCCCCGGGATGCAGCTTCCTCCCGACCGGTTCGATCCGTCGATGTCGTACGCGCAGGCGCGCGCGAAGTACCAGGCGGAGAAGCCGGTCAAGATCCTCTGGGAGGTCGGTGCGGCACCCGGCACACCGCCGGGTGCGTTGCTCCCTGCCGCGCAGACGCGGTACCGCGCCTGGCCCATCCCCTCGACGACCGCGACCGCGTACTACTTCGGACCCAGAGGCTCGCTCACCAGGACTGCGCCACCGTCACACGGCACCGATTCGTACCGACCGGATCCGGCCGCGCGTCCGGCGACCAGCTACACCGGCAGCAGCGACGGCATCTGGAAGGCCACACCCGATTACAACTGGGCACCCGAGCAGGACGGCTCCTCGTTGTCGTACATCACGCCGCCGCTCGCGCGTGCGACCACGATGGCCGGGACGGGAAGCGTCGACCTCTGGATCTCGTCCACCGCCCGGGACAGCGATGTGCAGGCAACGCTGTCCGAGGTGCGGCCCGACGGCACCGAGCGTTACGTGCAGTCCGGCTGGCTCCGCCTGAGCCACCGCAAGCTCGACAAGAAGCGCTCGACCGAGCTGAACCCATATCACTCCGACAGCAAGAGCGACGTGGCGCCGATGCCGAGCGGCAGATACGTCCTCGCGCGCCTCGCGCTGTTCCCCTTCGCGTACCAGTTCCGCGCCGGGAGCCGCATCCGCCTGACCATCGACGCGCCGGGTGGTAACCGGCCGCTCTGGAAGTTCGACACCTTCGCGACCCAGGGCACCGTGACGAACCGTGTCGAGTGGGGACGCGGAGGCGCGTCGCGCGTCGTGCTGCCGGTGCTCGCCACGGGCCCTGCCCTCCCGTCCGTCCCGGCACCGTGCCCGTCCATCCGGGCGGAGCCCTGTCGCGAGTACGTCGCGCCACGTGGCCAGGAGTAGACGCGACCGGCGCGGCGGGCTCACGTCCCCGTAAGATCCCCCGCCGTGTCCAACGCGAACAAGCGCGAGCGCCAGAAGGAGAATCGAGAGCGCGCGCGCGTCGAGCGCGATCGGTTGATGAAGCGGGACCAGCGTGTCCGGCTCATCCGGAACGTCGCGATCGCAGCGGCCCTTGCCGCTGTCGTCATCGTGATCGTCTCGATCGTGAGCAACAAGAGCAGCAGCAAGAGCAGCAGCAAGAGCTGCAGCACCACGGCCCCCAAGAACGTCCCGGCGAAGAACACCTCGCAAAAGGCGCCGCCGATGACGATCGACACGACGAAGACGTACATCGCGACGATGGACACGAGCTGCGGCACCATGCAGATCACGCTCGATCCCTCCACCGCGCCCAAGACCGTCAACAGCTTCGTCACCTTGGCTCGCCAGGGCTTCTACGACGGGCTGAAGTTCCATCGCATCGTGAAGGACTTCGTCGCCCAGGGAGGCGCACCGAAGGCCGACGGCTCGGGTGGACCCGGCTACAACCTGCCCACCGAGCCGCCGGAGAACGGCTACAAGAAGTACGGAGTCGCGATGGCGAACTCGGGCCCCAACACCACCGGCTCGCAGTTCTTCATCATCCTCTCCGACAACGGCGCGAAGGCGCTCGGTGGGCCCCCGTACCTCTACTCCGGCCTGGGTCAGGTCACCAAGGGTACGGACGTGGTCGACAAGCTCGGCAAGCTCTACAACTCCGGGCAGACGAACAACCCCGCGACCCAGCACACGTCGCAACCCGTCTACATCAACAAGGTCACGATCTCCCAGAGCTGATCACGCGACCTGGCGGTACTTCCGCACCGCGTACGGCACGAGCACCACGAGCAGCCCCGCGATCCAAGCGATCGCCTCGAGCACGGGCCGCGCGGTCGGACCGCCGAGCATGAGCGCTCGCGCCGCGTCCACCACGATCGTGACGGGTTGATGCTCTGCGATGGGCTGGAGCCAGCCGGGCATCGTCGAAACCGGCACGAAGGCCGAGGAAGCGAACGTCAACGGGAACAGGACAGGCATGATCTTGAGCTGCGCCGTCTCGGCAGTGCGCGCTCCGAGCCCGACGGCCGCCGCACCCCACGTCAGCGCGTAGGCGAACGCGGCGATGAGCGCGATCCCAGCGAGGTAGGCGAGCGCGTTCGTCTGCGGCCGGAACCCGACCGCGAGCCCGACAACGGTGAGCAACGCGAGCACGAAGAGGTTGCGCACACCGTCCGCGGATGTGCGGCCGACGAGCACAGCGGATCGGGCCATCGGCAGGGTGCGGAACCGCTCCACCAAGCCCTTCTGCAGGTCCTCCGCGAGCCCGATCGACGTCGCCATGGCCGCGAACGCGGCCGTCTGCACGAAGATGCCGGGCATCAGGTAGTCGACGTAGCTGTACCCGGGCGTCGGGATCGCGCCGCCGAAGACGTACCGGAAGAGCAGCACGAACATCACCGGCTGGATCGCCGTGAAGAAGAGCATCTCCGGGACGCGGAGGTAACCGAGAAGGTTCCGGTACGTCACGGTCAGCCCGTCGCGCAGCATCCACACGCCGCGCCGCTCGGCGCCGCTTCCCAGGTCGAGCGCGTCCACCGCCTCGGTCGGGTCAAGGGTCGTGGCGGTCATACGAATGCTCCTTCGGCAATCGGCGTCTCTGCGATCTCGTGGTCTGCGGATTCGTCCCCACCTGGCTCGTCGGCTGTCGCGCGGTGCCCTGTGAGCGAGAGGAAGACGTCGTCGAGGCTCGGCCCGCGCACCGCGAGACGCTCCGGCTCGATGCCTCGCGCGTCGAGGCCGCCCAACACCTCGATCACTGCGCGCGGCGTGTCGAGCGTGATCTCGAGCTCGGTGCCACGACGCCGGACAGGATGACGGTCGAGCATCGCCAGCGCGCGCCCGCAGGCCCACTCGTCGGTGAGCTCGAGCTCGAGCACCGTGCGGCCGATGCCTGCTTTGAGCTGCGCGGGCGTGCCCTCGGCGATGATCCGGCCCTCGTCGACGACCGCGACGCGGTCCGCGAGCTGGTCGGCCTCCTCGAGGTACTGGGTCGTGAGCAGCACGGTGGCTCCCTCGTCGACGAGCTCGCCGATCAGCGACCACAGCTCCCGCCGGCTCCGCGGGTCCAGCCCGGTGGTGGGCTCGTCGAGGAACAGCACCGGGGGACGGTCGACGAGCGCCGCTGCGAGATCGAGCCGGCGCCGCATCCCACCCGAGTACGTGCGTGCCGTGCGCGAGGCAGCCTCGGTCAGGCCGAAGCGCTCGATGAGCTCGTCGGCGCGCCGGCGCACGACCGACGGCGCGAGGTGGGTGAGGCGGCCGATCATGCGAAGGTTCTCGCGACCGGTCAGGTTGTCGTCGACGGCTGCGTACTGGCCGGCGAGCCCGATGACACGCCGAACCTCGTTCGGCTGCCGTACGACATCAAGACCGAGCACCCGCGCCACGCCTTCGTCGGGCAGGGTTGCCGTGGTGAGCACGCGCACCGTCGTGGTCTTGCCGGCGCCGTTGGGGCCCAGCAGGCCGAGCACCGAGCCTGTCTCGACCTGGAGGTCGACTCCGACGAGGGCGTCAACGTCCCCGAAGCGCTTCCGCAGCCCCTCGGCCTCGACCGCGATCCGTTCCATGGTCCCCGTCCTTTCCCCAGCCGCGCGTGCCAGGCATAATCTGAGTGGTAAGTCACTCTCGAACGATGTATCTTAGTAGCTAAATAATCTAGGGAAGAAGAAACACCGTGTCAAGTGATCAATCGACAGCCGACCCGTCGGGCCTCATGCGAGGAGTTCGGCGGCTCGGTGCCGTCATGCGCACGGTCGACGACCAGGCGGCCACCGCGCTCGGCATCAGCGCGGTCGACCTGCTCTGCCTCGGCGAGCTCGACGCCGCCGGCCCGATGTCCCCGGGCGACCTCGTCGAGCTCACCGGGCTCACGAGTGGCGCGATCACCGGGGTCGTCGACCGCCTCGAGCAGAGCGGCTTCGTCCGCCGAACCGCCGACCCGTCGGACCGCCGCCGCGTGCTCGTGGTGCCGACGGGCGCGCGCACGGACGAGGTCACTCGCGCACTCGCTCCGACAACACGCGTTGCGGAGCAGCTCCGGGCCCAGTTCGGCGCGGAGAAGCTCGCGCTCGTGACGTCGATGCTCGGACGCGCCGAGGCCTCTCTGCGTGAGCTCGTACAGGACGCTCGCCCGCAGAGCGGACCGGGAACGTCAACTGCTGACGGACGTACCACCGCACCACTCGGCAAGCTCGAGAGCGCTCGGTTGGTGGTCAACGTCAAGGCGGTGCCACTGTCCATCGACGCCGGTGACGCGGGTGACAGCCTGTTCTCGGCCCCCCGGGCGATCAGGGCGCGCGTCTCCGGGTCCACCGTCGAGCTACGCGCGAACCCGATGCGTGGTGGCCACGGTCCGATGGGGGGAGCGCTGCACGTCGCCCTGAACCCTGGTGTGACCTGGTCGATCGAGCTGAAGTCGACCGCCGGTCAGATCGATCTCGACGCGACGGGACTGCAGATCGAATCCGTCGACATCGCCGGCAACGCCAATCAGATCGAGCTTTCGTTGCCCGCTCCGGCTGCGATCGTGCCGGTCACCGTCTCGTCAAAAGCGAGCCACATCGACATGCGGCGACCGAAGGGCAGCGGGATCGGCGTCGAGGCGAGAGGCCTCACGAACAGCATCATGATCGGCCGAACGCGCGTCGGCCCAGGCGCGCGACACAGCGACGGCTCCGAGTCGGAACGTTACGAGGTCGAGGTCAGCGGGCACGCCAACTCCGTCATGGTCCATTGACGGACTGTCAGGGCAGGGGCAAGCCGACGGAGCCAGTGAGGAACCGCTCGGGTTCGCGCCTCGAGTACACCGTCACGGACCCGTCGCCGCCGACCGACCACTTGGCACCCGGGGAGCGGACGAGCGCCGTCCCCTCGTCGACACCGGCGAGCACGGCCTGGTCGGGGAGCAGATCGATGGAGCGCTCGCGGAGATGGTCGGCTGCCGTTCCGTGATACGGAAAGATCGCGAGCCCCTCCACCAGACCCAGGCCGACGGTGTACGCACCACCGCGTGGATCGACCATCGGATCGCAGACGACGGTCGCGCCCGCGCCGGACGCGGCCACGACGGCTCCGCTGCGGTACGCCGCGAGCACGGCTTCGAACATCGCGGACCCCTTGAGCACCGAGCGCAGATGCAGCGGCGAGCCGTCCGACAGGTACACGAAACGCGCGTCGCGCAGCGTCTCGACGACCTCATCGGTGGAGCCGTCACGTCGGTGCAGCACGTTCAGCGCCCGCGTCCGTGCGCCGAACTGGTCGAAATGAGCCGCTGCCGTCTCGCACACGCGCCACGGATCCTCGAACGCGGCCGCGGTCGGGAGCACCACCACTTCCTTGCCGCCGCTCGCCTCCAGGAGCGCCGCATCGAGGTCGCGCGTCGCACGACCCCACTCACCGCCACCGACGAGGGCGAGCGTGCCGGCGACTGAATCGCTGAGGTTCATCGGCGCCGACACTAGCGACCTCGAGCAACATCGAGCCTCGCATGGCAACCGCCGCCGGGCGGCCAGTAACGTATACCGCCATTTTCAAATTGGCGTTCGCCGCGTCTGCAAGGAGCAGTTCATGACGATCAAGCGTCTCGGAGTCGTCGGCTCGGGGATCATGGGATCCGGAATCGCGGAGGTTGCCGCGAAGGCCGACGTCGAGGTGATCCTCCGCAGCCGCGCGCAAGTCACCGCCGACGCGATGGTGGCGGGCCTCGAGAAGGCGCTCGCGAAGCAGGTCGAGCGCGGCAAGCTCGAGGAGGCGGAGCGCGAGCAGGTGCTCGGCCGCGTCCGTGCCGTGACCGATCTCGGGGAGCTCGCCGAGTGCGACTTGGTGCTCGAGTCGATCGTCGAGGACCTACCCGCGAAGAAGCACCTCTTCAGCGAGCTCGACCGGATCGTCCGCGACGGCGCGATCCTCGCCACGAACACATCCACCCTTCCGATCATCGAGATGGCGATGGAGACGGGCCGCCCGGAGCTGGTGTGCGGCCTCCACTTCTTCAACCCCGCGCCGATGATGCCGCTCGTCGAGGTCGTCCGCGCGATCACGACGTCCGACGAGACGATCGCCGTCGCGCGCAGCTTCGCGGAGACGTGCGGCAAGAGCCCGGTCGAGGTGAAGGACCAAGCGGGCTTCATCGTGAACGCGCTGCTGTTCCCGTACCTCAACAACGCCGTCAAGCTCTACGACGCCGGCGTTGCGAGCCGCGACGACATCGACGCCGCGATGCAGGGCGGATGCAACTTTCCGATGGGACCGCTCGCGCTGCTCGATCTCGTTGGGCTCGACACGAGCCTGTCGATCCTCGATGCGCTCTACGCAGAGTTCAAAGACCCGAACTACGCGCCCGCCCCGCTGCTGCGCAGGATGGTCAGCGCCGAGCGCCTCGGTCGCAAGACCGGCGAGGGCTTCTACAGCTACAAGAAGTAGCTCGGAAGGCCCGCCGCTCGACGGTGGGAGAATGGCCAGATGACGGAACGCCAGCGTCCGTGGGTGATGCGGACCTACTCGGGCCACTCCTCGGCGCGCGCCTCGAACGAGCTGTACCGCACGAACCTCGCGAAGGGCCAGACCGGGCTCTCGGTCGCGTTCGACCTCCCGACCCAGACCGGCTACGACCCCGACGACCCGCTCGCGCGCGGTGAGGTCGGCAAGGTCGGCGTCCCCGTGCCGCACCTCGGAGAGATGCGCACGCTGTTCGAGCAGATCCCGCTCGAAACCATGAACACGTCGATGACCATCAACGCGACGGCAATGTGGCTGCTGGCCATGTACATCGCGCTCGCGGAAGAGCGCGGTGTGCCCATCGACCAGCTCTCGGGCACCACGCAGAACGACATCGTCAAGGAGTACCTGTCGCGCGGGACGTTCATCTTCGGCCCCGAGCCCAGCAGGCGGTTGACGGTGGACCTCATCACCTATTCGGTCCGCGAGATCCCGAAGTGGAACCCGATCAACGTCTGCCCGTACCACCTCCAAGAGGTCGGCGCGACACCTGTGCAGGAGCTCGCGTACGGGCTCGCGACGGCGGTCGGGGTGCTCGACGCGGTGCGCGACTCGGGGCAGGTCTCCGAGGCGGAGCTCCCGGAGGTCGTCGGTCGCATCTCGTTCTTCATCGACGTGGGAACGCGCTTCGTCGAGGAGCTGTGCAAGATGCGCGCGTTCACCCGGCTCTGGGACCGGATCTGCCTGGAGCGGTACGGCGTGACCGACGAGAAGCTGCGCAGGTTCCGCTACGGCGTGCAGGTCAACTCCCTCGGGCTGACCGAGGCGCAGCCCGAGAACAACGTGCAGCGGATCGTGCTCGAGATGCTCGGCGTGACGCTCTCGCGAGACGCACGAGCGCGCGCCCTCCAGCTCCCGTGCTGGAACGAGGCGCTCGGGCTCCCGCGGCCCTGGGACCAGCAGTGGTCCCTGCGCATGCAGCAGGTGCTCGCGTACGAGACGGACCTGCTCGAGTACGACGACATCTTCGAAGGCTCGACCGTCATCGAAGCGAAGGTCGACGAGCTGTGCAGCGCTGCATGGGAAGAGCTGCAATGGGTGCTCGACGGCGGCGGAGCATTCGCGATGATCGACGAGGTCAAGGGTCGTCTCGTGCAGTCGAACGCCGAGCGGGTGCGCAGCATCGAGGCCGGTGAGCGGATCGTCGTCGGCGTCAACAAGTTCACCGAGACGGAGCCGTCCCCTCTGGTCGCGTCGCTCGGCGGCGAGTCGCACATCCTCGAGCTCGATCCCGCGGCGGAGGCCGAGCAGATCGAGTCCCTGCGAGCGTGGCGCGCTGGACGCCACGATGCCGCGGTCGGCGCCGCCCTCGCGCAGCTGCGATCCGTGGCGGCGACGGACGAGAACCTCATGCCGGCCACGGTCGAGCTGGCCCGCGCGGGGGGCACCGTCGGCGAGTGGGCCCAGGCCCTGCGCGAGGTCTTCGGCGAATATCGCGCGCCGACGGGCGTGTCGGCAGTGGCCGCGAGTGCCGGCGACGACATGCTCGCGGTGCGCGAGCACGTCCGCGAGGAGTCGAAGGCTCTGGGCGGCCCGCCGCGCGTGCTGGTCGGCAAGCCCGGGCTCGACGGACACTCGAACGGCGCGGAGCAGATCGCCGTCGCCGCGCGCGACGCCGGGATGGAAGTCGTGTACCAGGGGATCCGGCTCACCCCGGAGCAGATCGCCGCTGCGGCACGCGACGAGGACGTGGACGTGATCGGCTTGTCGATCCTGTCCGGCTCGCACCTGGCGCTCGTCCCGGCCACGATCGGCCTGTTGCGCGACGAAGGTGTCGATGCGCCCGTCGTCGTCGGCGGGATCATCCCTGAGCCCGATCAGGCGGAGCTGATCGCCGCGGGCGTCGCAAGGGTGTACACGCCGAAGGACTACAAGCTCGCCCAGATCATGGGTGACCTCGCGGAACTAGGTCTCGCGCACCGCCGTGCCGGCACGAGAACGCGCTCCACCGAGGCAGCCAAGGAGCCGATGCAAACGGGGTGATCAACCGCAGGCTCGGTCTCTGCATCGCCGCGGGCCTCGTGGCGCTCACAGTCGGTCTCAGCGCGGAGATCTTCGACCAGACGATGCTCGGAGTGGTCGCAGGCATGTTCGGTTTGCTCGCAGCCCTCGCAGGCACCGCGCTCGGTGTTGAAGCCCGCGTTGCCGAGGAGCATCTCCAGACGGTCGACCAGGACCGCGCCCGGCTCCGGCGGGAGCTGGACGCGCTCGCAGACCTCTGGAGCGCCGAGGCAACCCAGCAAGGGGAAGCCAACGGAGCGGTGATCGACCACGCATCCGGGTTGTTCGACGAGAGCTTCTTCAGCGTGATCGTGCAGCAGCGCGTGGCGGCGGCACGACGCCAGCTGCAACCGGTCTCCGTCGTCGTCTTCGAGCTGGACGCGCTCGGCAATGCCGATTCGGCGAGCAAGGACCGCGCGATCGCGATCCTCGGCGACGTCATGCGAAGGACGCTGCGCGAGTGCGACTCTGCATGCCGCATCGGTGGCGTGAGGGCCGCGGCCGTGCTCGAGGACACCGAGGAAGCAGGTGCGGTCTGGGCGGCGGAGCGAGTGCGCGGCACGCTCAACGCCACCAAGATCGACGGCGGCTACACCATCTCGGCGGGCATCGCGTGCTACCCGTCGCACGCGCTGAACGCGGAAGACCTCGTGGAGCAAGCGGACCGTGCACTCGAGCTCGCGCGTGGGCAGGGCAGCGACCACGTCGAGATCGCACCCGTCGACTAGCCCTCAGGCGTACAGGGACTCGATCTCCTTGCCGTAGCGCCCGTAGACGCCGCGGCGCTTCAGCTTCGCGGTCGGCGTCAGCACCTCGGAGTCCGGCAGCCACTCCTCGTGGAGCACCGCGAACTTCTTCACGCGCTCGGCGTTGTTGAACGGCTCCATGGCGTGCGCGACCTCGCGATCGAGCTCCGCACGGACCTCCGGGTGATCGGCGAGCTCGGCAACCGAGCTCGCCTCGATCCCGTGCTGGCTCGCCCACGCCGGCGTCACCTCGGGATCGAGCACGACGAGCGCGCTCACGAACGGCCGCTTGTCCCCAATGACACACGCCTGGCCGATCAGCAGCTCGGCTTTGAGCGCCGACTCGAGGTTCGCGGGCGAGATGTTCTTGCCGCCAGCCGTGATGATGAGCTCCTTCTTGCGATCGACGATGCGCAGGTACCCGTCTTGGTCGAGCACGCCGATGTCACCCGTGTGCAGCCAGCCGTCTGCATCCAGCGCTTCGGCGGTCTTCTCGGGGTCGTCGAGATACCCGCGGAAGATGTTCCCGCCGCGGCAGAGGACCTCGCCGTCGTCGCCGAGCCGCAGCTCGCCGCCGGGAATCACGCGCCCGACGGTGCCGGCCTTGATGCGGAACGCGTCGAAGACCATCGGCCCCGTGGTTTCGCTGAGGCCGTAGATCTCCGAGATCGGCACTCCGAGCGCTCGGAAGAAGTCGAAGATCTCCACCGCGAGGGGCGCGGCGCCGCTGATCGCGGATGTGCACTGATCCAGGCCGAGCAGCGTGCGGACCGCCGCGAGGCCGCCTGCGTCGACGCGCTCCCATTCCTCGGCGAGGTCGGTGGGGAGCTCCGAGCCCGACGCGCGGCAATCCGAGACCTTGAGCCCGAGACCCAGGGCTGCTTCCAGCTGTGCCTTGCGGTCGGGGTCTCCCTCGACCACGGCGAGCACCCCCGAGTGCATCTTCTCCCACACGCGTGGCACGGCGAAGAAGATCTCCGGGTGGATCTCGGCCAGGTATTGCCCAACCTGCGCGGCATCCGGGCAGGTCGTGATCTCGTAGCCGAAGCACGCCCCCTGGTAGTGCGAGGTCATCCGCTCCGCGATGTGGGCCATTGGCAGGTACGACACGACACGCGAGCCCTCGACGTCGATCTCGTAAAGACAACGGCGCAGGCTCTCCGAGGTCCAGCACACGTTGGCGTGATCGATCATGACGCCTTTCGGCTGTCCTGTCGTTCCGCTGGTGTAAATGACCGTTGCCAGATCCTCCGGGGTCGCAACTGCGGCAGCCGAATCGAGATCGACCGGCGCGGCACCAATCAGATCTGACCAGATCAGCGCGCCACTCGACGGATGTGCACCACCGTCGATCAGGATCACATCGCGCAGGTTCGGGAGATCGGCGCGCGCGGCCGTGAACCGCTCGAGGAACCCGTCGTCTTCCACAATCGCGAGACGCGCTCCGCAGTGGCCGACGAGGTATCGCACCTGCTCGACCGAGGACGAGTTGTAGATGGAGATCGGCGTCCCGCCCACGAGCAGGACAGCCATGTCGGCGAGGCTGAACTCGGGGCGGTTGCGCATCATCAGCGCGACGCGATCGCCGCGGCTCACACCGAGGTCGCGCAGGCCCGCGGCGAGACGGCACGCCTGATCGGCGTACTCGGACCACGTCGTCGTCGCCCAGCCGTCCGCACTCCGGCAACGCAACGCGATCGCGTCGGGCCGCGCACGCACGGTGTCCCGGAACCGGGTCGCGACCGTCTGTCCCTCGACCTCGCGCGCCAGCTCGGCGCTGGTCAGCTGTCCCACCGTGCTGCCTCCCCACTTCGGCTCGGGGACCGAACGGGCATTCTGACCCCGTTCGTCCCCAGGTTTTCGCAGTTCTCCACAGCTCGTCCACAGGCAGCTCTGGAAAACGCGGCCCCCATCGTGCACAATCCGACCCAGCGACGTCCCGAGGAGCCCGTTGGGGCCCGCCGCCCGGCGGTTCTCTACTCCGACTCTCCTCGGGACGCTCCGCGCGCGCGGCGGCTGCCCCTCTCGTCGAGGTCGAGGTTCAGGTCGAGGTCTCCGAGCACCTCGGCGGTGTCCGCACCGAGCGGCCGTCCGACACCGCGGATGTTGCCGGGTGTGCGCGAGAAGCGCGCGAGCACACCCTGCATGCGGACACCGTCCACCTCCACCATCGCTTGACGCTCACGGACGTGCGCATCCGCGACGAGGTCTGCCATGGAGTAGACGGGCGCGATCGCGGCGTGCACCTCTTCGAAGGACCGGATCACGTCGGGACGCGACCGCGCTCCCACCCACGCGGCGACGATCGCGTCGAGCTCCTCGCGGTGCGCCGCGCGCCCTTCGAAGCTCGCGAACCGCGGGTCGTCGCCGACGCCGAGCAGCGACATCACGCGTTCGGCAACGGACTCCGCCGACGTCGAGATCGCGATCCATTCCCCGTCCGCGCATTGATATGTGCCGCGCGGGACCGTGTACGGGATCCCCGCGCCGAGCCGCGGCTGGAGGTAGCCGAGATGCTCGTACGCGCTGGGGAGCGCACCCATCATCTGCAACATCGTCTCGAGCAGTGAGACGTCGACGACCTGCCCCTCACCGGTGCGGTCACGATGATGCAGCGCGACCATCACGCAGAAGGCGCCGGCGAGGGCGGCCGCCTCGTCGGTGAGGGCGATCGGCGGAAGGAGCGGTGCACCGTCCGGGGCGCCGTTGATCGACGCGAAACCGCTCATCGCCTCGGCCATCGTGGCGAAGCCGGGCCGGCCCGCATACGGCCCGTCCTGGCCGAACCCGGTCAAGCGGAGGATCACCAAGCCCGGGTTGGCCTCGAGCAGCACGTCGGGCCCGAGCCCGAGACGCTCGAGCGTTCCCGGCCGAAGGTTCTCGATGAGGACGTCTGCGCCGGCGAGCAGACGGCGCATCGCCGCAACGCCCTCATCGCTCTTGACGTCGAGCACCACGGACCGCTTGCCGCGCCCGAGCAGCTTCCACATGTAACTCGTGTTGTCGTCCGGGTCGATCCAACCGAGCCGGCGAGCGCCGTCGCCTGCCGGCGGTTCGACCTTGACGACGTCGGCACCGAAGTCCGCGAGGTACCGCGCAGCTCCGGGCCCCGCGAGCAGCGTCGCCATCTCGACGACTCGGACCCCTTCGAGTGCTTGCACCGCCCAACGTTACGACGAGGGCCTCCGATAGGCTCGATCCGCGTGGGGCGGGACGACGCACCAACGCGACGCCCTCCTCTCGTTCGCTCGCTCGCAGACCCTTGGCTCGTGCTCGTCACCATCGGCGCGGCCGCGCTGCGTTTCATCGGGCTCGGCACGCAATCGATGTGGTACGACGAGCTCAGCACGACGCAGGTGATCACGGGCAGCGTCTCGGGGCTCCTCGATCGGATCCGGCACTCCGAAGGAACACCACCGCTCTACTTCGTGCTCGCGACCGTCTGGTCGCACGCGTTCGGATCGGGAGACGCCGCGATACGCAGCATGTCTGCACTCGCTGGGACGCTCACCGTGCCGGTCGCGTACCTCGTGACGCGCGCCGTCGGCGGCGGGCGCCGCGCGGGCCTGCTCGTCGCCGCGCTCGTCGCGGTGAACCCGTTCCTTATCTGGTACTCCCAGGAGGCCCGTGCCTACGCGCTCGCCGTGCTGCTGGTGACCGTCGCGCTGCTGTTCTTCGTCAAGGCGTTCCAGGAGCCGACGACGCGCAACGGGTTGCTCTTCGCGGTCGCAGGTCTGCTCGCGGTGGCCACGCACTACTTCGCGCTGGTGGTGATCGGACCGGAGCTCGTGGCACTCGTTTACGTGCACCGGCACGAGCCGAGGTTCCTCGCAGCCGTGCTCGCACCGTTGGCGGTCGGGGGAGCGCTGTTGGTCCCGCTCGCGGCGCTGCAACGATCGACGGGGCTGCAGGACTGGATCTCGGACTGGTCGCTCGCGTTCCGGCTGCGCTCGCTCGCGCGCTTCTTCGCGATCGGTCCGGGTGCACCGGAACCCTGGCTGTGGTGGCTCGTGGTCGGAGCCACCGTCGTTGCCGTCGCGCTCGCGCTCGCGTTTGGTCCGGCGCCTGAGCGGAGCTGGGCACGGCGCCTCGCGCTCCTCGTCGTAGCGGGCGTCGGGATCCCTCTCGTCGCGGTCGTCCTCGGCAACGACTACGTGCTCGACAGGAATCTCATCGTCGTCCTGGTTCCCCTGATCGTCGTCGTCGGCATGGGTGCCGCGGTCCGGCGCACCGCCTGGCTCGGGCTCGCGTGCGCGGCCGCTATCGCAGCAACCTCGATCGTGACTGCCGTCGCGGTACAGCGCGATCGCAACCTGCAACGCGCTGACTGGCGCGCGGTAGCACACGCAATCGATCACCGCAGCGGGCCGCGACTCGTCGTCTTCAACACCTCGGCGGTCCTCGGGAGCGCGTTGATGCGCTACCTGCCGAACGCGCGTCCGGTGTCGCTCGACGCGCAGGTCCCGACGCGCACGGTGGACTTCGTCGGCCTCACGAAGGTCCCGGCCTCCGGATGCGACTGGTGGTCCGGGCGTTCGTGCTCGATCGTCTTCCTGGTCGATCAGCCGCCGCCCGGGACGGGGAAGTCCCTTCGTTGGGTGGCCACGAGGCGTGCAGGACCCTTCCGGGTAGCGACCTACGAGTCGAGCGCTCCCAGCGTGAACGTCCGGGACCTGGTGGCGCCGTCCGATCGGAACCATGCCATCGTGATGCTGACGGAGCGGTGAGGAGCATCTGGTGGATTGGGCCATCGAGACGAGACGGGGTGCCCTCGATTCTCCCGCTCGAACCGACGAAGGCGAGCGCGCGCTGTTCCGGATCGGCGCGGTGCAGCAGCGTTGGAACCCGGACGCGGAAGCTCACCGTGAAGCGCTCTCGGAAGGCATCGAGATCGCGGCACAGGAGGGCGCGCGGCTCGTCTGCCTGCAGGAGCTGACGTTGTTGCCGTACTTCGCCATCGCTCCGGACGATCCGTCGCCCTGCGAGCCGGAGCCGCTCCTCGACGGTCCGACCTTCGCCTTCGCCGCGGCCAACGCCGAGCGGTGCGACGTCGCGGTGCATGCGTCGTTGTACGAGGCGGCCGACGACGGTGGCCTCGGGTACAACACGGCGATCGTCGTGTCACCAGGTGGCGAGCTCCTCGTGCGTACCCGCAAGACCCACATCCCGGTCACCGCCGGCTACCACGAGGACCAGTACTTCCGCCCGGGCGACTCGCGCCAGCCGGTCGTCGAGATCGAGCACGGGAGGTTCGGCTTCCCGACGTGTTGGGATCAATGGTTCCCCGAACTCGCGCGGGCGTACTCGCTCCGCGGCGCCCAGGTCATCGTCTATCCGACCGCGATCGGCTCCGAGCCCGACCATCCGGACTTCGACACGCAACCGCTCTGGCAGCACGTGATCGTGGCGAACGGCATCACGAACGGAATGTTCATGGTCGCGGTCAACCGGATCGGCGCCGAGTCGCGCGGCTCGACAACCGTCACGTTCTACGGATCGTCCTTTGTCTCCGACCCGTACGGCCGCTTGCTCGTGTCGGCGCCACGCGACGAGCCGGCGGTCCTCGTCGCCGATCTCGACCTCCGCCAACGCGACGACTGGCTCGCCCTCTTTCCCTTCCTCACGACCCGGCGCCCCGAGACGTACGAGCCGCTCGTCCAGGAGCAGCCGAACGACGCGCGCGATCAGAACAAGACTGATCAGGACACTGATCAGAACAAGTAGGTGAAGCAGCGCTCGTCGAGCCCGCCGAGCGCGTAGTCGCGATAGAGGCCCGCGAACATCGGCCGGGTCCGCTCGCTCCACGAGAGCGCGGCCGGTGTGGCCATGCGGTGCACGGTCTGCGTGTAGCCGCCGTCGTAGATCCGGTACTCCGCCCAGGTGCCCGGGTAGTCCTTCGTGCACCCGATCTCCACACACGGCACGTGGCGCATCCGCGCGAAGCGACGGACGCGATGGCGGTGTGTGTGCCCGGCGAAGTAGCCCGCGATGTTCTCGTGGGATGCGACGACGTCCGCGAGCCGCTCGCTGTCGTCGGGGTTGATCCCGAAGTACTGCGCCGAGCGCCGATCGGCGTCGAGATTCCAGATGTGATGGTGGCCGAACACGAGCACCGGGTCACTCGTCGAGCCCGCGACATCGGCGAGGAACCGGGTCTGCTCCTTGGTGAGCTGCCCGCGGTCGCTGCCGGGCTGCACGGTGTCGAGCACGACCAACGTCACGCCGTCGAGCTCGATGGCGAACGGTGCGCCCTCGATTGCCATCGTCGGGTCGAGCATCGCGTCGTGATTGCCACGCACGTGCCGCATCGCGGGCCCGAGCGCGCCATAGGCAGCCAGGAACTGCTCGTACTCGTCGTGCGTCCCCCGGCACGTGAGGTCGCCTTTCACGACGATCGCGTCGGGGTGCAGCGCATCGATCTCGGCGATCGCGGCCGCGTTCATGGTGTGGGGGTACGGCGGCTCGCCGGGCTCCGCGCGGAGGATGGGTCCGAGCTCCTCCTCCATGAGGCCGTCGACGCGCCCGCACTCGATCTCGCCGAAGTGGACGTCGTTGACGGTGGCCACGGTTGCCCGCAGTCGTCCCGGCGGCACGGGCAACGTCCGAACGATCGACGGCAGGTGCGGATCACCGCCCGGATGCCCCTCGACGGCGATGGCGTAATCGGTATCGGCAGTCAGGCCTTCGACACGAGCCACGTGGTTGGGGCCCGATGTCACGATCTCGTGCTCTCCGATGAGGGTCGCGAGCGACAGGCCCGGGTCGGTGACACACGTGACGACGATCTCCGTCGGGCCGGCGCTGATGACCTCGGCGTCGCGGACGGCAGCCGCGTTCACGCTCGCGAGCGCCGAGGCATGCGGCCCGAGAGCCGCCACTGGCCGCGCGCCATCGGGGCCCTGCGGGCGGCGAGCCGAGCAACCGAGACCCAGTACGAGGCGGGCTGCTCTTCGGCGGGAGGAGCCGACGCACTCGCCGTTGCCGCCGCGATGGCGGCGACGATGGCCGCCACCTCCTCGTCGGTGGCCGTCGGGCTGATGGCGCGGAGGACGGGGCGGTCGGCCATCGCTACAGCGGGACGTTCCCGTGCTTGCGCTGCGGGAGCTGCTCCTTCTTGGAGCGGAGCATCTCGAGCGAGGTGGCGAGCACTCGACGCGTCTGGCGCGGGTCGATGACGTCGTCCACGTAGCCGCGCTCGGCCGCGTTGTACGGGTTCGCAAAGCGCTCGGTGTAGTCCTCGACGAGCTCGGCCTTGCGCGCCACCGGGTCCTCCGCGGCTTCGATCTCCCGCCGGAAGATGATGTTGGCGGCGCCGTTTGCATCCATCACCGCGATCTCGGCAGACGGCCATGCGAACGCGAGATCAGCGCCGATCGACTTCGAGTTCATGACGACGAACGCGCCGCCGTAGCCCTTCCTGGTGATGAGCTGGACACGCGGGACCGTCGCTTCGCAGTAGGCGTAGAGGAGCTTGGCCCCGTGCCGGATGATCCCGCCGTACTCCTGGTTCGTCCCGGGCAGGAATCCCGGAACGTCCACGAACGTGACGAGAGGGATGTTGAACGCATCACAGGTACGCACGAACCGCGCCGCCTTCTCCGACGCGTCGATGTCGAGACAGCCCGCGAGGACTTGTGGCTGGTTCCCGACGATGCCCACGACATGCCCGTCGACCCGGGCGAAGCCACAGACGATGTTCATCGCCCACACCGGGTTGACCTCGAAGAAGTCCCCGTCGTCGACGATCTCGGCGATCACCTGCTTCATGTCGTACGGCTTGTTGGGTGCGTCCGGGATCAACGGGATGATGCCGTCGCACAAGCGGTCGGCGGGGTCCTCGGGCGGGAAGTAGGGAGGGTCCTCGAGGTTGTTCGAGGGAAGGAACGAGATCAGGTATCGCACCTGCTCGAGACAGGTCTGCTCGTCGTCGAACACGAAGTTCGCGACCCCGGACTTCGACGCATGCGTCATCGCACCGCCGAGCTCCTCCTGGGTGACGTCCTCTCCGGTCGCGGCCTTCACCACATCGGGACCGGTGATGAACATGTGCGACGTGCCCTTGACCATGAAGATGAAGTCGGTCATGGCCGGTGAGTAGACGGCTCCACCCGCGCACGGTCCGAGGATGACGCTGATCTGCGGGATGACGCCAGACGCCTTCACGTTCCGGTAGAAGATGCCGCCGTAGCTCGCGAGCGAGACGACACCTTCCTGGATGCGCGCGCCCGCGCCGTCGTTCAACCCGATGAACGGAGCACCGACGCTCTCCGCGAGATCCATGACCTTGTGGATCTTCTCGGCGAAGACCTCGCCGAGCGCGCCGCCGAAGACGGTGAAGTCCTGGGCGAACACGAAGACCTTCCGGCCGTCGATCGTTCCCCAACCGGTAACCACGCCGTCAGTGAGCGGCCGCGTGTTCTCGATGCCGAACCCGTGCGCCCGATGGCGCGCCATCATGTCGAGCTCGACGAACGATCCCGGGTCGAGGAGCAGGTCGAGCCGCTCGCGAGCCGTGAGCTTGCCGCGCTCGTGCTGGCGCTGGACCGCTCGAGGGCTCCCGGCGTGCAGCGCTTCCTCGCGCAGTGACGCAAGCTGATCGAGACGCTCCTCGATCGGGTGGGGGACCCGCGCGACCGCCGCGCCGGCCGAGCCCTCGCCCTGAATGTCCTCTTCTTCGAGCGCCATGCGCGCCAGCGTACCTGTGAGCTGGCGGGAGGCCGAAGCGGTCCTACTCCTGGACGAGCTCGATGAGCGTCCCGAAGGAGGTCTTCGGATGGACGAAGGCAACGGTTGTTCCCCGGCTGCCCGGCCGCGGCACCGCGTCGATGACGCGGTGGCCCTCGGCCTTCACCCGCTCCAGAGCCGCCGCACAGTCGTCGACGCGATAGCCGACGTGGTGCAAGCCCTCACCGTTCTTCGCCAGGTACTTGGCAACGGGCGAGTCGTCGCGCACCGGCGTGAGCAGCTGGATGTACGAATCCGCGACCTTGAGCAGCGCCTCCTCGACGCCGTCCTTCTCGACGACCTCCCGGTGCGCGACATCGCACCCGAACGTCGAGCGGTAGTACTCGATGGCGCCATCGAGGTCGTCGACGGCAATCGCGACGTGGTCGATGTCGGTGAGCACGGTCATGACTCGTGCCGCCGGAACAAGGTGATGTTCGGGAGGAGCCGCTCGCGCATCTCGGGATCGGTGACCCCCAAGCCCTCCTCGGGCGCGAGGCACAGGATCCCGAGCTTCCCCTCGTGCTGGTTCTTGTGCACCTGGAGCGCTGCCTCACCGGTCTGGTCGAGCGTGAAGACCTGCGACATCGTGGGGTGCACTTTGCCCTCGCAGATGAGCCGGTTGGCCTCGTACGCCTCGCGGTAGTTCGCGAAGTGGCAGCCCTTCAGTGTCTTGAGGTTCATCCAGAGGTACCGGTTGTCGTACTCGATCATGAATCCGCTCGTGGCCGCGCAGGTGATGATCATCCCTCCGCGCTTGGCCACGAACACCGACGCTCCCATCGTCTGGCGGCCGGGGTGCTCGAACACGATGTCGGGGTCCACGCCGACGAGCTCGCGAATCTTCTTGCCGAAGCGTCGCCACTCGGACGGGTCCTGCTGGCCTTCGTCGTTCCAGAACCTGTAGCCCTCGGCCTTGCGGTCGATCACCGCTTCGACGCCCATCTCGTGCACGAGGGCCGCACGCTCGGGCGAGGAAACGACACCGACCGGCGTCCCGCCGCCGTTCAAGACGTATTGACATGCGTACGCGCCGATGCCGCCGCTCGCTCCCCAGACGAGGACCGTCTGTCCCTGTGTCATCTGCGAACCGTTCGGGCTCACGATCATCCGGTAGCTCGTCGAGTTGGTCAGCGCGTTGACCGCCGCCTCCTCCCACGTCAGGTGCGCGGGCTTCGGCATGAGCTGGTTCGCCTTGACGATCGTCAGGTCGGCCAGCCCGCCGAAGTTCGATTCGAACCCCCAGATGCGCTGGTTCGAGGCGAGCATCGAGTCGTCGTGGCTCGACGGATCCTGATCGTCGACGAAGTTGCAGTGCACGGTGACGCGGTCGCCCGGCGTCCAGTTGCGAACCGCCGACCCTGTGCGCAGGACGACGCCCGAGGCGTCGCTCCCCATGACGTGGAACGGCTGATCGTGACGCGCGCCCCACACGCTCTCCTTCCCGAGGCGCTTCAGGAAGGCGAACGTTGGGAGCGGCTCGAAGATCGACGTCCAGACCGTGTTGAAGTTGATCGAGCTGGCCATGACCGCGACGATCGCCTCGTCCGGAGCGAGCTCGGGAAACGGGAACTCCTCGACGTGCGTCGACTTGCGCGGATCCTTGTCCTCCGACGGGAGGCCCGCGAACATCTCCTGCTCGTCGGCGCGCACGAGCGCCCCCCGCACGCCTTGCGGGATGGGCAGCGCGGCGAGCGCGTCACCGTCCGCGTCTTCCATGACAGCTGTGCGAATTGCGTCGATCTCTTGACTCATGTCCGCCGACGGTAGCGGTCGTCGGGCCGGGCACGCACTCCGAGAACGGGTGGCTCAGTAGGCGAGCAGGCGCCGCAGATCCGCAGCGATGTCGTCGACCTGGGGCAGGACCGCCGCCTCGAGCGTCGGCTCGTAGGCGACGTGCGTGTCGGTCGCACCGAGCCGGAGCACCGGCGCATCGAGGTGCTCGAAGCACGCGTCGGCGATCCAGGCCGCGACCTCGCCGCCGAAGCCGCCCGTCAACGCGTCCTCGTGGAGCACGAGCACGCGATTGGTCCGGCGCACCGACTCGCCGACCAGGTCCGCGTCCCACGGCGCGAGCGTGCGGAGATCCACGATCTCGATCGCGTCACCGCCCGGGTCGACGGACTCGGCTGCCAGCTGCGCGCGATGCACGGTCGCGCCCCAGGTGACGACGGTGACGCGTTTGCCCGGCTTCACCACGGCACCTCGGCCGAACGGGAGCATCCAGTCCGCGGGAGGCATCGCGTCGCGGGTGTAGCCCTGCCGGTACAGGTGCTTGTGCTCGAGGAACAGCACCGGGTCCTCGGATCGGAACGCCGTCCGCAGCAAGCCGGCCGCGTCGCGCGCCCGCGACGGGAACGCGACGAGCAGCCCTGGGATGTGCGTGAAGATCGACTCACCACACTGTGAGTGCCAGATCGCGCCGCCCGTCAGGTAGCCGCCGATCGCGACCCGCACGACCATCGGGCACGTGAACGTCCCCGCCGAACGCCAGCGCGTCGTGGCGGCTTCCGTCTTGATCTGCTGCATCGCGGTCCAGATGTAATCGAAGAACTGGATCTCGGGACACGGCCGCAGGCCGCGGAGCGCCATGCCCACGGCGCGCCCGACGATGTTGGCCTCGGCGAGCGGGGTGTTGAAGCACCGTGCCTGGCCGAACTCGCGTTGCAGGCCGAACGTGATCCCGAACACGCCGCCTTTGCCCGTCACCTTGCCGAGCAGCGACGGATCTGCGTCGGCCACGTCCTCGCCGAACACACGGATGCGCTCGTCCCTCGCCATCTCCTCATGGAGCGTGCGGTGGATCGACTCTCCGAACGTCACTGCTTCGCCGTCGCTCACGGGATCGGGGGGCAGCTCGCGTACGGGCGGCTCTCCGACGACACCGACGCTCACGGTCCCGGGCTCCGGCCGTCGCGCCGCGAGGGCGGCTTGCGCCGCGCTCGCCACCTCGGCGCGCGCTTCCTCCTGGATCTCGTCGGCGTCGTCAGCGGTGAGAGCACCGCTGTCGATCAGCGCCGCGCGCATGACGGTGATCGGGTCGTGCTCCGCTTCGTCGAGGAGCTCGTCGTGCGTCCGGTACTTGTGCTGGTCGTCGGAGAGCGAGTGCGAGTAGGGACGCGTGACCGTCGCGTGGATGAGCGTCGGGCCGAGCCCGGCGCGTACTCGCTGCACCGCATCCGGAGCGCGCCTGCGCACCTCGAAGTAGTCGCAGCCGTTCATCCGTACGACGTGCAGACCGCGGAAGCCTCTCAGCAGCTCGGAGACCGGCGCGGGTGCCTGATCGGCAGCGCGCACCGAGATCGCGTACCCGTTGTCGGCGACCACGTACAGCACCGGGAGGTGCAGACGACACGCCGTGTTGACGCTCTCCCAGAACTCGCCCTGCGACGTCGTGCCGTCACCAAGGGACACGTAGGTGACCTCGTCGCCGTGCGCAGTGCAATCGGGGAGATCACGTCGAGCGATGTACCGGCCGGCTTCGGCGCAACCCACCGCCGGGAGGCACTGGCTGCCCGTCGCGCTCGTCTGGCTCACGATGTTGAGGTGGCGGGCGCCCCAGTGGCACGGCATCTGGCGACCCGCCGACGACGGATCCTCCGCCGACCCGACGGCCTGCAGGAGGATCGCCGTGGGTGTGACCCCCAGACCGAGCACGAGAGCGCGGTCGCGGTAGTAGGGGAAGAACCAGTCGTAGCCGGGTCGCAAGGAGCGCGCGAGCGCCACGAGCAGGGCCTCGTGGCCCGCGCCGGAGATCTGGAAGTACGCAAGGCTCTGCTGGCGCAGCGCGATCTCGCGGTCGTCCAGGGCTCTCGACACACACGCGAGCCGGTAGTCGTCGACGGCCTCGTCGAGCGGAACGCCGTGGTACACCCGATGATCACGGTGAAGCAGGCGCATCCGACCCCCTTCTGTGCACGCCAGCCTACGGCGCGCGGTTCTACAGTCAGTGCGTGCCGCGATTGCGCGCCGACCGCTGGATGCCGCGCGAATTCCTCTCACCGGCCGTGAGGCACATTGCGGCGCAGCGCGGCCTGGACCTCGCAGCACTGGCGTCGCGCACCGGCTCGGGGCTCAACGGCCGGCTGACTGTCGCAGATCTCGACCGGGAACCTCCCCCGACGGCCACGAGCGAGCGCATCACGCTCGGCCGTCTCCGCGCTCGTGCCGCGCGCAACCTCGTGCAAGCGAAAGCCACAGCCGCGCACGCGTGGGTCGCGCTCCCTGCCGACTACACCCGCATCGACCAGGCGCGACGGGACACCGGCCTGACGGCGCTGCCCTTCGTGGCGCGGGCCGTCGTCGACGCGCTCGCTGCCAACCCCCTCTGCAACGCGACCGTGCGGGACGGCATCGCGACGTCGTCGGCGTCCGTGCACCTCGGTATCGCGGTCGACCTCGACCATCAGGGCCTGATCGTGCCGGTGGTGCACGACGCGCAGGATCTGCGCCTTCGGGCGCTCGGGCGCACCATCCGGGAGCTCGCGGCGAAGGCCAGGAGCTCGTCGCTCACGCCCGGCGACGTCACGGGGGCAACCTTCACCATCACGAACCCGGGCGCTCGCGGCACCTACCTCTCGGTGCCCGTCATCCCGGCGCCACAGGTCGCGATCCTCTCCACCGACGGCATCGCCAAGCGGGTGGTCGTCAGCGAGCGCGGCGACGTGGGCGTGCGCTGGATCGGGATGCTGGGGCTGAGCTTCGACCACCGCGTGCTCAGCGCGCACGTGGCGGCGGCCTTCCTTGCTTCGGTCGCGCACACGATCGGCACCCGCGACTGGCGCACGGAGCTCTGACCCGCCCCGACGGCCCCGGGCGGCCCGAAACCTGTCCCGGCTACCATCCACAAGTGACTACCCAGTAACCGGCTACCTGGAGTCTTCCCATGCCCGGCTCTGTCATCGTCTCCACCGCACGCACACCGATCGGCAAGCTCTCCGGAGCGCTTGCCTCGTTCACCGCGATGGACCTCGGAGGGGTGGCGATCAAGGGCGCCCTCGAGCGCGCGGGCGTCGCGCCCGACGCGATCGACTACGTGATCATGGGGCAGGTGCTCCAGGCCGGGCAGGGCCAGATCACGGCGCGTCAGGCGGCCGTGAAGGCCGGCATCCCGATGACCACGCCGGCGATCACGATCAACAAGGTGTGCCTCTCGGGGATCAACGCGCTGTACCTCGCGGATCAGATGATCGACAACGGAGACGCCACGCTCGTGGTGGCAGGCGGCATGGAGTCCATGACCCAGGCGCCGTACCTGCTCCCGAAGGCGCGCAGCGGCTACCGCATGGGGAACGGTGAGCTGATCGACTCTCTGATCCAAGACGGGCTGTGGTGCGCGTTCGACGCAGTGCACATGGGCGCCGGCACCGAGCAGTACTGCGGCAGCTTCGGTGGCATCACGCGCGAGGCGCAGGACGAGTTCGCCGCGAAGTCGCACGAGCGCGCCGCCGCTGCGATGAAGGAAGGCAAGCTGGCGGAGGAGATCGTCCCGGTGCCCGTCCCGCAGCGCAAGGGCGACCCGGTGCTGGTGGAGGACGACGAGGGCGTGCGTCCCGGGACGACGACCGAGTCGCTCGGTGGCCTGAAGCCCGCGTTCGCCAAGGACGGCACCATCACCGCCGGGAACGCTTCGCAGATCTCGGACGGTGCCGCAGCGCTCATCGTCACGAGCAAGGAGAAGGCCGAGGAGCTCGGGCTCACACCGATCGCCGAGCTCGTCGGCTTCGGCATGGTCGCCGGCCCCGACACGTCGCTGCTCACCCAGCCGGCGCGCGCCATCAAGGCGGCGCTCGATCGCACGGGCCTGTCGCTCTCCGACGTCGACCTGTTC
>DATBHZ010000003.1:0-5731 GCA_036557185.1 Acidimicrobiia bacterium | reverse complement strand
ACGGCGAGGAGGCCCACCGCCCACACCGCGTAGTTGCTCCCGAAGAAGGCGCTCGAGAGCACGTCGTCCTTCGCCCAGAACCCCGAGAACGGCGGGATCCCGGAGATCGTCAACCACGCGACCACGAACGCGATCGCCGTGAAGGGCATGAATCTTCGCAACCGTCCCATGTCGCGGATGTCCTGAGTGTCGTCGGTGCCGTGGATCACCGTTCCCGCACCCACGAAGAGCGTCGCCTTGTAGCACGCATGCGCCAACACGAAGAACACCGCCGCGCTGTACGCGCCCACACCGGCCGCGAGGAACATGTAGCCGAGCTGGCTCACCGTCGAGTAGGCGAGCACGCGTTTGATGTCGGGTTGCACGATCGCGACCGTCCCGGCGGGCAGCGCGGTGATCCCGCCGACGACCGCGACGACGGTCATCGCGGCACCGCTCCGCTCGAAGAACGGGTGCGCGCGGCAGACGAGGTAGACGCCGGCGGTCACCATCGTTGCGGCGTGGATCAGTGCCGACACCGGGGTCGGGCCTTCCATCGCGTCCGGCAGCCAGACGTGGAGCCCGATCTGCGCGCTCTTGCCGACGCACGCGAGGAACAGCAGGAGGGCGATCGCAGTCGCGGTCGTCTGCGACATCGTCGACGCGTGCGCCTGCATCGTCGTGTAGTCGAGGCTTCCGAGCGCGCCGATGATGAAGAACATCGCGATCAGGAAGCCAACGTCGCCGACGCGGTTCGTGACGAATGCCTTGATCGAGGCGCTGGACGCACGCGTGCGCTCGAACCAGAAGCCCACGAGCAGGTACGAGCACAGGCCGACTCCCTCCCAACCGAGGAACGTCAGCAGGAAGTTGCTCGCCAGGACGAGAATGAGCATCGACGCCGCGAACAGGTTGAAGTACGCGAAGAACCGCCCGTACTTGGAGTCGCCGTGCATGTATCCGATGGCGTAGAGGTGGATCAGCGATCCGACCCCCGTCACCAGAAGGATCCAGGTCACAGACAGCGGATCGACGAGGAACCCGATGTGCACGGTCAACGGGCCTGCGGCAATCCAGGTCCAGATGTTGACCACCTCGTGGCGCCCGTTCGCCGGCAGCGAGAGCAGCGCGCCAAACATCACGAGCGACCAGACGAACGAGAGAGCCAGCAACCCCGTTGCGATCCATCCGGCCTTCGGCTCGCGCATGCGCTGGCCGAAGAGCATGAGGAAGACCGCGCCGAACACGGGCAGCGCCGGAACGATCCAGATCGTGTGCAACAGGTCCCGCGCCACGTCAGCCCTTCAGCAAGTCGATGTCGTCGGCGGTCGCCCCGCTCTGCCGCCGCCGGAATATCGCAACGATGATCGCCAGGCCGATGGCGACCTCTGCCGCCGCGACCACGAGGACGAAGAACACGATCGCCTGCCCCGAGATGTCGTTGAGCTGACGCGAGAACGCGACGAACGTGACGTTCACTGCGTTCAGCATCAGCTCGACGCACATGAACATGACGAGCACGTTGCGGCGCACGAGCAATCCGACGGCACCGATCGAGAACAGGATCACGCCGAAGAGAAGGAAGTAGGTGTCGGTGAGCCTCATGACCCGACTTCCTGCTCCTCGTGGTCGGCGTCCGCTTCGTCGTCCTCGAGCGCGGCCTCGTCCTCGGGCGGCAGCGGCTTGTCGCTGCGCCGGGCGATCACCACGCTGCCCACCACCGCGATCACGAGCAGGACCGCTGTGATCTCGAAGGGCCAGAGGAATGTCGTGAAGAGGCTGCGCGCCATCTCCTGCACGTTGGTGCCGCCGTCCGCGTGAAGGCTTCCTCGCACGGCGTGCGCGCCCGTCGCCCAGTGGTGGCCCTCGAGGAAGATCACCTCGAGAAGCGCGATCACGCCCAGCGCGATCGCAGCCGGCCGTTGCAGCTTCACGGGGTCGCGCAGAGACTCGCGCTCGTCGACGCCGAGCAACATGATGACGAACAGGAAGAGCACGACGATCGCGCCCGCGTACACGATGACCTGCACTGCGGCCAGCAGCTGCGCGTCCTGGATGACGAACAGCACGGCGATCGACACCAGGACCACCACGAGCGAGAGCGCCGAGTGGACCGGGTTGCGCGCCAGCACCACCCCCAGCGCGGCCACGAGCGCCAGCCCCGCCATGACGAAGAAGATGACGACTTGCGCCACCTAATTGCTCCGCTCGCTGCTCGGCGGGATACCCGCCTCGCGGGCGCTCGCTCCGCGGTGTCGCTGCGCGCGGCCTCCGGCCGTGCTCGCGACGCGGCAAGCCCGTTGGTGATTGGCGATCATGCGCGCTCGTCCTCAGCGCGTTGGCCGCGTTCGGGGGGGCGGAGGCCGAAGCCGAGCTCCGACGACCACAAGGTCCGTCCCTCGTAGTCGGCGTCGCCCGCCGGTGACGTCACGCGCATCCATGCGCTCGTGTCGTCGTCCTCGCCACCCAGCCACAGCTCCCACGGCATGCGCTTCGCCCGCCCCTCGTCGTCGACGAGGAGCTCGTCCTTGGTGTAGATCGCATCCTCGCGGTTGGTGAACGAGAACTCGAAGAGCTTCGTCTCCGTGATCGCCTCCGTCGGGCACGCCTCGACGCAAAGGTCGCAGTGGATGCAGCGCAGGTAGTTGATCTCGTACACGAACCCGTAGCGCTCGCCGGGTGAGACCGGAGCATCCGTCGGGTTGTCGGCGCCGCGCACGTAGATGCAACGCGCGGGGCACACGCCGGCGCAGAGCTCGCACCCGATGCACTTCTCCATGCCGTCGGCGTAGCGATTGAGCACGTGACGACCATGGAGCCGCTCGGGCTTCGGGTGCTTCTCCTCCGGGAACCGCGTCGTCAGGCGCGGCTTGAACATCTGCCGGATGGTCACGCCGAAGCCCTTTGCAAACCCCACTACGCCACCCGCTCCCGCCGGCCCATCCCTAGACCGCCTCTTCGACCTGCTCGGTGCGCTTCGGCATGCACAGGCGCAGGAATCCGAGCACGAGCAGGGCCCCGGCGAACGCGCTCGGAATCACGATCCACCGGTTCCAGTCCTGGTCCCGGCCCACGAGGATCACCGCCGTGACCATCACCGCCAGGAACGCGAGCTCGATCATCCACTTCCAGCCGAGGTCCATCAGCTGGTCGTACCGGAGCCGTGGAAGCGACGCGCGCAGCCACACGGTGGCGAACAAGAGCACGAGCAGCTTCAGGAAGAACCAGAAGACCGGCATCACCCAGGTGTTGATGAAGCCCGTGCTCGACAGGAAACCGAGGCTCGGCCCGGAGGGTCCACCGAGGAAGAGCGTCACCGCGATCGCGGACATCGTGATGACGTTCATGAACTCGGCAAGGAAGAAGATGGCGAACCGGATGCCGGAGTACTCGGTGACGAATCCGCCCACGAGCTCCTGCTCGGCCTCCACGAGGTCGAACGGCGGGTGGTTCGTCTCGGCGACCGCGGCCACCATGAAGATGCAGAACGACACGATCGCCGGCAGCCAGTACCACGACGTCGCGAACGAGTGCCAGCTCGTCCAGGCCTGGCCGTTCACGATGTCGCGCGTCGACAGCGACTGCGACTGGAGCAGCACCCCGACGACGGCCAGCCCGAACGCGGCCTCGTAGGAGAGCAGCTGCGCGCTTGCACGCACCGAGCCGAGCAGCGGGTACTTCGAGCCGCTCGACCAGCCGGCGAGCATGACCCCGTACAAGCCGAGCCCCGACATCGCGAGCAGGAAGAGCACGCCGATCTCGGGATCAGCGAGCTGCAGGTACGTGTGGTGGCCGAAGATCGACACCTCGCCACCGATGGGAATGATCGAGAACGCGAGGAACGCCGGCAAGGCCGAGAGGTACGGCGCCAGGCGGAACACCCACCGGTCCGCGGTGTCGGGGACCGACTGCTCCTTGAAGAACAGCTTGATGCCGTCGGCGAGCGTTTGCAGCACGCCGTACGGGCCCGCCTTGGCCGGGCCGATCCGGTTCTGCATGTCGGCGATGACCTTGCGCATGAACCAGATGTAGAACAGCACCAGCACGAGGAGCAGCCCGAAGGCGATGATCGTCTTCAGGATCACGATCAGCACGATCGTGAGGTCGACGCCGTTGTTGAACAGCGGGTCGCCGGATCCGAGCACGACAGCGGTCACCGCACGGACTCCACACGGATGTCGGTCACCGACTCGCCCGCGTCGATGAGGTCGCCCGCACCCAGGCCCGAGAGGTTGAAGATCAGTGCCGCGGTACCCGCGAGGACACGATCGTCGCCGAGGACTTTCAGCATGATGGAGCCGCGGGCAGACGTGGCGCGGACGGTGGCTCCGTCTGCGGTGCCGATCCGGTCACGGTCCTTCGGATGCAGTCTCAGGACCGGCTCGGGTGCCAGCGGCGCGAGCGACGGCGAGCAGGCGACCGTCGTTCCCAGGTCGTACAAGGTCCGTCCGGTCACGAGCCGGAGAGCGTACGCGTCGCGTGCCGGCGCCGCCCCGGTCGAAGCGTCCTTCGTCCATACATGCAGCGACGGCCTCTGGTGCGCGCCTTCCCCCGCGGCGACCCCGGGCGTCTCGGAGGTGTCGCCCGAGCTCTCGGCCTCGTCGCCGGCGGCCACGGACTCCTCGATCGCAGCCAGCTCCTCGGGCTCGAGCTCCTCGGGCTGCGGCGTGATCGGCTCCCAGGAAGCATCGGTGAGGCGCATCGAGAGTCGGCCCAGCACGATCTCGTCCTCGTGCTCCGCCTTCGGCACGACGACGCCGTCGCGTGCGCGGCGGAGCAGCATCGAGTCGATGCCCAGGTGCGAAGGAGCCACGATGGCGATCTCGTCCTGCACTTCTTCGGCGCTCTCGAGGTCGAAGTCCGCACCGAGCCGGTACGCGAGCTCCGATGCCACCCGCCAGTCCGGCATGACCGTGCCGTCGGGCGAGATCTTCTGCCCGACGCGCTGGATGCGCCCTTCGAGATTGGTGACGCTCCCCGGCCGTTCACCCCACATTGCGACGGGGAGGAACACGTCGGCGCGGCGCGTGCTCTCGTTGAGGAACGCGTCGACGGCGATGACGAACCCGGCGCTGTCGATGCCGTTGCGCGCGAGCGTCTGATCCGGGAAGTCGTGCACAGGGTCTGCGCCGAGCAGCACCAGCGCATGCATACGACCTTGCTCCGCAGCACCCAGGATGCCGAGCGCGTCGAGGCCTTCTGCTTCGGGGACGCCGTCCCAGATCTGCTCGAACCACTCGCGGCCCTGTTCGAGCGTGACCCGGCCTGGCAGGAAACCCGGTGCGAGCCCGAGGTCGAGCGCGCCGCGCACGTTGCCGCGGCGGAGCGCCACGAGGAACCGTGCGCGGTCGACGGCCGCGAGCGCCGACGCCGCGGCGACCGTGTGGTCCGCCACCTCGGCCAGGTCGCCGCGTCCCAGCACCATCACGATGTGCCCGTCGCGGCCGTCGAGGAGTGCGGCGGCGCGGTCGACGTCCTGGTCACCCGTGCGTGTTCCTCCGAGAGCGTTCGCGAGCTTGCGTGCGAGCTCGGCCTGCTCGCCGGGCGCGTGACGAAGGGACGCGTCGGTGTATGGGGTCAACCCGGTCGCCAGCGGGGCGAGCTCGATCAGCGGTACGCCGAGCTCCACTGCCGCGCGCTTCACGCGCAGGTACAGCACCGGGAGCTCTTCCTTGAGATCCCCGCACGCCAGGACGATCGCGGCAGCCGAGTCGAGATCGGAGATGGTCGCGTGCGGCAGCCCGAGCGCGAC
>DATBHZ010000002.1:0-16613 GCA_036557185.1 Acidimicrobiia bacterium | reverse complement strand
AGTCGTACGAGAGTGCGGAGATCCCTGCGGCGATCGCTCCACCGATCCGCCCGCCCAGCACCGCTGCGGTCACGACCGCGATGACGAGGACCAGCGCCACGTTCGAGGTCCGCATGCTCGACCGGAACGGGATGAGCAGAGCGGCGAGGGCGACGGGACCGGCGAACGCGACGACCAGAGCTGTTGCACCAGGCCGGAAGTGTTGATCCGAATTGCTCACCACAGCGTTGTAACGCCGTGGCGAGCGCCGCCGGAAGGCTCCTAACGCGTTCCTGGCGCGCCGACGTCAGCTCTTGACGGGGCTCGTGCGCCCCGGCTCCCGGATCAGCCCGGGGAGTGGATCAGTACGCGGGCCCGGTGGCGCCCGTCTCTGCCTCGGCAGCGACGAACTCCTCGGTCTCCTCCGCGAATGCCCCGCCCTTCCGCTTCGAGAAGGCCACCGCGACGATCAGCACGACAAGCGAGACCCCGGCGATCGCAAAACGCGCGCCGTCGTTGTGACGCAGGCTGATCACGACCGGGAGGATCAGCAGCGAGACCAGGTTCATCACCTTGATGAGTGGGTTCAGCGCAGGTCCGGCCGTGTCCTTGAACGGGTCGCCCACCGTGTCGCCGATGACCGCTGCCTTGTGCGGGTCCGAGCCCTTGCCTCCCTCGTGGCCGTCCTCGATGTACTTCTTGGCGTTGTCCCAGGCGCCACCCGCATTGGAGAGGAAGTTCGCCATGAGCTGCCCCGTCAGGATCACAGCCGCGAGGAAGGCGCCGAGCGCGAGGTAGTTGATGCCGAAACCGATGATCAGTGGCGTGAGCACCGCGAGCAGCGCAGGTGTCGCCAGCTCACGAAGCGATGCCGCCGTGCAGATGTCGATCACCGGGCCGTAGTCCGGCTCCTTGGTCCCGGCCATGATCTTGCCGTCGGCGAACTGATCACGGACCTCCTGGACCACGACGCCCGCCGTGCGGCCGACCGCCCGGATGGCGAGCGCGGAGAACAGGAACGCGATCGAGCCGCCCACGAGCAACCCGATGAAGGTCTTCGGATCGGCGACGTTGATCTGCGTCGCGGGATGCCGGAACAGCGCCCCGCCGGCGAGCAGGTGCCCGGCGGCGTCCTTCAGCCCGAGCTCGTTCCCGGCGGTCTCCACGAACGATGCGAAGAGCGCGACCGCCGCGATCACAGCCGACCCGATCGCGAAGCCCTTCGTCACGGCCTTGGTGGTGTTCCCCACCGCGTCCAAGCTCACCATGATGCGTTCGGGCTCGCCGCTGAACTCGCCCGACATCTCGGCGATTCCGGCGGCGTTGTCGGACACCGGCCCGAACGTGTCCTCGGACACGACGACACCGGTCGTCGCCAGCATGCCCATGCCGGTCAGGGCGACGAGATAGAAGATGAACTGGATGTTGTTGTTGCCCATCGCGATCGCGACGCCCAGAGCGGCAGCGATCGCGATGATCGCGTAGACGCTGGATTCCAGTCCCGAGCTGATCCCGGAGAGGACGACGGTGGCCGGGCCCGTGCGTGACGACTCGGCGATCTCGCGCACCGGTGACGTCTCGGTGGACGTGAAGTACTCCGTGAGCCGGCTCAGCAGCTGCGCGAGGACGAGGCCCGAGACAACCGCCCCGAAGCACTTCCAGCCCGCGTTGGAGTGGCTGTTGCCGACGTAGACAAACGCGAGGATGGCGGTTCCCACAACGGTGAGGACTCCGGCCGTGAAGAAGCCACGGTTGATCGGCGCCATCGCCGACTTGTCCTTGTCGGTCGCGCGCACCGCGAAGACACCGACGATCGACGCGAGCACGCCGATCGCCCTCGCGGCGAGCGGGAACAACAGGCCCAACGCGGGGTTCGCACCGATCGACCTGAACGCCGCGACCCCCAGAATGATCGAAGCGACCAGCGTGACCTCGTACGACTCGAAGAGGTCTGCAGCCATTCCCGCACAGTCACCGACGTTGTCGCCGACGTTGTCGGCGATTGTGGCGGGGTTGCGCGGGTCGTCCTCGGGGATCCCGGCCTCGACCTTCCCGACAAGGTCCGCACCGACGTCGGCTGCCTTGGTGAAGATGCCCCCGCCCACGCGCAGGAACAGCGCGAGGAGAGAGCCACCGAAGCCGAAACCGATCAGGATCGCGGAGGCGGTGTTCTGGAAGATCATGATGATGACGGTTGCGCCAAGCAGACCGAGGCCGACCGTGAACATGCCCGCCACACCGCCCGTGCGGAACGCGACGCGCAGCGCCGCCGGGAGCGAGCCCGACTTCGCGGCCGCCGCGGTGCGGACGTTGCCGCGCACCGCGAGGCTCATACCGATGAAGCCCGTCAGGCCCGACATGAGGCATCCGGTCAGGAACGCCAGCGTCCGGAAGATCCCCGATTGCACGAAGCTCAGACCGACCGAGTCGTTGCCCGGCGGGTGCACCGAGGTCGCCGTCAGGAACACGATGATCGCCAGCGGGACGAGGATGATCCCGATGGTCCGGAACTGCCGGCGGAGGTACGCCATCGCGCCCTCTTGGATCGACTTGGCGATCTCGATCATCGTGGGCGTTCCGGTGTCGCTCGCGAGCACACCGCGTACGAGGGCGAAACCGACCAGGATCGCCAAGACAGCCGTGAGCGCCGAGAAGATGAGGAGGAACCACTCACTCGATCCGAGGTGGAAGACCTGATAGCCGCCTTCGGCCGCGAGGACGTTCATCGAGCGGTTGTCTCCTTTGGTGCGGTGTCGGGCGCGTCGACCACGCCCGCGAGCTTCCGGTGGGCGGTGGGGACCGTAGGGTGCCGCCGTGGGGGTGTCAATCTAGCCCCCGGGCATGCGCGTCGGCCGATCAGGGCCTGCGCGCGACCACCGCGAGCACCGTCATCCGAGCAGTTCGATGTCCGGATTGATGACCGCGAGATAGCCGCGGGACTGACCCACCATCCCCTCGGCGAGCAGCTCGCGGCCGAGCTCGATCCCGGCCACCTTGCGCCGCCCGAGGAACACGATCAACAAGCCGCCGGTTTCGTCGGCCACGAGGCATTCGAGCGACGCGACGTCGGCCCACGGCTGCACCCGCATCGTCTTGACCACTCCCTGGATGCGCACCTGGGTCCGCCAGCGCACGTCGCCGATCGGCGTGAGCCCGAGAGGCTTGGGGCGCGCGTCGCGCGATTCGGAGCCCGTCATCGCCACGATCAAGCTCGCGCGGTGGACGCGACCGGCTCCCCCATCTGGTACGGGACCATCGTCACGTTGGCGTGCTCGAGCTTCGTGACAGCATCGGCGATCTCGTCACCCGTGTTGTCGTGCAACAGCCGGTGCCAGAAGCGCTTGTAGAGACGGTGCGGCAACAGCACCGTGACCTCGGTCTTGCCGTCCGCAACCTCTCGTGCCACGACCTCGAGCGCGCCCCGCGCGACGCGGCGATCCGGACAGTCGACGAGCTCCAACGGAACCCGCGACAACCCCAGCTTCCGCCAGCCCTCGGCGAGCCGCCCAGCCGCCGTCCGGTCCCATGCGATGTGCACTGCGCGCATCTCGTCGGGCATCAGCGTGCGTGCGTACTGGATCGCCCGCGCCGTGCTCTGGTCGAGCCGCGCCACGAACACGAGCACCACGTGGCGCCGAAGCACCGGTTGCGTGCACGCCGCTTCCGCGTCCTCCTCGAGCTGCACCGCCTCGGCGTTGTACTGCTTGTTGAGCCGAACGAGGAGCGCAACCATCAGCGGCACGAGGACGACGATCACCCACGCACCCTGCGAGAACTTGTAATAGATGAAGATGCAGAGCACGACGAACGACAGGAACGAGCCGAAGCCGTTGATGAAGATTCCCTTGCGCCAGCCCGGCTCCTTGCGCGTCCGGTGGTGCTTCGCCATGCCCGCCTGCGAGAGCGTGAAGGAGAGGAACACGCCGATCGCGTAGAGGGCGATGAGCCGCTCGACCTTCGCGTCCGTCGCCAGCACGAGGATCGCTGCGGTGCCCGCGAGGAAGAGGATGCCGTTCGAGAACACCAGCCTGTGCCCGCGTTTCGTCAGCTGCTTCGGCATGAAGTTGTCGCCGGCGTGGAACGACGCCAGCCGCGGGAAGTCCGCGAACGACGTGTTCGCCGCCAGCACAAGGATGAGCATCGTCCCGGCCTGGAGGACGTAGAAGAGCACCGCGCCGATGCCGGTCGTCCCGAAGACCTGCTTCCCAACCTGGGAGATCACGGTCGGGTAGCCCGATACGTACGGGACGGGGTGCACGTGCGACGAGAGGAACGACAACCCGAGGAACAGCGTCCCGAGGATGCACCCCATGATCACGAGCGTCCGGCGTGCGTTCAGCCATTCGGGCTTCTTGAACGCCGTAACGCCGTTCGAGATCGCCTCGACACCGGTGACAGCCGTGCCGCTCACCGCGAAGGCGTGCAGGATCACGCCGATCCCCGCGCCGTAGAGGATGCCGTCGGCGACGCTTCCCTGCTTCTTGGCAACGAGCATACCGTGCACGTAGGGAATGGTTCCGATGTTCCCGAACGCAAGCTTGTAGATACCGACGGCGAGCACGAGCCCCATGATCCCGATGAACAGGTAGGTCGGTACAGCGAACACCTTGCCCGATTCCCGCACACCTTTCAGGTTCATGAAGGCAATGAGCGCGATGAAGCTCAGCGAGATGGGGACGCTGTACCGGCCGAGCGACGGGAACGCGGAGACCAGCGCGGCCGTGCCGGCTGCCGTCGACACCGCAACAGTCAAGACGTAGTCGGTCAGGAGCGCGACACCGGCAACCTGCGCGGGAAGCAAACCGAAGTTGTCGCGCGTGACCATGTACGCGCCACCGGCCGTCGGGTACTCCTTGATCGTCTCCCGGTACGACAGGATCAGGAAGAAGAGGACGCCCAGCATGGCGACCGTGACGCCCACCACGAGGCTGAACGCGGCGGCGCCGACCGCAACGAAGAGCACCCGCAGGATCTCCTCGGTCGCGTACGCAGACGACGAGATGCAGTCCGAGGAGAAGACGGCCAGGGCGGTGGGGATGCCGAGGCGCTCGGTCTCGAGCGCGTCGGTCGGCAGAGGCGGGCCGAGGAGCTTCTTCTTCAGGCGGTAGCGCAGGCTCTCGGGAAGCTCGACCGGCGGGGCTGCCGGGAAAGGCTGCGGGGGTGCCTGCTGGCCTGGCCCGGTCGTGGTCGCCACGGTCTCCATGAGTCCACCAGTCAAGCACTCGAGCACCGCTGCATCCCCAACAGCAGAACGGCGGCGCGGCACCATTACCATTGCGCAACCGCTCGAAGAGGGGACTGAGCGTGCACATCGTCGTGGTCGGTTGCGGCAGGGTAGGCAGCGAGCTCGCAGGTTTGCTCGAGAAGCAGGGCCACACCGTCGCGATCATCGACAAGCGGAAAGAAGCGTTCCGGCGGCTCCCGACCGGGTTCGGCGGGTACCGCATCATGGGTTTCGGCTTCGACCGCGACACCCTCATGGAAGCCGGCATCGAGCACGCAGACGCCCTGGCCGCCGTCACGAGCGGCGACAACTCCAACATCATGACGGCGCGTGTCGCTCGTGAGACGTTCGAGGTCGAGCACGTCGTGGCACGTATCTACGACCCCAGGCGCGCGCAGATCTACCAGCGCCTCGGCATCCCGACGGTCGCCACCGTGTCCTGGACCACCGACCAGGTGATGCGCCGGCTCCTGCCGGGCGCGCACCCGGCCGACTGGACCGACGCGACGGGCAAGGTCTCCTTGGTCGAGCGCAGCCTGCCCGCGTCGTGGGCCGGGCGGAAGCTCGACCCGCTCGAGGAACCCGGCAAGTTCAAGCTCGTCGCCGTGACTCGCCTCGGGAGCGCGCGTGTCGTCGAGCCGGGGATCATCGGGCAGGAGGGTGACGTGCTCCACTTCGTATTGGACGGCGACGGGGTGGACGCGCTCAACGAGCGGCTGCTCGGCGAGGACGGAGGCGGACACCGGTGAAGGTCGCGGTCGCGGGCGCCGGGAACGTCGGCACGTTCATCGCCAACGCGCTGGTCGACAACGGCCACCAGGTCCTGCTGCTCGAGAACAGCCAGGCCGTCGTGGCGAAGATCCCGCCGACCGAGGGGATCGAGGTGCGCCTCGGCGACGCGTGCGAGGTCGCGAACCTGAAGGAGGCCGGCCTCGAAACCTGCGACGTCGTCGTGGCAGCGACCGGTGACGACGAGGACAACCTCGTCGTCTCGCTGCTCTCCAAGCAGGAGTTCGCAGTGCCGCGGGTCATCGCACGCGTCAACCATCCGAAGAACCAATGGATGTTCAACGAGTCGTGGGGCGTCGACGTCTCCGTCTCGACTCCCCACCTCATCACGTCGCTCGTCGACGAGGCGGTGAGTGTCGGACGCCTCGTGCGACTGTTCCAGCTCGAAGGCGGGCAGGTCGGTCTCGTGGAGGTGACGCTCGCGGAGGACTCGCCGGTCGCCGGGCAGGCCATCAAGGAGCTCGACGTACCGCGGGACGCGACGTTCGTCGCGGTGATCCGCGACGATCACGTGGTGATGGCGCGGGGTGACACGATGCTGCTCGCGGGCGACGAGGTTCTCGCGCTCGTCACGACCGACTCCGAGGATCCTGTCCGGCGCATGCTCACCGGAGGGTGACAGAACGCAACGCCACTCGCGTGGCATCCTGAAGACCTTCTCATGCCTCCGACCTCTGCCCTTCGACGCGCGTCAACTGCTCTCATCGCGGCCGTCCTCTGTCTGGGCGCAGCCGCTTGCAGTGGTGGGGGCGGCAGCGCGAAAGCTGCGGCGAAGCCCCCGGGAGTGACCTTGTCGATCTCGCCCGGTCCCGTCACCGTGGCGGCCGCAGGTGCGCCGGGAGTGCTCTCCAACGCTGATCGCGACGCGATCGTCGGCACCGTGCGCACCTACGTGACCGATGCCACGATCGATCCGCTGCTCGGCAAGCGGGTCGGCAACCTCAGTGCCGTCTTCGCACCGGCTGCACTCGCCGGCACGACCGGCGTCAACGCCGCGGTCCTCACCGACGCCGGCATGCCGAAGGCTTCGAAGATCACCGCGACTGCGCAACCCATCTCCATCACCGCGCTCAGCGACCCCGCGCGAGCGATCGGCCTCGTCGGCGCCCCGCTCAACCTGCAAGTCTCTGCGCGTACGAAGAAGGGCTTGGTGCAGGTGCATCGCGTGGGCGAGCTGGCGCTGGTACGGGAAGGCGGATCATGGCGGATCATGGGATTCCGTCTTGCAGTGAGCCGCGCAGGCGCCGACATCGGCACGACCGTCCCGAGCACGAGTGCATCCGGGGGAGCACGATGACCGGCGGCATCCGGCGGCACCCGATCATCGCGACCGCGGTCGCGGTCCCGGTGGTGTGCGCGCTGGCGCTCGCCGGGCTGCTCGCCGCGTGGCTCGGCGGCGCACGCCTTCCGTTTGCCTCCGGCGCCGAGTGGTTCAAGCTGACGAAGGTGGCGTCCGCCGACTACACACCCGCGCCCGACAAGCCGGTGTTCATCCTGATCATCGGCAACGACGGACGACCCGGCGACACCTCGACACGCGGCGACGCGATCCACCTGATCGGCGTCAACCCCCTCTTGCACAAGGCCACGATGCTCGACATCCCGCGCGACACGGGCATGGACATCCCGGGTCACGGCGTCGACAAGGTCAACGCGGCCCATGTCGACGGTGGACCGCGGCTCCAGGCGCAGACCATCGGGAACACCGTCGGTGTGCAGATCCCTTACGTGCTCGACACGAACTTCCAGGGTTTCGTCGACCTCGTGAACGACATGGGCGGGATCAACGTCAACGTCCCCACGCCGATGAACGACGCGTTCTCCGGTGCGCACTTCGCGCCCGGCCCGACCCATCTCGACGGCAACAGCGCGCTCGAGTTCTCGCGCGACCGCCACGACTTCCCGGATGGCGACCTGATGCGCTCGCAGAACCAGGGGTACCTGATCCTCTCGGCGCTGACGCAGCTCCGGAACCAGAACCCCGGTCCCGTCGGAACGATCCAGCTCCTCGCGACGCTCGGCCGTCACGTCACGCTCGACGGGATCGGGCTGGACGACTTGTACGTGCTCGGCAGGCTGGGGCTGTCGATCGACCCGAACAACGTCCGCAACGTCGTGATCCCCGTCGAGCAAGGTTCCGGCACTCGCCTGACCATCACCCCGGCCGCATCGGGGCTGTTCGCCGACTTCGCCGACGACGCCGTGCTGGAGAGCCACTGACGGGCGGCGTCGACGCCTGCGACGTGCTCGCCGGGATCATGCAGGATCCCGAGCTCGCCGGCCGCGTCGTGCACGAGGTCGAGCTCCCGGAGCAGCTCGCCAGACACGCGCCCATCCCCGCCTATCTGCACGAGGACGTCCGCGCCCGGCTCACCGCTCGCAAGATCTCGGCGCTGTGGACGCATCAAGCAGCGGCCGTGGACGAGCTCCATGCAGGCCGGCATGTCGTCGTCGCGACGGGCACGGCTTCCGGCAAGTCGCTCTGCTACCAGCTCCCCATCGTCGATGCCGCGGTGCGCCGGAGCAAGGACACGGCATTGCTCGTGTTCCCGACCAAGGCGCTCGCCAACGACCAGCTCCGCTCGCTCCGGTCCTGGCTGGTTCCGGGACTGCGCGCCGTCACGTACGACGGTGACACGGCGAGCGACGACCGCGCATGGGCACGCAAGCAAGCCACGGTCGTGCTCACGAACCCCGAGATGCTGCATCAGGCGATCCTCCCGTACCACGCGCAATGGGCCACGTTCCTGATGCGGCTCCGACTCGTGGTCGTCGACGAGCTGCACTCGTTGCGCGGGATCTTCGGCAGCAACGTCGCCCACGTGCTCCGCCGGTTGCGCCGCGTCTGCGCGCACTACGGGTCCGATCCCTCCTTCTGCTTCGCGAGCGCGACCATCGGAAACCCCGGCGAGCTGGCGAGCACGCTCTGCGGTCACGACGTGGTCACGATCGACGACGACGGCGCGCCTCGTTCGGCGCGCTGCTTCGCGCTGTGGCAACGGCCATTGCTCGATCAGGAGACCGGGGTACGAGCGTCGGCGAACCGCGAGACCGCCGAGCTGCTCAGCAGGTTCGTGGAGGCGGGCGCGCCGACGCTCGCGTTCACACGGAGTCGCCGCGGAGCAGAGCTGGTGGCCGCGCAGGCGCGGCGCGCGCTGGCACGACGTGCTCCCGAGGGCGCGAAACGCGTGGCCGCCTACCGAGCCGGTTACCTCCCACAGGAGCGACGGGACCTCGAACGCAAGCTGACGAGTGGTGAGCTCCTCGGTGTCGCGGCAACCAATGCGCTGGAGCTCGGCATCGACGTCGGCGGCCTCGATGCGGTCGTGCTCAACGGTTTTCCGGGAACACTGGCGTCAATGCGCCAGCAGGCGGGACGCGCGGGACGCGCCGGCAAGCGCTCGGCCGCCGTTCTCGTCGCGGGGGACGATCAGCTCGACCAGTGGTACGCCACGCATCCCGAGGAGCTGTTCCACCGTCGCGCCGAGGAGGCCGTGGTGAATCCCGGCAACGCGTTCGTACGCACCCCCCACGTCGCGTGCGCTGCTCACGAGCTGCCGTTGACGACGGAGGACGAGCGCTGGTTCGGCGACGATCTCGAGTCGTCGGTTCGAGAGCTCGTCGCGCGAGACGAGCTCGTCGCGAGGGGCGGGAAGATGTACTGGGCAGGCAGGGAACCGCCGGCTCCTCGCATCGGGCTGCGCACCGGATCCGCCATCGAGTACCAGCTGTACGGCGACGACGACGGAGCAGGACAGCTGATCGGCACGGTCGACGGGTCACGGGTCTGCTCCGTGGTGCACGAAGGTGCGCTGTACCTCCACCAGGGTCGCCAGTGGCGTGTCACGCGCCTCGACATGCGCGCGCACGTCGCTCGTCTGGTCCCCGCGGACGACGTCGACGAGTACACGCTGCCGCGCGAAGAGACGGACATCGACATCGACGAGACCGACGAACGTGTTGCGCTGCTCGGCGGCTGGGCTCATCTCGGGAGCGTCACGGTCACGAATCAGACGCTCGCCTACCAACGCAAGCGGATCTCCACCGGGGAAACGATCGAGGTCGTACCTCTGGATCTCCCGCCACAGGCCCTCCCGACGCGCGCCTGCTGGTACACGATGCGCACCGAGACCCTGGAGGCCGCCGGCGTCGCGCCGTCGCGTGTGCTCGGGGCCGTCCACGCGGCAGAGCACGCGCTGATCGGGCTGCTTCCGCTGTTCGCGATCTGCGATCGCTGGGACGTCGGGGGCGTCTCCATGGCGCGGCATCCAGCGACCGGGATGCCGACGATCTTCGTCTACGACGGTTTCCCGGGTGGTGCAGGCATCGCCGAGCTCGCGTTCGAGGATGTAGGCGCGCACCTCGGCGCGGCCGCAGAGCGGATCGCTTCCTGCCCGTGCGAGGCCGGTTGTCCGTCGTGCGTGCAGTCGCCGAAGTGCGGCAACTGGAACGAGCATCTCGACAAGGACGCGGCCCGACGACTGCTCGACACCTTGCGCTCCGGCTGACGGGAGCCTGCGTCGTTCAGGCCGTCGCGGGCGGACCCGCAGGAAGCCGGACGATCAGGTGCGCCGTCGCAGGGCCGCCCACGTTGCCGACCGCCTCGAACGTGACGATGTGAGGCCGGTTGTCGCAGAGGAACGCCAGGCGGGTGGTGCCGTGCGATCCGTGCTGGTTGTTGCTCACGCCGATGCCGTCGACTTCGAAGATCAGAGTCGTGGCGTGCTGCACCTGCCATTCGACCTCGATCCCCGTCCCCCCGGTGTCGTTGATGCACTGCTTGGGATGCGGCATTCGAAAGCTGATGATCCTCGGCGGCCCGAGGTCGGGGAGTGTCGTCGGTGTGAAGGTCACCGGCGCGCACGGAGACGAGCCGCCGTCGGGGAGCACCGACCCGCATCGCCTGGCGCCGGTGAACACGGCCCCCGCCGCATTTGCGCCGGTCATGATCGACAATTCGAGGTTCGCACCCGTGAAGTTGGCGCTCCGCAGATCGGTGGAGCGGAGGTCCGCGCCACGCAGGTCCGCACCGGCGAAGTTCGCGCCACGCAGGTCCGCGCCGCGCAGGTCCGCGACCTCGAGGTTGGCCCCGCGCAGGTCGATGCGGCTCATGGGCGCGTACTCGAGGCTGGCGTTGCTGAGGTCCTGTTCGCGGCAGTCCGCGCCGGCCTTCACGGTGCAGGACCCGAAGGTCGGATTTTCGCTGGCGGCCTTGCTCGAGCAGCCCGCGGCCAGCGCCGCAAGCGTCATGATCAGACCGATTCCCGCCCAAGCGCGCCACCGTGACAGCACCGCTCGACGGTAGCAACACGCGCCACCCGAAAGGCATGCAGGCGTCCGGGCCTACGAACGGCCGACGCAGGCATCGAGCGAGACGGGACAAGCAGCGTCGATCTCCGCGCGCGCACGCCCCGTTGCGGCCCCGATCCGAACCACGACGCTCGGGCGGCTCGTGCAATCGCACGACACGAGGCGCGCTCCGTTCGTCGTGGCGAGCCGTGCCGCAGCGCGCATCGCATCGGAGGCGCTGTGTCCGCGAGCGAGCTCCACGGCGGCGGCCAGAGCCGAGGCATCTGCAGCCGTGTCGGCGCGTGAGCGCGCGCTCATTGCCGAGCCGAGGCGCGCGACCTGGAGCGCGAAGACTCCCGCCAACACCACGACCACCATGACGAGCACGGTGACGGAGCCGCGCTCGCGCCCGCGCGTGGAGGTCATCGCTCCACGCGCATGGTCGCGCTGGCGTGCAGCTGCGGATCGGGGAAGAGCGGGCCGACGAGCGGCAGATCCGTGTGCGACCGGTAGGCGACGCGCACGGTGATGTCGCCACCCACGGCCGGCCGTGCGCTCGTGGTGACGCTCGCGTGGCGGATGACGCGCCGCACCGCTGCGGCCGCCGCGTCCGGATCGGGATCGACGCTGGCCGCGCGAGCGCCCTCACGAGCGGCGTGCTGCACTGCTAGGTCGTCGCGGACGACGAGCCCGGTCTGCACCACCGCCAGGAGCGCGAGCGCTATCAGCGGCATGACCAGGGCCAGCTCGACCGTGGCCTGACCGCGCGCACCGGACGCGACCGCTGAACAGCGAGCGCGGCGCACCTATCCCAGGACCTTGCCGATGACGGTGTCGAAGAGCTTGCCGATGGCGTGGCTCTTCGTCGCCCAGGTCAGCAGCAGCGTGGCGACGGCCGCCGCTCCCAGAATGACCAGCGCGTACTCGGCGGTCGTCTGTCCGAGCTCATCCGTGCACGCGCGAGCACGTCGCGCGGTCGAGCGAATCGCGTTCACGAGAGCTTGCAGCACCTTGCCTCCTCGAAAGGGTTCGATGTTCGGCCGCGTCAGGTGTGCCGGAGCGAAGCCAGCAGCGCGGGGACGACGGTCAGCAGACCGAACGCGGGCAGTACGAGAAAGACCAGGGGGAAGAGCAGCTTGACGGGGACAACGCGTGCCCGTGCCTCGGCATCGCGCCGAATGTCTGCCCGAGCCTCGGCCGCGAGCCGGTCGAGCGAGGTGCCGGCCGGGGCTCCCAGGCTGTCGCCGAGCACGAGCACCTCCATCAGCGGCGCGACGACAGGGTGCGCAGCGCCGGCGTTCGTCAGCGCGTCGCGGAACGGTGTGCCGACGCGGGTCGCATGGTCGACCGCGGCGAGCACGGCCGCTGTTCCGGACGGCCCCCATCGCGCAGCGAGCGCGACTGACTGTTGCGGCGCGACACCGGCGCTCATCGCCAACGAGATCAAGTCGATGGTCAAGGGGAGGTCCTGCTGCAGACGTGCGGTCTCGGATCGCGACCGCCGTCGTGTCCGCAGACCTGCGGCGACTCGCACGAGTGAGCCCGGGAGCACATGACGCACGTCCGGGCGGCCGAGCCGGACCCACATCGGGCGGCGTGCCGAGCCCAGGGTTCGCACGTGGGTTCCGACGAGCATCCGGTCGAGCCGGTCGCGGAGCGCGACGGTGACCACGACCGCCCAGCCCAGTGCGAGCGCAACCGTCGGGGTCATGCCGCGGGCCTGACGATCCGACGCATCCACAGAGCGCCGAGCGCTTCGAGCGCGAGACCAACGACCAGGCAGGCTCGCCCGGCGCCGGTTCCGAGGAGTGTGCCGAGCGTCCGCGGGTCGGTTGCCGATCCGAAGAGCAGGAAGACGATCGGCGCAGCGCCGACGACGATCGCCGAGACCCGAGCCTGTGCGGAGAGCGCGACCGCGTCGCGCCTGCTCGCCTCGCGGACACGCAGCGTCGCGGCCAGCCCGTCGAGCGCCGCCGCGGACGCGCCGCCGATCGCGATGGAGAGATGCAAGGCACCCGCGGCTGCGCGCACCTCCGCGCGGGGCCGCTCAGCCGCCCAGGTAGTGAGGGCATCGGCGGCGGCGGTGCCCAGCCGGCGCCGAGCGCGCACGCGCCGCAGGTCGGGACCGAGCGGGCCGTCGTGCTCCGCGAGCTGATCGAGCGCCTCGAGTGGACCCGCACCGGCGCGCAGCGCGGTGGCAGCTCGCTCCAGCACGGCCGGGAGCTCGCGCACGGCGCGGAGGTCGGCGCGGTCGCGGGCGAGCCGGAGGCACACCGGACCGGCCATCACGCACGCAACCGCCGCCGCGACACCCGCGCCGGGGCTCAACGCGAGGCCGAGCAGCCCAACGGCCAGCGCGGCCACACCCCACAGCACCACGACGTCCTCGGCCTCCCAAGCGATGTCAGCGCGTGTCAACGCGCGCGACAGCGGGTCGCGCACGAGTTGTGGAAGTCGCGCGCGCTGCAGCTTCGGCGACAAGGCGGTCGCACGGCCGCGGACACCGGCGCCTCGCGCCGCTCGGACGAGGGCCATGGTGGCCACCGAGCCCGCGACAACGGTCACGAGAGCGCTCAGCATCGGGAACCGATCGAACGACGTGCCGCACGTTGCGGACGATCGACCTGCCGGAGCGTGCCACCGCTCCGGTCGACCAGCAGGCGCAGCCGCGGGATGCCTCCAGCCGGTCCGAGTTCCGACATCGAGACCACGCGTCGCCCGCCGTCTGCCGCCCGCTCGACCTGAATCACGGCGTCGAGCGCGCCACCGACCTGGCCGCACAGCGCCTCGTGCGGGACTCCGGAGCCTGCGAACTGGGCGAGCGTGAGCAAGCGTTGGATCGCGCCGTCCGGTGAGCTGGCGTGCACCGTCGAGATCGCGCCGTCGTGCCCGGTGTTGAGCGCCTGCAGGAGGTCGAGGGCTTCGCCGCCGCGAGTCTCCCCGACGATGATCCGATCGGGCCGCATGCGGAGCGCGGCGCGCACGAGGTCGCGCACCGAAACGGCGCCCGCGCCCTCGGCGTTCGGCGGGCGTGCCTCGAGACGCACGACGTGCGGCAGCGCCAGCGCGAGCTCCGCCGTCTCCTCGATCGTGACGATGCGCTCACCGGCGTCGATACCTGTCGCGAGCGCTTGGAGGAGGGTGCTCTTCCCCGTGCTTGTCCCGCCCGACACCAACAGGTTCCAGCCCGCCGCCACCGCCCAGCACAACAGGTCGGCCGCCTCCCCGTCGGCGTCGAAGTCGGGCAGCGTCGCGTCCGCGAGCGTGAAGCGCCGGATGGTCAGGCACACCCCGTCGACGGCGAGCGGCGGCATGACCGCGTGGAGCCTCGACCCGTCGGCAAGACGCGCGTCGACGATCGGCGCGGCCCTATCGAACCGGAGACCGAGTGGCGCGATGACGCGCTCGACGACATGACGGACCTGGGCGTCCTCCAACACCAGCGGCACCCGCTCGAGCCGACCGGAGCGCTCGACGAAGCACGTTCCGCCCCCGTTGACCATCACCTCCGTGACGGTCGCGTCGGTGAGCAACGGCTCCAGCGGTCCGAGGCCGGCGACGTCGTGGGTGAGCCGCGTGACCAGACGCCGGCGGTCGCGGTGTGGGAGGAGAGGGTCCGCGTCGAGCAGCAGGTCGTGCAGTGTCCGCTCGAGATGCCCGGGCGGTGCGTCGGCGAGAGCTTCGACGTCGGTGGACCGCACGAGCCGCTCACGCACGGCGCGTTGCAAGCTCCGGTCACGATCGGCACGGGAGGGAGCCGGCGTCATGCCGCGGCTCCGTGCGGCGCGATCCCGAGACCGACCGCGCGCAACGCGGCTGTCGCCGCTCGGTGCAGGTCCCTGGGCATGCGCGTCGTGAGCACTCCGGCGTCGACACAACGAGCAACGCCCTCGTGCGACCGGACGGTGGCGACGGTCGGCAGGCCGAGCACGTCCGTCATCTCGCGTGACGAGAGGGCACGGCCCGGCTCGTCGACCACGACGAGCCCTCGCGCGCGTGCGCTCAATCCCGAGCGCGTGGCGTTCCTCAAGGCGAGATAGCACTCACGGAGGACGATCAGCGACGCGTCGGCGACCTCGACGAGCGCCCGCGCAGCCGGAGTCGCGGGAACACCGGCGTCGACGATGGTGGGGACCTCGGCATCGCGCAGGGCAACGGCGAGCGCCGCGCCGGCCTCCGCCTCGGCAGGTGGATCGAGGACACCGGTTCCGCGGCCGTGCGGAAGGAGTCGCATGCCGTCGCACACGTCGACCGCCAGCCGGTCGAGCGCGTCGGTGGGAGCCTCCGGACCCAGCGCGAGCCAATCGGCGACCCCGTGCTCCGGATCGCCTGACATCCCGAGCACAGCCGGTTGATCGCCGCACAAGTCGAGCAGGCGCGCGCCCGGCGCCGGCAGGAGCGCCAGCGCGCACGCCGCAGCGAACACCGAGGTACCCGAGCCGCCCTTCGGCGACCAGATCGTGAGCAGCACTTGTTCCCTTCCTCCGCATCCGGGTGCGGCCCGAAGGCCGCGCAGCACCGGGGGAGGAGAAGGGAAGAGCGCAAAGTGTCGCGGAGCAGCGACGGATTGTCAAGAGGGCTCTATCCTCGGAGCGTGCCCGGCGAGGCAGCATTCTTCGACCTCGACAAGACGATCATCGCAAAGAGCTCCGTGCTCGCTTTCGGCAGGCCCTTCTATCGTGAAGGGCTGTTGTCAAAAGGCGCGATCGTCAGGAGTGTGTACGGGCAGGCGGTCTTCATGCTCGTCGGCGCCGACGAGGCGAAAATGGAGAAGCTCCGCCAGGCGATGCTCGCGCTCACGATCGGGTGGAGTCAGGAGCACATCGCCCAGATCGTCCGCGAGACGCTCGACGAGGTGATCACGCCGATCGTCTACGCCGAGGCGCTCGAGCTGTTCGACGAGCACCATGCCGCGGGTCGGACGGTCGCGATCGTGTCATCGGCTCCGAGCGAGGTCGTCGAGCCGCTCGCCGAATTCCTCGGTGCCGATCGCGTCATCGCGACGAGGGCGCGCGTCGACGCGGAAGGCCGCTACACGGGTGAGCTGGAGTTCTACGCGTACGGGCCGAACAAGGCCGAGGCCATCCGGGAGATGGCGATGCGCGAGTCGATCGATCTGCGGTCCTCGTACGCCTACAGCGACTCGGCCACGGACCTGCCGATGCTGGAGGCCGTCGGGCATCCCGTCGCGGTCAACCCCGATCGCGAGCTCGCGCGCATCGCGCGCGAGCGGGAGTGGGAGCTGCGTTTCTTCCAGCACCCCGTACGGCTACGCGACCGGGTGCCCGTCCCGCCGAAGGGCCCGACGATCGCGGTCGCCGGCGTTGCGGCC
>DATBHZ010000001.1:0-20717 GCA_036557185.1 Acidimicrobiia bacterium | reverse complement strand
TCAGATCGAAGAAGCCCGCGTTGTCGAGCGGCTCCGGCTTGTCGACCGCCTTGAAGTAGAAGAACTCGAGCTCCGGCCCGGCGAAGAACGTGTAGCCCTTCTCGCGAGCCCGATCCAGGTTGCGGCGCAGCACGAAGCGCGGGTCCCCCTCGAAGGGCTCGCCGGAGAAGTGCTGGATGTCGCAGAACACGCGGGCGACTGGCGCGTCGTCGCCGCGCCACGGGACGATCTCGAACGTGCTGGCGTCGGGCACGGCGAGCATGTCGGACTCCTGCACGCGCGTGTAGCCCTCGATCGCCGAGCCGTCGAAGCTCAGCCCCTCCTGCAGCGCCACCTCGAGCTCGGCAGGAGTGATCGCGAAGCCCTTCAGCGAGCCGAGGACGTCGGTGAACCACAGACGGACGAAGCGGATCCCCCGTTCCTCGACGGTCCGCATCACGTACTCGACTTGTCTCTCATTCATCACCATGGCTCCGTTCGCTGCTCGGCGGGATACCCGCCTCGCGGCCGCTCACTTCGCGGTGTCGCTGCGCGCGGCCTTCGGCCGTGCTCGCGACGGTTGAGGTGCCTCCAGTTTGGCCGCGAGAAAGGGTGGTTCCCGAGGGGAGAGGGGCGGTTCACACTGCGTTCACAGGAGCGCAACGGGTGCGAAATGGCCGCCTGGGAGCTTGTGCGGCGTTCGAGCGGCGCTTCCGCTCTCGCGCAACGGGGAAGCGGGCCTAGGCTCCCGGCCTGGCGCCACCGGCGGCCGAGTGGTTCCCTCTCCGGCACGGGGTTTCGGACGGGTATTTCGAGGATCAGGAGCACAACGTGGCAATCAAGGCTGAGTACATCTGGATCGACGGAACCGAGCCGACGGCCCGCCTGCGGTCGAAGACGAAGGTCTTGGCCGACGGTGCAGAGCTGCCCATCTGGGGCTTCGACGGATCGAGCACCAACCAGGCGCCGGGCAAGGCGTCCGACTGTGTCCTGCAGCCGGTGTTCTCGTGCCCGGACCCGATCCGCGGCGGCGGCCACAAGCTCGTCATGGCAGAGGTGCTCCTCACCGACATGTCCCCGCACCCGACGAACACGCGCGCCCTCTTGCGGCCGGTGGCCGAGAAGTACAAGTCGCAGGAGCCGCTGTTCGGCATCGAGCAGGAGTACACGTTCTTCGAGCACGGCCGCCCACACGGGTTCCCGGCCGGTGGAGGGTTCCCGGCGCCACAGGGCTTCTACTACTGCGGTGTCGGCGCCGACGAGGTGTACGGGCGCGACATCGTCGAGGCGCACCTCGACGCCTGCCTCGAGGCAGGCCTGTCGCTGTCCGGCATCAACGCCGAGGTCATGCCGGGCCAGTGGGAGTTCCAGGTCGGACCTCTGTCGCCGCTCGATGTTGCCGACCAGCTCTGGGTCGCGCGTTGGCTGCTCTACCGCATCGCCGAGGAGTTCGGTATCTCGGCGACGCTCGACCCCAAGCCGGTCAAGGGTGACTGGAACGGCGCGGGCGCGCACACCAACTTCTCCACGAACGGGATGCGTGAGTCCTACGACGACGTCATCAAGGCGTGCGAGGCGCTGGGGAAGAACGCCGCCGAGCACGTCGCGAACTACGGCTCCGAGATCGAGCACCGGCTCACCGGTCTGCACGAGACGGCTCCGTGGAACGAGTTCAACTACGCCGTCTCGGACCGGGGCGCTTCGGTGCGCATCCCGTGGCAGGTCGAGATCGACAAGAAGGGTTACATCGAGGACCGTCGGCCCAACGCCAACATGGATCCGTACGTCGTGACCCGGTTGATCACCGACACCTGCTGCAGCGCGCTCGCCTGATCACGCGCCGCCGCGGCCATCCAGCTCGTCACCCGCTGCCTGCAACGGCTCGGCGAGCACGAGCGCGACCACCGGGTTCGGCGCGCGCCGCTCCACGAGCAGGCGGCCGCCCTCGGCCTCGGCGAGGGAGCGCGCGAGCGCGAGCCCGATGCCGTGGCCGTTCTGGCGGCCGTTCCTGCGCTCGAACGGATGGATCCCGTCGGCGAAGCCCGGCCCGTGGTCCTCGACCTCGATGGCCACACCCGAGGCGGCACGGCGCGCACGCACTTCGATCGTGCCGGCACCGTGTGCGCGCGCGTTGTCGATCAGGACATCGAGGATCTCGCGGGTCGCTGCTCGTGACGCCCGAATCGTCGGGAGCTCGGCGCCGATCGAGATCGTGAGCCTCCGGCCGGTGGAAGCCACCCGCGGTCTCCAGCTGCGTTCGGCGTCGCTCACGAGCGTTGCGATGTCGAGCGGGGCTCGATCGACGTGCGCGTCGCGCGCCAGCGCGAGGAGGTCGCTGATCGTCGACTCGAGCCTGTCCGCCTGCTGGAGAGCGTCGTGGATCGCGGACTCGGGCGAGACCGAGCCAAGCTCGGCTGCCTCGAGCTGTGCGCGCAGCGCGGTGAGCGGGGTGCGGAGTTGGTGCGAGGCGTCGGCGCTGAACGAGCGCTCGCGTGCGAGCGCATCACCCAGGCGCGCAGCCGACGCATCGAGCGCGCTGGCGACCGCGTCGAGCTCCTCGATACCGCTTCGCGGAGCCCGGCTAGTGAAGTCGCCGTCACCGAGCTCGGAGGCGGCAACGGCGAGCGCCTCGACGGGCCTGCCGAGGCGACGTGCGAGCGCTGCGCCGAGCACCAGCGCCACGAGCTCGGCGCCGAGCCCGGCCAGCCCCATGAACAGCCAGGTGCGATGCGTCCGGTCCTCGGCGACCGACGCAGGCTGCGCAGCGCGCACGGCGCCGACGACCTCCTGGTGCTGAGCCACGGGGACGGCCACGATGAGCTGCCCGTTGTGGCTCATATTGCGGGCTTTTCCTGTCAGCGCCAACCGCACGACAGCATCGGCCTGCAGCGGTCCGTTCCCGCGCAATCGCGTCCCGGTCGGGTTGTAGACGGCCAGGTCGACGCCGTCCAGGTCGCGGAGCCTGATGTCGATCGCGCCGGCACCGTGGACGGCGTCGGCTCGGGTGGTCGCGGATGCGGCCATGCGCTCGAGCCGCAGCACCTCTTCGTCCCTGTCGCGGGAGCGAACCGCGATCCCGAGGGGGATGCCGAGCATCAGGACGACCAACGCCGTGACGCCGACGATGGCGATGAGGATCCTGCGTCTCACGCTTCCAGACGGTAACCCACGTTGCGAAGCGCGACGATTCGGGGAGCGTCGCTGGCTACCGCGAACTTCCGGCGAAGCGCGGAGACGTGGACGTCGAGCGTCTTGGTCGATCCGTACCAGTTCCGGTCCCAGACGTCGTTCATGATCCGCTCGCGCGTGACCGCACTCCCGGCCTTCGAGGCGAGCAGCGCGAGCAGGTCGAACTCACGAGGCCTGAGCTCGACCTCGACGTCCCCGAGCCACGCCCGCCGGGCACCGGCATCGACGGTCAGCGTCCCGACCGTGAATTGCTCGCGGCCCTCGCTCGTCCGCAGGCGCGCCCTGACGCGGGCGAGCAGCTCGGCCAACCGGAACGGCTTGGTGACGTAGTCGTCGGCGCCCGCATCCAGCCCGACGACGATGTCGATCTCTTCGTTGCGCGCCGTCAACGCGATGATCGGCAAGGTTGCGTCGAGTGACCGCAGACGACGGCACACCTCGATGCCGTCCATGTCGGGCAGACCGAGGTCGAGGAGCACCAGGCTCGGCTCGTGCTCCTCGGCGAGACCGAGCGCTGTCGAACCGTCGCCTGCGAGCGCGACGGCGTACCCCTGGCTCTCCAGTGCCTGCGAGAGCGCCGTGCCGACGGCCGGATCGTCTTCCACCACGAGGACTGCTGCTTCTGCGATCTGCCGAGGGTAGGGCATCGAATGTGCGCGGGGCATTCGCGAAGTGCTGTGCGCGGCAGCAAATTTGCCGGGCGTTTGGCCGACGCTCGGCAGCGTCTTGCCGAAGCCTCGGTACCGTCCCGGACCGTAACGACGTGGTCCGGTCCCCGTCGGCAAACTGGTGCCCGCCGTGTCGGCGGGTCCGGACCACGCCTCTGACGGTCGCGCCAACCGGACAGCTCGCCTCGCTCCAGTAGGTTCCGCCCCAACAGGAGGTGGCGGATGGCTGAGAGCGTCCTCGAGGACCTCTTCTCGATCAGCGGCAAGGTTGCGTTGGTGACGGGCGGGACGCGCGGCATCGGGCGGATGATCGCCGAGGGATACGTGCGCGCCGGCGTGAAGGTGTACGTCTCGTCGCGCAAGGCCGACGCGTGCGCCGAGACGGTCGAGCAGCTCTCCGCGTTCGGTGCGTGCGAGGCGATGCCGGCCGATCTCTCGACCGAGGCCGAATGCCGTCGCCTCGCCGGCGAGATCTCCGAGCGCGAGCCGCAGCTGCACATCCTCGTCAACAACGCGGGAGCGACCTGGGGCGCGCCGCTCGACGAGTACGACGAGGCAGCGTGGGCGCGTGTCCTCGACCTCAACGTGAAGGGGTTGTTCCACCTCACGCGCTTCCTGCGCCCGAGCCTCGAGGCCGCATCGACGACCGACGACCCCGCGCGGGTCATCAACATCGGCTCGATCGACGGCATCCACGTTCCGATGCTGGAGACGTACGCGTACTCGTCGGCGAAGGCCGCAGTGCACCAGCTCACGCGGCATCTTGCCCGCCGGCTCGCGCCGAAGGCCACCGTGAACGCGGTGGCACCCGGCCCGTTCGAGTCGAAGATGATGGCGGCGACGCTCGAGAGCTTCGGTGACGAGATCGCCGCCGGCGCGCCGATGAAGCGGATCGGCAAGCCTTCCGACATGGCCGGCATCGCGATCTATCTGGCATCGCCCGCGGCGACCTATGTGACCGGGGCGGTCATCCCGGTCGACGGCGGTATCGCGACCTGCGCGTAGCGCGTCGCGCTACGCGGCGAGCTCGGCCTTGCGGTACATCGCCACCACGCACGCGCCCCCGAGCCCGAGGTTGTGCTGCAGCGCGAGCTTGGCGCCGTCGACCTGACGCGCCTCTGCCTGGCCGCGCAGCTGCCACGTGAGCTCCGAGCACTGTGCGAGCCCGGTTGCTCCGAGCGGGTGGCCCTTGGAGATGAGCCCGCCCGAGGGGTTGACGACCCAGTCGCCTCCGTAGGTGACCGCGCCGGAGTCGATGAGCTCTGCCGCGCCGCCCTCCTTGCAGAGACCGAGCGCCTCGTAGGTGATCATCTCGTTCGCCGAGAAGCAGTCGTGCAGCTCGACGACGTCGACGTCGCTCGGTCCGTACCCGCTCTCCTCGTACACGTCGCGCGCGGTTGCCGCGGACATGTCGAAGCCGACGAACTTCATGTCGCTGTCGGACTCGAAGCTCGACGGGAAGTCGGTGTGCATCGACATCCCGAGGATCTCGACCGCCTGCGACTCCAGGCCGTGCTCGCGCACGAAGTCCTCGCTCGCGAGGATGACTGCTGCGCTGCCGTCGGACGTCGGGCAGCACTGGAGCTTCGTCAACGGCTCGTGCACCATGGGAGCGGCGAGGATCTCGTCGACCGTGTAGACGTCCTGGAACTGTGAGTACGGGTTGTTCGCCGAGTGACGGTGATTCTTCTCGGCGATGCGGGCGAACGACTCGGCGCTCGCGCCGTAGCGCTCCATGTACTCACGACCTGCGTTGCCGAACATCTGCGGCGCGGGCGGTGCCGCCGTGAAGCCGCGCTTCTCGTTCATCTTCTCGAACGTCCACTGCATCGGCAGCGCACGGTCGGTGTACTTGATGCCGAGCGAGCCCTTCTCCATCTTCTCGAAGCCGAGCGCCATCGTGCACTCGGCGAGGCCGCCCTCGATGAAGCGCTTCGCGAGGTAGAGCGCCGACGAGCCCGTCGCACAGTTGTTGTTGACGTTGACCACGGGGATGCCCGTCACGCCGACCTCGTAGAGCGCGCGCTGCCCCGCGGTGGAGTCGCCGTAGCAGTAGCCGACCGCGGCCTGCTCGATGTCGTCGTACGTGACCCCGGCGTCGTCGAGAGCCTTCGTCCCGGCTTCTCGCGCCATCTCCGGATAGTCCCAGTCCCTGCTGCCGGGCTTCTCGAACTTCGTCATGCCCACACCGACGACGAACACCTTGCGACCCATCGAAGCCCTCCCGCTCGAATTCGACGGAAGCGTAGAGCGCACTTCCACGCGCACGCCCATTGGCACGCGAACGCGAGTGGACCACGCCGCACCGGCGTCAATACAGTCCCGCCCCCCAAAGCTCACGGAGGAGCCGCAGTGTGATCGAGATCGCGATCGTGAACGAGTCGACCGTGCTCACCGACAAGGAGGTGTCGGCGGCAGTGCCTGCGCTGCAACGCCAGGTGTCGGAGGACTTCCTGCCCGTATGGGGGATCGACGCGCGGCTGCAGTTCGTGCCGAAGTCGAAGAAGGCGCCCGCGGACCTCTGGTGGATGGTCCTCCTCGACGACTCGGACCAGCAGGGCGCGCTCGGTTACCACGAGCTCACCGATGCCGGGCTGCCGCTCGGCCGTGTGTTCGCGAAGACCGATCGCGACAACGGCCTGTCGTGGACGGTCACGACAAGCCACGAGCTCCTCGAGATGCTCGCCGATCCCGACATCAATCTCGGTGCGACGGTCGAGTCGAATGCCGGTGTCACGAAGCTCTATGCGTACGAGGTCTGCGATCCCGTCGAGGCGGACGAGCTCGGCTACGAGATCGACAAGGTGCTGGTGAGCAACTTCGTCACGCCCGCCTGGTTCGAGAGCTTTCGCGAGAAGGGCTCGACCCCGTTCGATCACGGCGGTGTGCTCCACGAGCCCTTCGCGCTCGCGGCGGGCGGGTACTGCTCCGTGCTCGACATCGGTGGTGGTCAGTGGCAGCAGGTCACCGCCGAAGGTGCGCCGGCACGCAACGTCTCGGTGCTGCCGGGTTCGCGCAGGTCTCGCCGGCGTCTGTCGCGCCACGACTGGCGCGTTTCCGCATCGGGGTGAGGGGTCGGCCCGTATCCTTGGTGGATGCCTCGGATCCGGGTCGCGGCAGCGCAGCTGAACCTCGTCGTCGGCGACCTCGAGGGCAATGTGCGACGCATGCTCGACGCCTACGAGCGCGCCGAGAGCGAGGGCTGCGACCTCGTGACGTTTCCCGAGCTCGCGATCACCGGCTACCCGCCCGAGGACCTGCTCCTCAAGCCTGCCTTTGTCACCCGCGCGGGTGAGGCGCTCGAGAAGCTCGCGACGCGGACCGGCGCGACGGCGGCGGTCGTCGGCTTCCCCGAGGCGCAACGCGACCTCTACAACTCGGCCGCGCTCTGTGCACTCGGGAAGGTCCAGGGGACCTTCCGCAAGCACCTGCTTCCCAACTACGCGGTGTTCGACGAGCAGCGTTACTTCACGCGATCGACGAAGGACGGGCCGCTGTTCGTCGTCGCAGGGGTTCGTGTCGGGCTGACCGTGTGCGAGGACGCGTGGAGCCCGGTCGGGCCGGTCGTCACCCAGGCGGCCGGGGGTGCCGAGCTGATCGTCAACATCAACGCGTCCCCGTACTACGCCGGTCGGCTCGAGGAGCGAGCGACCATGCTGGCGACGCGCGCGGCCGACGCGCACGTGCCCGTCGTGTACGTGAACATGGTCGGTGGGCAGGATGAGCTCGTCTTCGACGGCGCGTCGATGGTGTTCGACGAGCACGGCTCGCTCGTCGCACGCGGCAAACAGTTCGCCGAGGACCTCCTGATCGTCGACCTCGATGTTCGTCCGAGCTTCCGTCGCCGCCTGCTCGACCCGCGCGGTCCTGTGAACGCGGCACCCTTGCCCGAAGTGGCCGTTTCCGAGGCTCGCGTCGGCGGCACCGTCAACACGCCTCGGATCGAGCCTGCGCTGTCGCCGGTGCGCGAGGTCTACGAGGCTCTGGTGCTCGGCACGCGCGACTACGTGACGAAGAACGGCTTCGAGCGCGTGCTCATCGGGCTCTCGGGGGGCGTCGACTCCTCACTCGTTGCCGCCATTGCGGCCGACGCGCTCGGTCCCGATCGCGTGACCGGGGTGCTCATGCCCTCCCGGTACTCCAGCGAGGGAAGCGTGACGGATGCGGACGTACTGGCGCGCAGCCTGGGCATCGAGACGATCACCATCCCGATCGAGCAGGCTCACCACGCGTTCACTGAGATGCTCGCTCAAACCTTTGCTGGGACCGAGCCGGGCCTCGCCGAGGAGAACCTCCAGGCGCGCATCCGCGGCACGTTGCTCATGACGATCTCGAACAAGTTCAACTGGCTCGTGCTCACCACCGGGAACAAGAGCGAGATGGCAACGGGATACAGCACCCTGTACGGAGACATGGCCGGCGGCTTCGCCGTCATCAAGGACGTGCCGAAGATGCTCGTCTACGCGCTCTGCCGCGACCGCAACGAGCGCGCGGGGCGGCCGTGGATTCCCGAGTCGGTGCTCGACAAGCCCCCGAGTGCGGAGCTGCGCCCGGATCAGAAGGACGAGGACTCGTTGCCTCCTTATCCGGTCCTCGACGCCGTGCTCGAGCGTTACGTGGAGCAGGACCTCTCGATCGCCGAGCTCGAGGAAGCGGGCTTCGAGCGCGAGACCGCCGAGAAGGTCACGAAGCTCGTCGACCACAGCGAGTACAAGCGCCGCCAGGCCCCGCCCGGCGTGCGCGTTTCTCCCAAGGCATTCGGCAAGGACCGCCGCCTCCCCATCACCAACCACTGGCCCGGCTGACAGCACGCACAGGGGCGCTCGTGCTCACGCTCGGCAAGCCTCCGCGACACAAGCTCGTCGAACTGTTGCAACGCGCGTCCTCGGCCGGCCTCACCTATTCGGATGTCGGCGCGACACGTTGCCCGAGCCTGCCCCTCGGATTTCGCCATGATCTCTACGAACGGGTGCTCGGCACTGGAGACACCGTCTTCGACAGTGCGACGCGCGGGCTGCGCGCATGGCGAGCACACGTCGGAGCGGGCGCCGTCATCGCCCCGGACGGCGCCCCCGTTGAGCCCGGACAGACCGTCGTGTTGGCTGTTCCGATCGGGCCGGCCTGGGCCGTCGCTCCTTGTCGAGTGGTGTACGTCATCGAGGAAGCTGATCGTTGGGGCTTCGCCTACGGGACGTTGCCTGGGCATCCCGAGCAGGGTGAGGAGTCGTTCGTCGTCGAACGCGACCAGTCGGGCAGTGTGACGTTCCGCATCACCGCGTTCTCGCGACCGTCAGCGCTGTTTGCCCGGGTCGGCGCCCCGGTCACGCGAGCCGTGCAGCGACGAGTGACGAGCCACTATCTCGACGCGCTGGCCGACGCTGCCGGCGGATCGGACGGCTCGTGACGTACGACAGCGCCGCCAGTCCCCTGCTTGACCGTTGGGTCAAGGGCTGAGCAGACTCCTCTCGTGAGCGATGCGAGCAAGCCACGTCCGGCGTTTGCACCCTGGGACCGGCGCGAGCTGCCGGGGCTCTTCACCGTCGAGGAGTCGGCACGGCGCGTCGGCAATTACAAGTGGATCGAGATGCGGCTGTTCGAGGCGCTCGGTGGCTGGGTCGCGACCGTGCCCGAGCTCGACGTGAAGCTGGTCCTCGGGCGGCACTGCTACCACCACGCCTGGCATGCCGAGCTGTGGGACAAGCGGCTCCCCGAGCTGCGCGAGATGAACACCTCGCGCCTGACGGCGCCGCCGAACGATGCGATGGTCGAGTTCGTGGAGGCGCTGACAGAGCCCGAGGCGCCCGACCAGACGATCGAGAAGCTCGTCGGGGTGTACCGCGTCCTGCTCCCGCGCAAGATCGCTGCGTACACGTACCACCGCAACGCGACGAGCCGGATCACCGATGCCCCGACCCAGCGCTCCCTGGGCTTCGCGCTCCAGGACGAGCTCGACGACTGGCGCGAGGGAGAGATGCTCCTCCAGGCCCTGATCGAGACGCCCGAAGAGATAGAGCGGGCAACGGCCCGCCAGGCCGCGCTCGACGGAATCATGCTTCGAGCCGGGGGAATCGCAGGCCCGGGTACCCTGGGTTCGAGCGAGATGCTCGAAGAGTTCGAGGAGGTCGCACGATGAGGAAGCAGCTGCCGCCCGACATGCTGGCGCGTGATTCCAGGTTCTGCCGCCGCCCGATCATGGACGCGGTCATGGACCCCCGTAACGCGGCGATCGGCGAGCGCGACCTCGGCTCAGCTCGCCTCGAGCCTGGCCGGCCGTCGGCTCCGGACCGCGCACGTCAGCTGATGCACGGCATCTTCACGGGCGAGATCCAGGCCCTCGAAGGCGCGGGCCGCACGACCTTCGACTTCGACGACGAAGAGGCTCCCTTCCAGCTGAAGCTCGACATGGCGCGTCAGTGCTGGGACGAGAGCCGGCACGTCGAGATCTCCGTGAAGCTCGGCGAGTGGATGGGAACCGAGATCGGTGAGTTCGCCGAGGCGACCTTCCTCTACGAGGCAGCGTGCGCGTCCGATCCGGTGCTGCGCCTCTGCGGCGTGAACCGCGCGCTCGAAGGCCTCGCGATCGACGTCTTCAACACGATGAAGGAGTTCGGTGACGTCTCCGGCGACCCGATCCTCGAGTTCTGCGAGGACTGGATGCTCGCTGACGAGGTGACCCATGTGAAGATGGGCTCGGACTGGCTCCGCAGGCTCACCGAGCACGACGAGGAGCGGCGCGAGCGCGCGCTCGAGTTCCAGCGCACCGTCGACAAGGTCTTCAGCCTCGGTGGCTTCCGCGGCGAGTCCGACGACAACCCGATCCAGCTCGCTCGCAAGCTGCGGCAGATGGCCGGCTTCTCGACGGCAGAGATCGACGAGGTCGCCGAGATCGCCGCCCAGGCCCAGGCCGACGCGGAGGCGATGATCGCCGACTCTGCATGACGCGGCTCACCCTCGTTCCCGAGCCGTTCACGCTCGTCAAGTTCGACGCGGCGCGGGTCCGCGAGCTCGTGGACGAGTGCGCGACCGCGGTCGGCTTTCCGCAGGATGTCGACGTCACCCTGGACGTCGACGAGGCGCTCCCGCTTCCGCTGACTTCCACCCAGTCGGACGTGATCGACGGGCGTGCTGCGCTGTGGTGCACCGGTGGCGTGCTGGAGGACCCGCACTTCCAGGGTCAGATGAGCGAGCCGATCGCTCGTGCCGAGCTCGCCGCGATGCTGCTGCGCGCCAAGGACCGTCTGTCAGGGGGCTTCGCGGAGGCCCCCGCCGACGCCGATCTCTCCGACCGCGCACGGGCCGGGTGGGACGTGTACGTGGACGGCCGGCTCGACGCCATCGGTGGCTTTGCGATGCGGGAACCGCGCCGCCTCTACACGTTCCGCCTCTATGCGGGTTTCAGCGACCTTGCCGACGCCGAGTACGCACGGCTTCGCAGCACGCCGTCGATGTCGTGGGCCCAGCTCGAAGAGGTCGTTGAGCGCCTTGCCGCCGCCGACCCACGCGAGGAGCCAAAGCGCCCCAAGGTCGGCCGCCCGACATTGCGGATCTGAGCCGCGCCCGACTACTCGAGGTCGTAGGCCGAGATCCCCTCGTGCAGCTCCAGCTCCGGCGCCTCGGCGAGGAGCGGCCGGACCGTGGTGGCCATCTCGACGGTGACGTCGGCGTCGAGGTGGGCGCGCTGCGCGTCGGGGTCGTCCCACTTCTCGACCACGAGGTACCGGCCGGGGAAGGAAGCCGACAGTGCGAGGTCGACGTTGCGGCAGCCCGGGACCGATCGGGTCAGCACGACATACCGGGCGAGGGCTGCACCGAGCTCGGCCTCACGCCCCGACCTGGCATGGAAACGGCCGGTGACCATCCAGATCTCGACCTCTGGGTCGTCGGTCACGGTTCCGCCTCTGGGAGGGGGAGAAGCCCGAAAGAAGCCCGTTCGGATGGCTTGACGGGGCCGGTATCGTACAGGAACACGTTGGGGGCGAGGCGGCCGGAACTTTCTGGGCCGTGGTGAGCGTTATATCCCGAGTCCGGAAAAAGAACTACCAGCCGAAGGGGTGTTGCACGCGTGGCGAAGGAGCGCGTCGAGCGGGACGAGGAGGATCTCGTCCGCCTGTATCTGACGGATATCGGCCAGTACCCGCTGCTGACCAAGGATGACGAAGTCCGGCTGGCCCAGCAGATCGAGCGTGGGAACAGTGCCCGGGGCGAGATGGAGGCAGGCGTCAAGGGCCTGACTCCCGCCAAGAAGCGCGAGCTGCGCAAGACGGTCCGCGAGGGCGACGACGCCCAGCGGACCTTCGTGCAGTCGAACCTCCGGCTCGTCGTATCGATCGCGAAGAAGTACCAGGCCTCCGGGCTGCCGCTACTGGACCTCATCCAGGAGGGCAACCTCGGCCTGATGCACGCCGTCGAGAAGTTCGACTGGCGCAAGGGTTTCAAGTTCTCCACGTACGCGACCTGGTGGATCCGCCAGGCGATCACTCGCGGTATCGCGAACACGGGTCGGACCATTCGTCTGCCGGTGCACGCGGGCGACACGCTCGCGCGCTTGCAGAAGGCGCGGTCGCGTCTCGAGCTCAAGCTCGGGCGGCCGGCGACCCTCGCCGAGCTCTCGATCGAGGTCGAGATGCCCGAGGACAAGGTGACCGAGGCGTTGCGCTTCGCAGCGGAGCCCCTCTCGCTCAGCGAGCCGCTTCGTGAGGACGGCGACGCCGAGCTCGGCGACATCGTCGAGGACCGCTCCGCGGAGTCACCGTTCGAGGTTGCGGCGACGGCGTTGCTGCCGGCAGAGATCGAGAAGCTGCTCTCGCCGCTCGACGATCGCGAGCGTGCGATCCTCGCGCTGCGGTTCGGGCTCGATCGTGGTGAGCCTCGGACGCTCGAAGAGGTGGGCGAGCACTTCAACCTCACGCGTGAGCGCATTCGTCAGATCGAAGCGCGTGCGATGAGCAAGCTGCGTCACCCCTCGGCCGACACCGGCGCGCGCGACCTGCTCGCGGTCTAAGCCGGCGGGGACGTACGCCCAGTCGCTCAGACACTGGCGGCTTCGCCGCCGAACTCGCTTGGTGGACGCACGTCCCCGCCGGCTCCAATTGTGGACGCACGTCCCCGGTGGCTACGTCGGAAGCTCGATCGGGCCCGGTTCGGAGAAGTTCTGGAGTGCTTGGACCTTCGCGGAGTGTTCGGCGATGCTCTCCGGGGTCAGATGTGGATCGTAGAAGCCAGGTCCCATGACGATCGCGACGCGTTGGATTGCTCCGGCTTCCACGTTGTAGATGCTGTTCGTCTCCGAGCATTCATCGCTCGCCAACCAGACAATCGCTGGCGCGACCGCTTCGACGGGCATGGCGCGCCTTGCCTCGTCTTCTGGCGTGCGGGACCCCGCGGCCGGGTGCATCCTCGTGTACGCGTTCGGCGAAATCGTGTTCACGAGAACCCCGTGCTCCGCGCCTTCGATCGCGAGAATGCGCATCAGTCCCACAACGGCGCACTTGGCGGCCGCGTAAGTGGCTTGTCCCCGGATGCCGAACAGGCCGGCGACGGAGGTCGTGAGGATGATCTTCCCGGAGTGCTGGGTGACCATGTGCGGCCACGCAGCCTTCACGGTGTTGACCGGGGCACCGAGGTGGACGCGCCAGTAGCGGTCGAAATCGTCGAGGGTGCTGTCCTCGAACTGCTGGCTTCCGCAGATCCCAGCGTTGTTGACGAGAACGTCGATCCTCCCGAAGTGCTCGATGGTCGTCGCGATCAGATCGCTGCCACCGTCAGGGGTGGAAACGTCGCTGTCGTTCGCGATCGCCTCACCTCCACGTAGCCGAACGAGGTCGGCCACGTCTTGCGCGATCGTGGAGTCTCTCCCGAACCCCGATACGTCGGTGCCCAAGTCGTTCACGACGACTCGCGCACCACGTTCGGCGAGGAGCTCGACGTAGGCGCGCCCCACCCCGCCGCCCGCGCCGGTCACAACGACGACTTTGCCTTCAAGGGAGATTCGTGCAGCCATCTGCCAATCCTCCGAGGTGCTTCACTGGCGGGCTGGCAAGCTCTCAGCATGGCAGCTGACCATCCGCCGCTCGTCGTGACAGACGCTGACGCCTGGCGGAGCTGGCTCGGTGCAAACCATGCTCGGTCAGCTGGCGTGTGGCTCTTGCTGTCGAAGCAGGGGACGGTCAACCCGACGAGCCTGACCTACGAGGAAGCACTCGAGGAGGCGCTGAGTTACGGCTGGATCGACGGTCAGCTTCGGCGCGCAGACGACACCACGTACTCTCGCCGTTTCACGCCCCGTGGTTCCCGAAGCGGTTGGTCGAAGCGCAACGTTTCCATCATCGAACGGCTGATGAGCGAGGGGCGAATGCATCCGGCTGGTCTCGCCGAAGTCGAGCGCGCGCGGGCTGACGGTCGCTGGGACACCGCATACGCGGGCGGAAAGACCATCGAGGTCCCGGCCGACTTCGCGGCTGCTCTGCGTGCCGAACCACGCGCACAGGCGACGTTCGAGAAGCTCACTCGGCAGAACCGCTACTCATTGCTGTACCGGATCGAGACGGCGAAACGAAGCGACACCAGGGCCCGCCGGATCGACCAGTTCGTCGCGATGCTGGCGCGCGGCGAGACCATCCATCCCCAGCGTCGAACACCCACGCAATGACAGCTGTGTAACGCCTGCGAACGTGTCCACAGGGTCCGCGAACTCCGTGAGCCACGCCGCAGCGAGCGACCCGCTCGCTGTTAAACCGGCGAGCGCCGGCGGCGACATACGTCCAGTCGCTCGGGCGCCGGGCCGCTGCGCGGCCGCGATTCGCTTGGTGGACGCACGGCGCCGCCGGCGGCTCGAGTCCATGCGGCACTCCGCGGACGCAGGTCGGGCGTGGTCTCCTTCAAGTGATGCCGTCAGTGGTTGCACAGAGCTGGAACGCCGCGTGCTGTTCGCGGCGTTGCGGCGATTCTGCCCCTCGCGAGTGAGCGGTCCCAGACCTCGCAGTAGGAGTTCGCCGGGTGACGCAAAATCAGCAGTTAGCGCTTTACTTGTTCACGGTCCCGTGGTCAGGAGGTGCCAGCTTCCTGGCACCCCCTTCAACTCGTGTTGGCCGGCGTCCGTGAACTCGATGCCGCTCCCGAGCACGAGGTCACCGACTGTCGATGACACGAGCATTTGTGTCGGTCCGGCGACGGCAGCGATGCGCGCAGCGATGTGGACGGCGAGACCTGCGAGATCGTTGCCGCGGCGTTCACACTCGCCCGTGTGGCAGCCCGCCCTGATCCGGACGCCGCGCTGTTCGAGATCGTGGATCAGGGCAAGGCCGCATCGGATCGCGCGCGCGGGACCGTCGAACGCTACGACGAAACCATCTCCCGTCGTGTTGATCTCCTGGCCACCGAACCGGGCAAGCTGCTGGCGGACGACTGCGTCGTGGACGTCGAGCACGTGCCGCCATCGGGCGTCACCCATCCGCGACAACCGATCGGTCGAGCCGACGATGTCGGTGAACAGGATTGTCGCCAGCACCCGGTCTGGCTCCGGTCCAGGGCGCTGGCCGGTGAGGAACTCGCCGACCGCGCCCATATACCGATCCGTGGCGGTCGTGACCGCGTTGTCGTCACTTGCCCACGTGACGAACTTCGCGCCCCGAATATGAGATGCGAGGTACTCGCCCTGCGCGACTGGGACCACCCCGTCGCCCTCGCTGTGTAACACCAGCGTGGGCGCTTGAATGAGCGGGAGCGCGTCGCGCACGTCGACACCGACGAAGTACCGCATCTGCGCCTCCGCCGACCGCGGCGTCGCGGATACGCGTTGATTACGAGCGAGGTTCCGAAGCGAGGTCTCGTCTTCAGCGAGACTCGGCCATGCCAAACGGGCGTATTCCGTCGTTCCCCATAGCTTCCCCAACAGCCTGACGCCGTGCTCCGCCACATCGGGGCTCACCCCCGCCGGATAGTCCGGAGAAGCCAGATACCGGGCCGTCGTGCTCGCTAGTACCAAGCTCGTCACGCGCTCCGGATGCGTTGCCGCGAACAAGATTGCAATCGGACCCCCAGCATTCTCCGTGCTGATGGCTGCGCGTTCCCAGCCCGCTGCGTCCATCACCGCCACGAGATCCTGGGTCCAGTCTTCCCACGTCGGGATGGCCGATCGCAGAACCGGATCCGACGCTCCCGTGCCGCGCTTGTCGAATACCAACACCCGCGCGATCCCACCCAAGCGCTTCAAGAACGCGGCGTCCGCGGGTGTATCCCAGTTCAATTCGACGTGCGCGCCAAGACCCCAGAAATGCACCACGTCAACGGGACCATCGCCGAACACCTGGTATGCGACATCGGCGTCACCGACAGAGGCGTACCGGATCTCGGGAACCTCTGCCACGTCCACATTCTGACCGAGAAGCAAGGGAGCACGCCGCTGGCGTGCGCTCAGAATGCCGGTCTGGAACGTTAGGGCGGGCCCGCTGAACGCACCCGCGAGCTGCAATGCCCGTTGCCCGACATCCGAGAACGCGACCTGCACGCGGTCTCGAGGGTCCTTGGCTGGCGCCGACGTGCGTCTCTCATCCAAGGGGGACCGACGGGGACGTGCGTCCACCAAGCGAGTTCGGCGGCGAAGCCGCCGCATGTTTGAGCGACTGGACGTACGTCCCCGGCGGTCGGGCTTCTACGGGCTCAATGGTCGGAGAACTGGATGAACTCGTAGGGGTAGCCGAGGCGGAAGCCGCTGGCCCAGGTGAGCTTCTTGCGGTGCTCGTCGTCGAGCTGCCAGCCGACCGCGCCGAGGTTGTCGGTGAGCTGCTCGAGGTTGCGCGCTCCGATGATCGACGAGGTGATGCCGCGCCGGTTGTTGACCCAGTTGAGGGCGACCTGGGCGCAGGACTTGCCGATGTCGGAGGCGACCTCGCGCACGGCGTCGACGACGTTCCACGCGCGGTCGTCGAGCCGGTAGGTGAACGTGATCGGGTTCTCGGTCTCGGCGCCGCGGGTGCCGGTCGGCATGTCGGCGTCCTTCGTGTACTTGCCGGTGAGGATGCCGCCCGCGAGCGGGCTCCACGGGATGACGGCGAGCCCTTCGGATTGGCACAGCGGGAGCAGCTCGCGTTCGAGGTCACGTGTGATCAGTGAGTACTCCGGCTGGAGCGACGCGAACGGCTCCCAGCCGTGGAGCGCAGAGACGCCGAGCGCCTTGGCGAGGTGCCATCCCGCGTAGTTGCTCGCGCCGATGTAGCGAACCTTGCCCTCGTGCACGAGGTCGTTGAGCGTCGAGAGGGTCTCTTCGAGTGGGGTGCGCGGGTCCCAGCAGTGGATCTGGTAGAGGTCGATCCAGTCGGTCCCGAGGCGTGTGAGGGACTCCTCGACCTGCATGCGGATGTTGCGCCGCGACGCGCCCACGTTGTTCGGTCCGTCACCCATGGGAAAGCGCACCTTCGTGGCGAGCACGACGTCGCCGCGCTTGGCGCCCAGGGCGCGGCCGGTGATCTCCTCCGACACACCCTGTTGGTAGACGTTGGCGGTGTCGACGAAGTTGCCACCGGCGTCGAGGAACGAGTCGACGATCTTGCGACTCATCGACTCATCGGCCTCCTTGCCGAACGTCATCGTTCCGAGGCAGAGCTCGGAGACTCGGGTGCCGGTGCGACCGAACGCGCGGTAATCCATCGGTGGTCTCCTCTCGTTGCTTCGACCCTACGGCCGTGGCTGATAAGAGGGCCAGCCGGTGACCGTCGCCTGGCACCATGGTCCGATGCTCCAGGTCCGCAACGTCGCCGTCGAGGTCGGAGGCCACACGACGCTGCGCGACGCGAGCTTCACCTTGCGACCCGGCGACAAGGTGGGGGTGGTCGGGCGCAACGGCGCGGGGAAGACCTCGCTCCTGCGCGTGCTCGGCGGTGAGGACGCGCCTGCAACCGGGGTGATCGTGCGCGGCAACCGCGTGGGATACCTGCCGCAGGAGCCGAAGTCCCAGGGCGAGGGCACCGAGACGAGCGTCCTCAGCCACGTCTTGTCGGGGCGCGGCCTCGACGAAGCGGCTCGGCGTGTCGCGAAGCTGCATGCTGCCGTCGAGGAGGAACCCTCCGACCGCAACATCGCGCGCTTCGCGAACGCGGAGGATGCGTTCCGTCACGCCGGCGGGTACGGGGCGGAGTCTGAGGTGCGCAAGCTCGCCGCCGGGGTCGGGCTCAGGGCGGACCGCGTCGACCTGCCGCTCGAAGTGCTGTCGGGTGGGGAGCGCAGGCGCGCGGAGCTCGCGCGCATCCTCTTCGCAGGCAGCGACCTGCTCCTGCTCGACGAGCCGACGAACCACCTCGACCTCGACGCCAAGGAATGGTTGATGTCGTTCCTGCGCAGCTACCGCGGCACGCTCGTCGTCGTCAGCCACGACCTCGAGCTCCTCGACAGGTCGATCACCCGCGTCCTGCACCTCGACGAGGGGGAGCTGCGTGAGTACCGCGGCACCTATTCGCAGTACCTCGTCGCGCGCCGGGCGGACGAGACGCGACGCGCCAAGCTTGCGGAGCGCAACCTCGCGGAGCGGCGCAGGCTCTCGACGCTGGCGGACTCGATGCGCGGGCAGACCGCCAAGCGGGCGCGGATCGCGAAGTCGCTCGACAAGCGCGTCGAACGGCTCGAAGCCGACCCGAACGCGACCGCCGTCAAGAAAGGCCCGACGCGTGCGATCCACGCGCGACTTCCGGATCCTGTCGAGCCGGGCAAGGTGGTCCTCGACGCAAGGGACCTCGCGAAGTCGTACGGAGGCCCGTGGATCTTCGAAGACGTGACGTTCGACGTCGGCCGCCGCGAGCGCTTGCTGATCCTCGGTTTGAACGGCGCGGGGAAGACGAGCCTGATCCGCGTGCTGGCGGGAGAGATCGAGCCGGGCGCGGGTTCGGTGTCGCTCGGCCACAACGTGTCGCTCGGGTACTTCGCGCAGGAGCACGAGACCATCACGCCCGGGCGCTCGGTGCTCGACCACATCGCCGACGCGACTCCGGGGATGGGCGTGCAGGAGCGGCGGAACCTCCTGGGCGCGTTCGGCCTGCAGGGTGATGTGGCGTTCCAGGATGCCGGCACGCTCTCGGGCGGCGAGAAGACCAAGCTCGCGTTGTCGATGCTCGTCGGCGGGAGGCACAACCTCCTGCTGCTCGACGAGCCGACGAACAACCTCGACCCTCCATCGCGGACCGCGATCGCGAACGCGCTCCGCCGTTGGAAGGGCACCCTGGTGTTCGTATCGCACGATCCCGAGTTCGTCGAGGCGCTCGGCCCGGACCGCGTCCTGCTGATGCCCGAAGGGGCGCTCGACTACTGGTCCGACGACCTCATGGACATCGTGTCCCTGGCGTAAACCGGGCGGTTCGGCGCCGTCCGCGCGGCTGGTGCCTCGGACGCATCATCGGGGTACGATCCGGAAAGTTCCGTGTCGCAGATGAAGGGAAACTCGTGAAGAAGCTCCTCCTGCTCCTCATCGTTCTCGCTATCGGCGCCGCGATCGCGTACAAGGTGCGCGAGGCGTAAGGCCAGAGCTCCGTCGAGGTTCACGAGGCCGCGCGGTTGAGCGCGGCCCGGTTGGACGAGTGACGCCAGAGCGCGTACGCGCCGGCGACCGCCCCCGCAGCGGCGGCAACGCCGGCGACCGCGATCGTCGGACCCTTCGGCGGGACCGGCACTCGGTCGCGTAGCCGCACGGGGTGCTGGAAGAAACGCAGCTCCCACTCGCGTTCGCGCGCGATCCGCGCAAGCTCGCGATCTGGGTTGACCGCGACGGGATGCCCGACGGCCTCCAGCATCGGCAGGTCGGTGGCCGAGTCGCTGTAGGCGTACGAGGACCGCAGATCGATCGACTCACGCATCGCCAGCTCCCGGATGGCCGCGGCCTTGTTCGGCCCGTACGCGTAGAACTCCAGCTCACCCGTGTAGCGGCCTTCGGCGTCGACGCGAGCCCTCGTCGCGATGACCCGATCGGCACCGAGGAATTCGGCGAGCGGCTCGACGACCTCGCTCGGAGCCGATGACACGATCGCGACCGTCCGCCCCGCGGCATGGTGCTCGTCGAACAGCTCGAGCGCTTCCGCGTAGACGATCGGCGTGATCACCTCGTCGAGCGTCTCGCGCACGATCTGGGCGATGTGCTCCTGACTCCACCCGATCGTGAGCGTGAGCATCGCTTGGCGGAGCTTCTCCATCTTCGCCTCGTCGGCGCCGACGAGCATGAAGACCGCCTGCCCGTACACACTGCGGACGATCGCGCCCTTTGACAACAGCCCTTCACGATAGAAGGGCCGGCCGAACGCGAGCACGGAGCTCTTCGCGATGATCGTCTTGTCGAGGTCGAAGAAGGCTGCCTCGCCCGGCACGCTTGCGAGGATAGAGCCCTCTTGACAATCCGTCCTTGCTCCGCGACAGTGGCGCTCTTCCCTTCCACTCCCCCGGTGTCGCGCGGCCCAACGGGTCGCACCCGGATGCGGAGAGGGGAAGGAAGTGCTGCTCACCATCTGGTCGCCCAAGGGCGGCTCCGGTACCTCGGTGTTCGCCGCCGCGTGCGCGCTGGCGCTCACGCCGGCCCCAGGCGTGTGCCTCGTCGACCTGTGCGGCGACCAACCTGCGGTGCTCGGGATGGCAGGCGATCCGGAGCACGGCGACGCCGATTGGCTCGCGCTGGGTCCGGAGGCTCCGACCGACGCGCTCGAGCGGCTCGCGGTCGACGTGTGCGACGGCATGCGGCTCGTCCCGCACGGCCGCGGCACGGCAGTCCCCGGTGCACCCTCCGGAGCCGAGGCCGGCGCGGCGCTCGCGGTCTCCCTGCGCGATGCCGAGGTCCCCACGATCGTCGACGCCGGCGTCCCCAAGAGCCCGGCGGCGCAGGCGCTCGTCGAGGTTGCCGACGCGTCGCTGATC